>NZ_MUMH01000057.1 GCF_002155965.1 Allokutzneria sp. NRRL B-24872
GGCCTTGCCCTCATCAACCCGGCCTGAAACCAACGCCTGCAACACCGCAGGGCGCGTAGTCAGATCAGAAGCACGGTCCAGCAGACGGTTGGCCTTCGCACGAGTCACGCGCAGCAGGGGCATGAGCAGGTTCTCGGCGTACTCACGATCACACGCATCAAGATCGGAGACGTAACCCATCAAGACGGTGGAGAAGTCGGCTACCGCTTTACCGATCGCGGTGTAGGCGGCGTGCAGGAGTTCATCAGGATCATCAGGGGGCATAACCCGATTCTACCCTCAAGAAAATAGACGATCATGGCCCCGAAGAGTGAATTCCCAAGTGCCACAACAACTTCACGCAAATCCGCCCGCGCGACGCTATGGCGACATAGCGCAAAAGAAAACGCTTCCGCCGCACAATAAGTTGCCATAATGCGAAATCCGACAGAGGCGGGCACACCAACCCAGCCGCGCCGCCCCCGTCCAAAGCCGAACCGACCGGCACCGGCTGCAACAGCTGCATGCAACAGACCGCCAAAATTTGCATAGGCGGATACCCGGAGAAGTTGGCACACTGCGGCGGCGATCGAGAGGAGCCCGACTGTGCCTGACGGTGTCCTGGCCAACGAGACGACCGTGCCCCTGCTGTCCTGCGTCCACCCGGACGAAACGCTCGCCTTCTGGCGTGCCCTCGGCTTCAAGACGATCTACGAGCAGACGAAGCCGTACCTGTACCTGGCCTTCAGGTGGAGCGGCTTCGACATCCACTACGGCCGCGCGTCCGACAGCGTGGACCCGGCGGCAGAGAACACGGGCGGGTGCCTGGTGATGGTGGACGACGTCGCGGCCTATCACGCGACGTTCGTGGCGGCCATGCGCGAGGTGTACGGGAAGGTGCTCGCGAAGGGGCTGCCGAGGATCACTCGATATCGAGCGGGGGCGTCGCGGTTCACGATCGTCGACCCGTCGGGGAACTCGATCATCTTCATCCAGCGGGACGAGCCGATGGAGTTGGAGTACGGGGGCTCGAAAAAGCTCGCGGGGCTGGCGAAGGCGATGGACAACGCGCGGATTCTGCGTGAGTTCAAGAACGACGACCGGGCCGCTCAGCGCGCACTGAGATCGGGGCTGAAACGGCAGAGCGACAGCGCGACGACCCAGGAACGGGCCCAGGCGCTGGCGATGCTGATCGAGGTGTCCGTGGCGCTGGACGACGAAGTCGCGGATTGGGGCGCGCAGCTCCGGGAACTCGTCCTCACCGAGGCGGAACAGGTCGAGGTGCGGGGCTCGGTGGCGAACCCCGCCCTGCTCGACGTGTGGCTCAGCGGTGGGTGAAGTGGGGCGCGCGCTTCTCGACGAAGGCGGCCATGCCCTCCTTCTGGTCGGCGGTGGCGAAGGTGGCGTGGAACAGCCGCCGCTCGAAGTGGATGCCCTCGGCGAGCGAGCTCTCGAAGGCGCGGTTGACGGCCTCCTTGGCCATCATGGCCGTGGGCAAGGACATCGACGCGATGGTGGCCGCGGTCTCCACGGCGTCGTCGAGGAGGCGGTCTGCGGGCACGATCCGGGACACCAGCCCGGCCCGCTCCGCTTCCTCGGCGTCCATCATGCGGCCGGTCAGGCACAGCTCCATGGCCTTGGCCTTGCCGACCGCGCGGGTCAGCCGCTGCGAGCCGCCGATGCCGGGGATCACGCCGAGCTTGATCTCGGGCTGGCCGAACTTCGCGGTGTCGGCGGCCAGCAGGACGTCGCAGAGCATGGCCAGCTCGCAGCCTCCGCCGAGCGCGTAGCCAGCGACGGCGGCGATGGTGGGCTTGCGGACCCGAGCGAGGGCGTCCCACCCGGCGAACCAGTCGCTGAGGTAGACGTCCAAGTAGGACTGGGGCTGCATCTCCTTGATGTCCGCGCCCGCCGCGAAAGCCTGGACGGAGCCGGTGATCAGGATGGCGCCGATCTCCGGATCGCGGTCGAAGTCCTGGGCCGCCGCGACGACCTCCTGCATCACCTGGAGGTTGAGGGCGTTGAGCGCCTTGGGGCGGTTCAGCGTGATCAGGCCGACGCGGTCCTTGCGGTCGACGATGATGGTCTCGGTCATCGGTTCTCCCTGGGAGCGCTGACGGATGGCGGAGACGATCGCGGAGAAGTCCTGGCCCGCGCCGCCGTTCTCGGCGAAGGCGCGGTACAGCTCGGCGGCGCGCAGCCCGAGCGCGGCGTCCACACCGTTCGCGGTCACGGCACTTGCGGCGAGGCCGAGGTCCTTGACCATGAGCGCGGCGTCGAAGCCGGGGCGGTAGTCGTTGTTCGCCGGGCTGGTCGGCACGGGGCCGGGGACGGGGCAGTTCGTGGTGAGCGCCCAGCACTGGCCGGACGCGGTGGAGGCCACGTCGTAGAGGGCCTGGTGGGTGAGGCCGAGCTGTTCGCCGAGCACGAACGCCTCGCTGACCGCGATCATCGACACGCCGAGGATCATGTTGTTGCAGATCTTCGCGGCCTGACCGTTGCCGGACTGTCCACAGTGGACCACCTTGCGGCCCATGACGGACAGCACGTGCTCTGCGCGCTCGAACACCTCAAGAGGACCGCCCACCATGAACGTCAGCGTCCCCGCCGAAGCGCCCATCACACCGCCGGAGACCGGGGCGTCGAGGGCGTGGTGCCCGGCCTTGATCGCCTCCGAAGCAGCGGCGCGCGCGTCGGCGACGTCGATGGTGGAGCAGTCGATGAACAGCGTTCCCGGGCGCGCGGCGGGCAGCAGGTCGGCGTAGCAGGACAGCACGTGCTTTCCGCTGGGCAGCATGGTGATCACGACGTCCACGTCGTTGACCGCCTCCTGTCCGGAGGCCGCGACGCGCAGGCCGTCGGGCTTGGCCACCAGGTCGAAGCCGGTGACCTCGTGGCCCGCCGCCGCGAGGTTCGCCGCCATGGGCGCGCCCATGTTGCCGAGGCCGATGAATCCGATCGTGGTCATCAGATCTCCCCCTGTGCCAGGCCGAGTTCCCGGGCTCCGAGATCGGCGAAGTACTCGTCCACAGTGGACACTTCAGCGAGCGAGCCGGGCTTCCAGTGCGGGTCGCGGTCCTTGTCGATCACCTGCGCGCGGATGCCCTCGACGAGGTCGTGCGAGCGCAGGATGGCGTTGGCCACACGGAACTCCTGGTCGAGCGCCGGTTCAAGGGACGGCAGCCGCCGAGCCTGGCGCAGCGCCCGCAGCGTCACGGTCAACGCCGTCGGGGACTTGCCGAGGATCTGCTCCGCGGCCGCCTTCGCCTCCGTGGAGCCATGATCGCGCATGCGGTCGACGATCTCCTGCACGGAGTCGGCCGCGTAGCAGGAATCGATCCACGAACGCTGCTCGGACAACGAAGACGCCGGAGCCGCCGTCGACAGCGACAACGCCGCGTCCAGACCGCTCACGCTCAGCGCGCTGACGAAGTCGTCCAAAGAAGCGCTCGGCACGAAGTGGTCGGCGAATCCACAGTGGACGGCGTCGCCCGCGCCGAAACGTGCTGTGGTGAGGGCGATGTGCGTGCCCAACTCGCCCGGCGCGCGCGACAGCAGGTAGGTGCCGCCGACGTCGGGCACGAAGCCGATCCCCACCTCCGGCATCCCCACGACAGAGCGCTCGGTGACGATCCGGACGCTGCCGTGCGCCGAAACGCCGACGCCGCCGCCCATCACGATGCCGTCCATCACCGCGATGTAGGGCTTGGGGTAGCGGGCGATGCGGGCGTTGAGCACGTACTCGTCGCGCCAGAAGTCCAGCGAAGCGCTGCCGCCGGAGCGGGCGTCCTCGTAGATGGAGACGATGTCGCCGCCCGCGCACAGGCCGCGCTCCCCCGCTCCGGTGATCAGCACGGCGCGCACGTCGGCGTCGTCGGCCCACTCCACCAGCGCGGCGTCGATGAGCTGCACCATGGTGTGGGTCAGCGCGTTGATCGCGCGCGGCCGGTTGAGGATGATCCGGCCGAGGCCGCTCTCCTTGCGCAGCAACACGTCCGTGGTCATCATGCCGCCCCCGTCATTCCGCGCGAGACGATCACGCGCATGATCTCGTTGGTTCCTTCGAGGATCTGGTGCACGCGCAGGTCGCGCACGATCTTCTCGATGCCGTACTCCGCGAGGTAGCCGTAGCCGCCGTGCAGTTGCAGCGCGCGGTCGGCGACGGAGAAGCCGGTGTCGGTGGCGAAGCGCTTGGCCATCGCGCACAGCTCCACCGCTCGCGGGTCCTTCGCGTCCAGCGCGGAAGCGGCGCGCCACAACAACATCCGCGCGGCCTCCAGTTCGGTGCCCATGTCGGCGAGCTGGAACTGCAACGCCTGAGCGCGCAGCAGCGGGGCACCGAACGCCTCGCGGTCGCGGAGGTAGTCCAGGCTGCGGTCCAGCGCGCTCTGCGCCCCGCCCAGCGAACAGGCGCCGATGTTGAGGCGCCCGCCGTTGAGGCCGTTCATCGCGATCCGGAAGCCCTCGCCCTCCGCGCCGAGCCGGTTGGCAACGGGCACGCGCACGTCCTCCAGGATGACCTGGCGGGTGGGCTGGGCGTTCCACCCCATCTTGATCTCGTTGGGACCGAAGGACAACGCCTCGATCGGCACGATGAAGGCGGTGATCCCGCGCGGCCCGGTGTCGGCGGTCCTGGCCATCACGATGTACACGGTGGACGTTCCGGCGCCGGAGATGAACTGCTTGACCCCGTTGAGCACGTAGTGGTCGCCGTCGCGAACAGCCTTGGTGCGCAGGGCTCCCGCGTCGGAACCGGCTCCGGGCTCGGTGAGGCAATAGCTGCCGAGGTCGTCCATGGAGCACAGTCCCGGCAGGAACCGGGCGCGCTGCGCGGTGTCGCCGAAGCGGTCCACCATCCAGGCGACCATGTTGTGGATGGACAGGTACCCGGCCAGCGACGGGCACCCCGTCGCCAGGCCCTCGAAGATCAACGCGGCGTCGAGCCTGGACAGTCCGGAGCCCCCGAAGTCCTCGCTCACGTACACGCCACCCATGCCCACCTCGGCGGCCTTGCGCAGGACGTCGACCGGGAAGTGCTTCTCCTGGTCCCAGCGCACCGCGTTGGGCGCGAAGTGCTCAGCGGCGAAGCGCCGTGCGGTGTCGGCGATCTCCCGCTGCTCGTCGGTCAGCGCGAACACGCCGCCTCAGCTCATCGTCGGGATGACGAAGCTCGCGCCCTGGCGGGTGCCGGAGGGCCAGCGCGAGGTGACCGTCTTCGTCTTGGTGTAGAAGCGGATCGAGTCGGGACCGTGCTGGTTGAGGTCGCCGAAACCGGAGCGCTTCCACCCGCCGAAGGTGTGGTAGGCAACGGGAACCGGGATCGGCACGTTCACGCCGACCATGCCGGTGTTCACGCGGCTGGTGAAGTCCCGCGCGGTGTCGCCGTCCCTGGTGAAGATCGCCACGCCGTTGCCGTACTGGTGCTCGCTGGGCAGGCGCAGCGCTTCCTCGTAGTCCGCCGCGCGCACGATCGCGAGCACGGGGCCGAAGATCTCCTCGCGGTGGATGCGCGAGCCGGGGCGCACGTCGTCGAACAGCGACGGGCCGATGAAGAAGCCGTTCTCGTTGCCCGGCAACACGAAGTCGCGGCCGTCGACCACCAGGGAAGCGCCCTCGTCGACGCCGATCTGGATGTAGTCGCGGACGCGCTCCAGCGCGGCGGCGGTGACCAGCGGGCCGAAGTCGGCGCTCTCGTCGTGCGAGACGCCGATCTTCAGCGACGGGATTCGCTCGACCAGCTTGGCCACCAACGCGTTCGCGGTGTCCTCGCCGACCGGGACCGCGACGGAGATCGCCATGCAGCGCTCGCCCGCCGAGCCGTACCCGGCGCCGAGCAGCGCGTCCACCGCCTGGTCCAGGTCGGCGTCCGGCATGATGATCATGTGGTTCTTGGCGCCGCCGAAGCACTGGGCGCGCTTGCCGTTGGCCGCGGCCGTGGCGTAGATGTACTGCGCGATCTCCGAGGAGCCGACGAAGCCCACGGCCTGGACGCGCTCGTCGTGCAGCAGCGCGTCCACGGCGACCTTGTCCCCGTTGACCACGTTGAACACGCCCGGCGGCAGACCGGCTTCGAGGAACAGCTCCGCCAGGCGCAGCGGGACCGAGGGGTCGCGCTCGGAGGGTTTGAGCACGAAGGCGTTGCCGCACGCGATGGCGGGCGCGGCCTTCCACAGCGGGATCATCGCGGGGAAGTTGAACGGCGTGATCCCGGCGACCACGCCGAGCGGCTGGCGCAGCGAGTGCACGTCGATGCCGCTGCCGGCGCCGTCGGTGAACTCGCCCTTGAGCAGGTGCGGGATTCCGGCCGCGAACTCCACGACCTCAAGGCCGCGCTGGATGTCGCCCTTGGCGTCGGCGATGGTCTTGCCGTGCTCGGCGGAGAGCAGCCGGGCCAGCGAGTCCATCTCACGGTTGACCAGGTCCAGGAAGCGCAGCAGGACCCTGGCCCTGCGCTGCGGGTTCCACTTCGCCCACTCCGCCTGCGCGGTCACCGCCGAGGCGACAACCCCGTCCACGTCTTCCTTGTCCGCCAAGCGAACCTGGGCCTGGACCGAACCGGTACTGGGGTCGTAGACGTCGGCGAGTCTGCCGGAGACGCCCGGGAACTCTTTGCCATCAACAAAATGCGCGCGCACGGGAAGCATGCGTGTGGCTCCATCCTCGTGGACAACACGAACGACACCCGTGGCCGGTATCCTGGCTTCCGGATCGCCACGCGCCGCCGGCCTTCCCGGCTCTCGCCAGTGGCCTTGTCCTTCGACGACGCGCTCCCCGGTCACAGTGGCGGGACCGCGCTGGTTTCACACCAGCTTCCCTGCACCGCGGGTCTGTTGGGGACCATATAGTAGGACGTCCAACTAAGTCGACAGCGGCCCTCGTCACACTCGCTCGTTCGAGTGCCCCATCAGCTTCCTGAGTCCGGCGTTGCGATAATCGATTATCACTCCTAGCGTCGATCGCATTCGGACACGCAGGAGGACACGTGAACAAGCGCATCATCGGTTCGGCCCTGGCCCTCGTCGGCGCGGTCAGCGTCGTCGTGACGGCCGAGCCGGAGAGCATCGGCGCGGCCGAGGTGGTCGCCGCCGACGCCTTCGGCCACACCAAGATCCGGGCCGGAGTTCCGGTCAAGGCCAAGCAGTTTCCCGTGATCAGCCCGGACGTGCGGGACGGCAAGATCCCGTCGAGCGCGTGGGCCAACACCTTCGGCTGCACCGGCGGCAACCAGCAGCTGCGCCTGGAGTGGCACGGCGCCCCAGCTGGTACGAAGAGCTTCGCGGCGTCGATGCAGGACGCGGATGCCAGTACTGGCAGCGGTTTCTGGCACTGGATGACCTGGGACATCCCGGGTTCGCAGACCAAGCTCGACCACACGCCGCCCGCGGGCGCGGTCTCCGGGACCAACGATGCGGGAGCCACCGGCTACCTCGGGCCGTGCCCGCCCGCCGGGGACATCCCGCACCGCTACGTCGTCACCGTGTACGCGTTGGACACGGCCAGCCTCAAGCTGCCCGCTGCCAGCTCACCCGCCGTGGCCGCGTTCACGATGAGCGGCCACGTGCTCGGCTACGGCCGGGTCAACGGATTCGTCCAGCGCACAACGCCTTCTGAGTGAAGCTCTCCAGCGCCTGGTCGAGCCGGTCGAGCTTGGTCCAGTGCGCGAGGTTCAGCGCGTAGGACAACTGCCGCCTGCCGTCCGCGCTGGTCAGCGACAGGGCCTGCGCTCCCCACACCGAGCCGTCGTGGCCCCAGAAGGTGCCGCAGCTCGTGGTGACCTTGTGCAGGCCGAGGCCGTAGTCGATCTGATTGCCCTCCAGGCTGATCACCGGGACCGTGCGCTGCATCTGCGCCAGCGACCCCGGCTTGACGATCTTGCCGCTGAGCAGCTGCGCGTAAAAGTGGTTGAGGTCGGCCATGGTCGTGACCAGCGCGGCACCGGTGCTCACCCACGACATGTCGTAGACGCTGTAGTCGCGGGGCGGGTCGATGGCGCCGAACAGCGACTCGTACATGCGTGAGTGCGGCCCGCGAATCCTTGTGCCGTCAGGGAATTCGGTGTGCCGCAGGCCGGCGCGGTCGATCACCGTGCGGGTGATCACCTCTTCGGCGGGCCTGCCGGTCACCTTCCGCAGGAGCTGGCCGAGCAGCAGGTAGTTGGTGTTGGAGTACACGCCCGGGGTGCTCCCCGGCTCACCGGCGGGCGGCGCGTTGACGCCCATCGCGATCAGCTCGTTCGCGCGGAAGCGGCGGAACCTGTTGTCGTCCAAGCTCTTCGGCTGCATCTCGGCGAGCGACGGGAACGCGATGGTCAGGTAGTCGGCGAGGCCGCTGGTGTGGTTGATGAGCATCCGCACGGTGATCGCGCGACCGCGCTCGCCGGGCACCAGGTGGGGCAGGTAGTCGCCGATCGGCGCGTCAAGCCGCAGGCGACCCTGCTCCACCTGGAGCAGCACGGCCGCGGCGGTGAAGGTCTTGGTGACGCTGCCGACGCGGTGGCGCATGTCGGCGGTGACGGGGCGGCCGGTAGCGAGATCAGCGACTCCGGCCGCTCCGCGCCACACCGTTCTCCCGTCGCGCACCTCGGCGAACACGCCCGGCATGCCCTCGCTGTGTACTGCGTCCAAAGTGGACTTCAGATCGTCGGGTAACGCGGCGGCCGAGCCCGCGCCGAGTCCCAGTGCGGCAACGGTTCCACAGGCGATCAGCTTGATCCTCGACATGGGTTCACCCCTCCAGGGCGCGGCGCAGGGCGGCGCCGAGTTCGGCGTTCTGACGCTGGGAGACCTCGGCGGACAGGATCGCCTGCGAGCCGTGGAAGGTCCCGGGCCACTGGTGGAGTTCGACCGAGACGCCCGCGCGCATCAGGCGCACCGCGTAGTCGATGTCCTCATCGCGGTTGGGGCAGAACTCGGCGGTGGCGATGTAGGCGGGCGGCAGGCCGGAGAGATCGGCGGCGCGCGCCGGTGAGGAGTACTGCGTCGCGGGTGCTCCGCCGAGGTAGTGCCGCCAGGACGCGGTGACCTTGTCGCGGTTCATCCACGGCGTGTCGGTGAACTCGCGCGCCGACCAGCTCTCCTGGCGGTCGTCGAGCCCGGGTTGGTTGAGCAACTGGAATCGGATGCGCGGCCCGCGTTCGTCCCGTGCGCGCAGAGCAACCGCCGCCGCGAGCCCGCCGCCCGCGCTGTGCCCGCCGACTGCGATGCGGTCGGGGTCGAGGCCAGCGTTTTGAGCTGCCCAGGTCAGCACGGCGTAGGCGTCGTCGAACGCTGCGGGGAACGGGTTCTCGGGGGCGAGGCGGTAGCCCACGGAGATCACCACCGCGTCGGAGTTCTGCGCGACGCGGGTCGCCCAGGTGTGCTCGGTGTCGAGATCACCCATGACGAATGCGCCGCCGTGCAGCCAGATGATGGCGCCGCGCGCGTCGTGCGGGGTGTAGATCCGCACCGGGACACCGGGGTCACCGGGCACCGTGACGTCCTCGATGTGCATGCCGGTGGTGTCCGGCGGCGGCACCGAGGCGGCCAGCGCGGCGAGGCCCTTGCGCGCGGCGGGCGGGTCGTCGAGGTTCGCCTTGGGGAACAGCGGGAGGAAGGCTTCGAGCTCGGGGTCCATGCGCACATCGTGCTGGCGCCGGGCGCGGAGTGCAGCCGACGAGCGTCGCGCTCACCCTCTGCGCGGCGCGCCGTTCGTCGCATACCCTCCAGCTCATGGAGGCACTGGCGCAGCGGTTGTCGCAGTTGGACGCGGAGGCCGGGGGCGCGATGCGCGTGGTGATGTTCTACGACACGCTCATGCGCCGTCGCGTCGACCTGCCCGCGCTCGCGAGGGCTTCGGCGAACCTGGCGGAGTGCGTCGTGGGGATGCGGCTGCACGGGTCGGGGCGGGTGATCAGCATGGGCCCGGACGGCCGTGCGGCGCCCGAGGGTTCCGCGTCCACGACCAGGCCGATCGTCCTCGATGACGAGGAGGTCGGGGCGGTGTGGCTGGCGCGGTCCGGCGAGCCCGCCGCGCTGGACGAGCTGGTGCTGGACCGGTTGGCCATCGCCGCCGCCGCGATCCTGGAGCGCTACGGCCCGGCTCGCACCACGATGGCCGATCCCGCGCTGATCGAGCTGGTGATCAGCTCCGGCAGCGAGGAGGCCGCGCGCGCACGAGCCTTGCGGCTGTTGGGTTTCGGCACCGATCTGCCGCTGCGCGTCGTCGCCGTGCGCACGTCACTACCGCTCGACCGGATCGGCGGCTTGATCTGCCCGGCACACCTGGTGAAGGCCGCTCCCCTGGCGGACGTGGGCGTACTTCTGGCCACAACCGTTGACGCGCAACGGTTTCCGGAGGGTGTGCGCGCGGGGATCGGCGCGGCGGGCTGCCCGAGCCGGTCGTGGCGGCAGGCGCGAACCGCGCTGCGCTTCACGAGCTCGCGCGAGCCCGTCGTGTCGTACGCCGACCTCGGGGCGTTCGCGCTGCTGGCCGAGCTGCCGCCCGAGGCCGTGCGGGAGAACGCCGACGTCGCCGCGATCGCGCAGCTTCCCCCGGAGGACGTGCAGACGCTGGAGGTCTACTGCGCCAACGGTTCCCTGCGCCGAGCCGCGGAGCTGCTGCACCTGCACCACAGCAGCGTCGCCCGGCGGCTCGACCAGATCGGGAAGGCGGTGGGCGTTGACCTCACCGACCCCACCGGTCTGGCCCGGGCCCGGCTCGCCCTCACCGCGTGGCGCTTGTTCCACCTTTGACCCCTGCGCGGGCGGTGATCATCGACGGTACCGTCGACACGCGTGAGAACTCTCTTGATCAGCACCGCCGTCGCGCTCCTCACCCTGGACGCGGCGGTCCCGGCCGGGGCCATCGTCAACGGCACGATCGCCACCGAGCCGTACCCGTTCATCGCCTCCCTGCACGACGCCGACTTCGGCCACCTGTGCGGAGCGTCCATTGTGGACAGCACAACCCTGGTCACCGCGGGGCACTGCGTCAACCAAGCGGTGGGCAAGCCGCACGGGCTGGCGATCCGCCACGGCAGCGCGCGCAGCGACTCCGGCGGCACCAACGCCCGGATCACGGAGATCCGCCTCCACCCCGAGTACACCAACGTCGGCCCCGGCAAGAAGTACGCCGACATCGCGGTGCTCAAGGTGGAGGAGATGCGCGGCGTCACGCCGATCACCATCCCGGCTGTCTCCCCCGCCGTCGGCACCGATGTCCGGCTTCTCGGGTGGGGCCGCACGTGCGCCGACCTGACCGCGCCGTGCCCGATGTCGCCGGAGGTGCGGAGGCTGGACGTGAAGCTCGTCCCGGACGCCGACTGCGCGATGACGACGTCCAAGGAACTGTGCATCAGCAACCCCGACGGCGTGTCCGGTCCGTGCGGCGGCGACTCCGGTGGCCCTGCCGTGGTGCGCGCGAACGGGCGGTGGGAACTGGTCGGCGCCACGTCCCGGCCCGGCATGCGCCAGCGCGAGCGGTGCGGGCAGGGGACCGGGATCTACACCGACCTGGTCGAGCACCGCGCATGGGTGCTCGGCCAGCTCTGACCTACATCACCGCGCGAGCCAGGCGTCCAGGCTCGTCGGCGCCAGCTCGGCGCCGGCGGCTGGCCGGAGGGAGTCGCGGCCCAGGAGCGTGCCGAAGTAGCGCGCTCCAGGGTCGGTGACGACCTCGCGCGGGTCGGAGCGCGCGGCGAGCACGGTGCGGACCCACTCGTCGAGCCCGAACGCCTCCGGCCCGCCGATCTCCAGCACGCCGTCCACCGCGGCACCCGCCGCGGTTCGCCCCACCACTGCGGCGACATCGGCCGCCGCGATCGGCTGAACACCTCCGCCGGAGAGCCGAACAACGCCGTTCTCCGTTGCTGTGTCAGCGATCGCGCCCGCGAACTCGAAGAACTGCGTGGCTCGCACGATCGTGTGCCGCAGCCCGGAGGCGGTGATCAACTCCTCCTGCGCCACCTTCGCGCGGAGGTAGCCGGAGTCCGGCAGGCGGTCGGCGCCGACCACCGACAGCGCGACGTAGTGGCCGATCCCGGCGCCGCGCGCGGCTTCGAGGAGGTTCGCGGTCGCGGTGCGGAAGAAGCGCAGCACGTCGTCGTCGGCGAATGACGGCGAGTTCGACACGTCCACCAGCACGTCGGCGCCGTCGAGCACCTCCTTCACGCCGTCGCCGGTCAGGGTGTCGACGCCGCTGGACGGGGAGGCGGGCACGGCGTCGTGGCCGTGCTCGCCGAGCCGCGCGACCACCTGCGAGCCGATGAGCCCGGTTCCGCCGATGACAACGATCCTCATGGTCCTGCCCTTTCGTGAGCCCGCCATCGCGGGCGTTCACCAGCTAGGACAAGACAGCCCTCGCGGTTGTGACAGCTGGTTCAGAACGCCGTGATCTTGTCGGGGTTCACCAGCCACATCACCTGGTCGATGCCCTCCGCCGACGCGGTCACGGTCACCACCGCGAAGGTCACGCCGTCGCGCCGCAGTGCCACCGCCGCCAAGCCGTTGGCCTGCACGAAGGACGTCTCCGCGTCCCGCCAGAACTCCGGCGCCCACGCGCTGACCACCTTCGCCAGGGTGCGTGCGCCGACCACGGGCGAGCGCGCCGCGCGGGCCTTGCCGTCGCTGTCGGAGTAGCTGACCACGTCGTCGCTGAACAACCGCTCCAGCTCCGCCAAGTCCCCCGCGCGCGCCGCCGCCACGAACGCGGTCAGCAGCCGTTGCTGCTCGGCGGCCTCCACGCGGGCCCGCCGCTCCCCCGCCAGCCGCTTGCGCGCACGACTCACGAGCTGCCGCGCCGCGACCGCCGTGCTCCGGACGATCTCCGCGATCCGCTCGTAGGGGTAGTCGAACGCTTCGCGCAGCACGTACGCCGCACGCTCGGTCGGAGTGAGCTTTTCCAGCAGTGCCAACAAGGCCAGCTCCACCACCGCGCCGCGCTCGGCACCGATCTGCGGGTCCGCGGCGGTGTCGACCGGCTCCGGCAACCACGGCCCGACGTAGGTCTCCCGGCGCGCCCGCGCGGTCTTGCTCTCGTTGATCGCGAGCCTGGTGATCGTCGTCGCGAGGTAGGCGTCCGGGTTGAGCACCGCATCGCGGTCGGCCGCCTGCCAGCGCAGCCAGGTCTCCTGGACGAGGTCCTCCGCGTCGGCCACGCTGCCCGACATCCGGTAGGCGATGCCGAACAGCCTCGGCCGCACTCCGGCGAACACCGCGTCGGCGTGCTCCATCCGCGTCATCGCCCGCTCCGATCTCCCAGCGGTCTCCCACCGGCCCCCGATGGTCGCACGACCGCCGGTGAACGGTCGCGCCGCCTGGGTAACATCAATTCCGGAATTTGAAGAGATTGGTTCTTCCACACCGGGTGCTGGGTTAGGGTGGCGGAGTATCCTCGACCTGATGGGCGGTAATCTTGTCTCTCTCGCTTGAGTTGCGCAGGGACGCCAATGCGGCCGACCTGCTCGACTGGTTCGCGTACATGCGGGCCAATCATCCGGTCTACTGGGACGAGTCCCGGCAGGCGTGGCAGGTATTCGGGTACGCGGATTTCGCGCACGTCGCCTCCGACCCCTCCATCTTCTCCTCGGATTTCCGCGAGGCGTTCCCGCTGACCCCGGAGACCGAGGTGCTGATGGGCCCCGGCGTCTTCGGCGGCATGGACCCGCCCGGGCACGGCCCGGTGCGCAGGCTGGTCAGCCAGGCCTTCACCCCAAAGCGGATCGCGGCGTTGGAGCCGCGCATCGTCGAGATCGCGAAAGACCTGCTCAGCGGCATCTCCGGGGACAGCTTCGACATGGTCGAGCACCTGGCCTACCCGCTGCCGGTGATCATGATCGCCGACCTGCTCGGCATCCCCGCCGCCGACCAGGACAAGTTCCGCGACTGGGTGGACAACTTCCTGAGCAACCAGGCGATGGAGTACCCGAACCTGCCGGAGGACTTCGCCGAGACCACCGGCCCGGTCATCCAGGAGATGGTCGCCTACTTCCACGAGAAGGCGGCCGAGAAGCGGGCCGTGCGGACCAACGACGTGTTCAGCGACCTGGTGCACGCCGAGCTGGACGGGCGCAGGCTGACCGACAAGGAGATCGTCGGCATCGTGGCGCTGCTGCTGTCGGCGGGCCACATCTCCAGCAGCACGCTGATCGCCAACATCATGCTCTGCCTGGACGAACACCCCGAGGCCGAGCGCGAGCTGCGCGCCGACCACTCGCTGATCCCGGCCGCGATCGAGGAGGTGCTGCGCTACCGCAGCCCCTTCAACAACATCTTCCGCATCCTCAAGCAGGACACGGAGCTGCACGGCCACCAGATGCGCAAGGGACAGATGGTGATCGCCTGGATGGCCTCGGCCAACCGGGACGAGACCGTCTTCCCGAACCCGGACGTCTTCGACATCCACCGCGAGCGCAACCGGCACTTCAGCTTCGGCCACGGCATCCACCACTGCCTGGGCTCCGCGCTGGCCCGGCTGGAGGCCAAGGTGCTGCTGCCGCTGCTCTTCGAGCGGTTCCCGCGGTTCGAGGTCGACCACGACGGCGTCGAGTTCTACGAGCCGGACGAGCTCACCGCGAAGCACGTTCCGGTGAAGGTGCGGCCATAATTCGCGAAATGGCACGGCTTGAGGACCCTCGGACATTTCTCCGAGGGTCCTTTCGCATTGTTCGCGCGGTTAGTCGCGGAGGCCGATGAAAAGCCCCCTGCCGGACGGACCTCCTTCCAGGAATTCGACGCGCAGGTCCGCCCGGACGAACGCCCGCTCGTACTCCGAACGTTCGAAGAGCGTGATCTCGTGGACCTCGCTGAAATGGCGGATGCCGCGTTCGGCGGAGGCCACCACGTAGTGCACCTCGATGCGGGTGTGATCGTCTTCGCGCACCGAGTGGGAGACCCGCGAGATGGTGCGACCGTCGGCCCGGACCACGTCGGCGGCGATGTGGCCGGGGGTGAAGGTCTCGGGGAACCACCACGGTTCCACCACCACGACCCCGCCGGGGGTGAGGTGGCGGGCGAAGGTGGCGACGGCGCTGTCCAGCTCCGCGGTGTCGGCCATGTGCCCGATCGAGCTGAACATGCACGTCACCGCATCGAACTCGCGGCCGAGCGCGAAGTCCCGCATGTCGCCCTGGTGCACCTTCAGCGAGGGGGTCTTGCGGCGGGCGATGTCCACCATGTCGCCGGACAGCTCGACGCCCTCGGCCTCGGCGAACTCCTCGGCGAAGAACCGCAGGTGAGCGCCGGTGCCGCAGGCGACGTCGAGCAGGGACGCCGCATCGGCCCGGTAGCCGCGGACCAGCTTGGCGATGTCGGCGGCCTCGGTCCGGTAGTCCTTGCCGCGGCCCTGGTGCACCGCGTCGTAGACCTCGGCGGCTTCCTCTGTGTAGTCCTCGTACATGGAGTCCTCGTACGCCACGTTCGTGCTCCTCTCAGTGGCGCCGGTGCGCCTTGGTCAGGTCTTCAAGCCGGTCGACGATCGCGTTCGGGCTGGGCTCGGCCAGCATCTCCGCGCGCAGGCGCAGCGCACCCTCGCGGAAGGACGGCTCGGTGAGCACCCGCACGACCGCGTCGCGCACTCCGCGCGCGGTCACCTCGTCGGTCCGGATGGCGATGCCCGCGCCGAGTTCCTCCTGCTGCTGGGCCTTGAGCGGCGCGTCCCACAGGTTCGTCAGCATCACCTGCGGCACCCCGTGCAGCATCGCGGTGGAGTGCGTGCCGGCGCCGCCGTGGTTGATGATCACCGAGCAGGTGGGCAGCAGCGCGTTCATCGGCACGAAGTCGACCAGCCGGACGTTGTCGGGCACGCGCGGCAGCAGTGCCTGCTGGGTCGCGTCGAGCGTGGCGACGACCTCGGCGTCGACGTCGCCGAGCGCGTCGAGCAGGTCGGCGAGCGACACCTCGTCCTTGCCGAGCGTTTCGCGCGCGGACACCCCGACGGTGAGGCAGATCCGGGGCCTGGTGGGCGCTTCGGCGAGCCAGGCCGGGATCACCGAGGGGCCGTTGTGCGGCACGTAGCGGGTACCGACGGTGGGCACGCCGAGGTCGAGGCGGGTGCTCGGGGCGGACGGGTCGATGGTCCACTGCCCGGTGAGCAGGTCCTCGGAGAACGCCTTCTCCTTGCCGTAGCGGGCGAGCGTCCAGGTCATCCACTCCGCGAACGGGTCCTCGCGGTGCTCCTCCGGCTGCTCGGCCATGGCGCGCAGGAACTGCTGCCGGGCCCTGGTCACCACGTCGGGTCCCCACAGCAGCCGGGCGTGCGCGGCGCCGGAGACCGTGGCGGCGATGGGCGCGGCCAGGGTCATCGGCTCCCAGACGATCAGGTCTGGCTGCCAGGACAGCGCGTAGTCGGTCAGCTCGTCGATGGTGGCGTCACCGTTGAGCGGCTCGTGGCAGAACGCGGTGATCATCGTCTGCATGCCGAGCAGGTACTCCCAGGTCAGCCGCTCCGGTCGTTGCTCGGTGAAGTCGAGACCCTTCTGGTAGAGCCCGATGTCACCGCCGATCCTGGTGATCAGCTCGATGATCGAGTCGTCGTTGCCGACCGGGACCGCCGTCAGCCCGGTGCCGGTGATCGCGTCCACAAGGGACGGTTGGCTGGCCACGCGGAC
Organism: Allokutzneria sp. NRRL B-24872; assembly: GCF_002155965.1. Taxonomy (GTDB): domain Bacteria; phylum Actinomycetota; class Actinomycetes; order Mycobacteriales; family Pseudonocardiaceae; genus Allokutzneria. Next base: position 16,562 of record NZ_MUMH01000057.1, read on the forward strand.
CTCGTGGCCAGCGGTCTGCATCGCCCAGGCCAGCGGGACGAGGTTGTAGTAGTGGGTCTTGTGGGCGAAGGAGCTGAACAGCACGCGCATGGGTCTCTCCTCGCTCACGCGGTCGTCACGGGCATGCGGGACACCGAACGCAGCACGGGACTGCGCCGGTTTCGCACCACCGGGCCGGTGACGCGCAGATCCGGTAGCGACTCCAGCGCCACCTCCACCTGGAGCCGGATCAGCGGCGCCGCTAGTCCAAAGTGGACACTCCGGTCGAGCGCACCACCGGCGAGCACGACGACGTGGTCGTCGGCGGCGATCTCCGCTTCGCCGAGCTGAACCGCCTCGTGCGCGACGCGGCTCTCCAGTGCCACCGCAGGGGCGTTCCGATCACCGAGGACGGCGTTGCAGATCAGGCCGGGGACGATCTCGGCGGTGGTGACCGCGAGCAGCATCCCGGCGAGGCGGGTGTCCTCCGGCGCCGGTCCGGCCTGCTCCGCGGTGAGCGCGGCGAGGTGATCGGCGAAGACCTCGTGCAGGCCGTCGACCGCGTTCGCGGTGCGCAGCGCGTCGGCGGAGCGCTGCGGGCACAGCACGCTGTCCAGGGTTCGGCCGAGCCCGGCGAAGTGCGCGGGGAACCGCTCGTCGGTCAGCTCGAACAGATCGGTGAGCACCGCGACGGGCAACCGCCGCGCGAAGTCCGCGAGGTCGAAGCGCGGGCCCAGCTCGCTGAGCAGACGGCGCGCAACAGCCTGCACGCGAGCGCGGGCGTGGTCCCCAGTGACCGGCTCGATGATCCCCCGTACGCGCTCGTAGTCGGCGAAAGCGCGGAACAGCCCGGAGTTCTCCAGCGGGTGCACGTGCTGGCCGGGGTGCGTCCCATCGGCGCGGCGGAGCCCGAAGCGGGGGTCGGCCAGCACGTCAGCGCCCAGGGCCGGGTCAGCGATCACCCAGCTGCCGTCGTCCGCGCGGTGCACCGGGCCGCGCGCGCGAACCAGCTGCTCGGCGTTGTCGTCCATGCCGCGCAACAGCAACGCATAGGCGTCGCCGTGCTCGCCGGAGAACCAGTGCGCGGCGCGCGTGAAGTGCAGGCTCCTGCCCAACACTCGGTCGATAGTGGTCACAGCTCTCCTCCGAGCGCGTTCAGCCAGTCCTCGATCGTGCGGACGGCGACCTCCGCGTGCTCGCCGTTCATCGTGAAGTGATCGCCGGGCACGTCGGCGACGGTGTGCGCGCCGGGCCACTCCGCCCGCCAGTCACCGGGGCCGGTCCACTCCGCCATCGGCTCCGATGCCCGCAGCAACAGCACGGGTGCATTGGGGGGCAACGGTTTCCAGTCGCCGAGCAGCCTGCGGTAAGCGCCCATGGCGGTGAGTCGCGCGTCGTCGATCTCCACCGGCGCGTTGTCCAGCGCGTAGTCGGTGATCTCGCGCTGCCACACGTTCATCGCGCTCTGGTCGTTGGGCGGGAACACATCGATGGCGACGAGGCCCGCCGGTCCTCGGCCGAGCTGTTCCAGGTGCCGGGTCAGCTCGTGCGCCATGTTCGCGCCGCCGGAGTGTCCGAGCAGCACGAACGGCCCGTCCAGCGCGCTCAGCGCCTCTGCCTGAGCGTCGAGGACGGCCTCCAGGGTCGCGGGCAACGGCTCGTCCGGCACGAACCCCGGCTGAGGCAACGCCCAGACGTCGTGGTCACCGCGCGCGGCGTTGGCCAGCCTGGCGAACTCGTGCGGCCCGGCCATCGCGGCGGTGCCGCAGCAGAACACCAGGCTCGGACCTCGTGCACCTTCAGCCAGCCGCACCAGGTCGACGCGGTGCCCGGTGGTGAACCTCGGGCGGAAGCGGGCGAGGTCGCCCAGCACCGCGATGAACTCCTCGGCGGTGTCCTCCGCAACGGCCGTCCGGTACAGCGGCGCCAAGGTGCTCGTACGCTCGGGCGTGGATCGGGTCTTCAGGTGCTCGGCGAGTGCTCGCGCGTTGGAGTGCTCGAACACCAGGGTCGCCGGAAGGTCGAGCCCGGTCGCGGCCTTGAGCCGGTCGCGGAGCTCCACGGCGGTCAGCGAGTCGAAGCCCAGCTCCTGGAACTCCCGCTCTGCCGGAACGGGCTCCTCGTGACCGAGAACGGCGGCCACCGCCGTACGCACGAGCTGGTCCAGGTCCTTCGGAGCTTCTTGTACAGCAACGGTTTCCGCGACCACGGGCACGAGGTCTTCGATCAGTGGCCGAGCGCGCAACGCGGTGAAGCCCTTGGCGAAGCGAGGCCAGTTCACATCGGCGACGGCGATCGTGGTGTCATCGTGTTCGAGGGCCGTGCGCAGCTCGGCGAGAGCGTGCTCCGGGTCCATCGTGCCGAGCCCACGGCGGCGCAGGTATTCGCCGCCGTCGCCCGCGCCCATGCCGTCGCCGTCCCACAGCCCCCACGCCACCGACACGGCGTGCAGCCCGCGTGAACGGCGTTGCTGGGCGAGTGCGTCGAGGTAGGCGTTGGCGGCTCCGTAGGCACCTTGGCCGCCGCTGCCCCACACCCCGGAGGTGGACGAGAACAGCACGAACGTCGTGGCCGGGTCGTCGATCAGCGCGTCCAGGTGTTGTGCGCCTAGGGTCTTGGCTGCGAGTACGTCCGCGAACTCGGCTTCAGTCATCTCTTCGACCGGCGTGGCCTGCGCGATGCCCGCCGCGTGCACAACCGTCCTAAATGGACCGTGCTCGCGGATCACGGCGGCCAGCGCGTCCCGGTCGGTGACGTCGCACGCGACGACCGTGGTCTTGGTTCCGAGTTCGGGCGTGCCAGTACCGCTGCGGCTCAGCAGCACGACGTGCTCGACGCCGGACTTCGCGAGCCAGCGCGCGACGTGCTTGCCCAGCGCCCCGGTGCCGCCGGTGATCAACGCGGTGCCGCCCGGCGTCCATTCCCGGCCGCCACCGCGCACCCTTGCCCTCGCAAGGCGCCGGACCAAGATTCCCTTGGAGCGAATGGCGATCTGGTCCTCAGGCCCACCATTCGCGAGCACGTGCGCGAGTGCGTCCTCTCCCCCGGTCTCGGGGAGGTCGATGAGGCCGCCCCAGCGTTCGGGGTGTTCGAGGCCGACTGCCCGGCCCAGGCCCCAGACCTGCGCCTGGCCCGGGTCGGGCACCTCGCTCGCCGAGACCGCGACGGCACCCCGGGTCACGCACCACAGCGGCGTGGTGCTCCCCTTGAGCATTCGGACCAGCTCCAAGGTGCCCGCCGCATCCAGGGTCGAGACGATGCCCTTGGCCTCGGGGATTCCGCTCCCGAGATCGGCACGCGACACCACCGTCGCGCCAAGGCGTTCAGAGATCGCGTCGGGCTCGCCGACGACGATCCAGCCTTCGCCGGGCTCTGCGGCGGCAACGGTCAGCGGGCGCCAGGTGACCCGGTAACGCCAGTCCTCCACAGTGGACGTGCGAGTGCGGGACAGCCAGAAGCGCTTGTGCTGGAACGGGTAGGTCGGCAGGTCGACGCGGCGGGCTCCCGGCAGGAACGCGTCCCAGTCCACCTCGACACCGTGCGCGGCGGCGTGGCCGATGGCGGAGCGGATCGTCTCCAGTTCACCGCGCTCCCGGTGCAGCGTCGGCAGGAACACAGCGTCGGCGGTGCAGTCGCGGCCGAGTGCGGAGAGCGTGCCGTCCGGCCCCAGCTCGACGAAGACCGTGGCACCGCGTTCGCGCAGGTACTCGATCCCGGCTTGGAACCGCACCGCTTCGCGCACGTGCCGCACCCAGTAATCGGCGGTGTAGGCGGTGACGGGCTCGCCCGTGAGGTTCGAGACCACCGGGATGGCCGTTGCGGCATAGGAGATCTTCGATGCGACCCGGTGGAACTCGGCGAGCATCGGCTCCATAAGCGGGGAGTGAAACGCGTGGCTGACGCGGAGCCGCGTGGTCTTACGCCCGCGTGCCGCCAGTTCATCGGCCGCGCGCAGCACCGGGGCTTCGGCGCCGGAGAGCACGACCGAGCCGGGCGCGTTGATCGCCGCGATACCGACCTCGTCGCTCAGCAAGTCTTGGACTTCGGCTTCGGTGGCGCGGACCGACACCATCGCGCCGCCTTCGGGCAGCGCCTGCATCAGCTCAGCGCGGGCTTTGACCAGCGCGCACGCGTCGCGCAGCGACAGGGCTCCCGCGACGTGCGCGGCGGCGATCTCGCCGACCGAATGGCCCAGCAGCAGATCCGGCTTCAGCCCCCAGCTCCGCACGAGCCGGAACAGCGCGACCTCCAGCGCGAACAACGCCGGCTGCGCGTTGCCGGTCCGGTCCAGGTCGTCCTCCGACACCCGAAGGTGCCCGGCAACCTCGTCGAAGGCCGCCGCGAACACCGGGAACGACGCGTACAGCTCGCGCCCCATTCCGACGCGTTGGCTGCCTTGCCCGGCGAAGAGGAACGCCAGCTTGCCCGGCCTGGGCGAGAACGGGGTCAGCCGCCCCAGTCCTTCAGGCCCGAGCACCACGGCGCGGTGGCTGAGGCCGGAGCGCGTGGTGCCGAGCGAGTAGGCGACGTCCGCGTGCGGAGCAATGTCCACAATGGACGAAAGTTCACGGGCCTGTTGCTCCAACGCCTGCACGGATCGGCCGGAGAGCAACCACGGCGTCGGCCCGTTGATCTCGACGGCGGGCACGGTCTCCGGTTTGGCCGATTCGAGGATGATGTGCGCGTTGGTGCCGCTGATGCCGAACGACGAGACGGCGCACCGGCGTTCACCTGAAGGCCAGGGCTGCGCCTCGGTGAGCAGCCGCACCGCGCCACTGGACCAGTCGACGTGCGGCGTGGGCGCGTCCACGTGCAGGGTCCGCGGTAGTACTCCGTGCCGCATCGCCCACGCCATCTTGATCACGCCGCCGACGCCCGAGGCGGCTTGCGCGTGGCCGATGTTGGACTTCAGCGACCCCAGCCACAGCGGCTGGGTGCGGTCCTCGCCGTAGGTACCCAGTACCGCTTGGGCCTCGATCGGATCGCCCAACCGGGTCCCGGTGCCGTGCGCCTCCACAGCGTCCACATCGGACGGTTCGAGCCCGGCGTCGGCCAGCGCTGCCCTGATCACCCGCTGCTGCGCGGGTCCGCTCGGCGCGCTGAGCCCGTTGGACACGCCGTCCTGGTTGACCGCCGATCCTCGCACCACGGCCAAGATCTCGTGACCGTTGCGGCGCGCGTCCGACAGGCGTTCCAGCACGAGCACTCCGACGCCCTCGCCCCAACCTGTGCCGTCCGCCGACGCCGCGAAGGACCTGCACCGGCCATCGGCCGCCATGCCTCGCTGGCGGCTGAACTCGACGAAGGCGTCCGGCGTCGCCATGACCGCGACTCCACCGGCGAGGGCCATCGAGCACTCACCGGCGCGCAGAGCCCGCGCGGCGAGGTGCAGTGCCACCAACGACGACGAGCACGCGGTGTCGACGGTGAGCGAAGGCCCTTCCAGACCGTACACATAGGACAGACGACCGGAGAGCACCGCGGAGGCGTTGCCGGTCAACAGGAATCCGCCGAGTTCCTCGGGCACGTCCTCCGGCGGCGGTGCGTAGCCCTGGTAGGAGGCGCCGAGGAACACTCCGGTGCGGCTGCCCTTGACCGACAGCGGCGCGATCCCGGCGTGCTCGAACGCCTCCCAGGTGGTCTCCAGCAGTAGCCGCTGCTGCGGGTCCATCGCCAGAGCCTCACGCGGAGAGATCCCGAAGAACTCCGCGTCGAAACCCGCGACGTCGTCGAGGAATCCGCCCTCGCGGCAGTACGTGCGGCCCGGCGTTCCCGGCTCCGGGTGGTAGAGGCCGTCGACGTCCCAGCCCCGGTCGGCGGGCATGTCGCCCACCGCGTCCACACCGGCCGCGACCAGCTCCCACAGCCGCTCCGGCGACGTGACCCCGCCCGGGTAGCGGCAGCCGACGCCGATGATCGCGATCGGCTCGCGCGCCTCGGCGACGAGTCGCTGGTTGGCCTTGCGCAGCCGCTCGGTCTCCTTGGCCGAGACGCGCAGCGCTTCGAGCAGTTTCTCCTGGGACACGGCCATGATCAGGACTCCTCGGCGCCGTCGAGGACGAGCCGCACGAGCATGTCGGCGTCCATGTCGTCAATCTCGCTGTCATCGTCTGGCTCTTGCCCGTCGACGAGCCGCAGCAGCTCGGTGAGCAGGCCGGATTCCCGCAGCTTGGCCAGCGGGATGTTCGCCAGAGCCGCCCGCACCGCACGTTCCTCCGGGTCGGCGGGCTCGCCGTCGAAGTGGAACTCGCCCAGCACGAAGCGGGCCAGCGCCTCGGGCGTGGGGTGGTCGAACACGAGCGTCGTCGGCAGCTTCAGCCCGGTGGCCTCCGCGACGCGGTTGCGCAACTCCACGGCGGTCAGCGAGTCGAAGCCCAGCTCGCGCAACGGCCGGTCGGGCTCGACGGACTCCACACCCGAGTGCCCGAGCACCGCCGCGGCCTGCCGCCGCACCAGGTCCAGCACGAACGAGCGCCGATCATCCTCGGCCAGCGCGGCCACCTCCCCGGCGAGGTCGTTCTCCGCCACCTGCTCCTCAGCGGGTGCCTCAACCAAGCCTTCGATCAGCGGGCGCGGGCGGGCTGCGGTGAATCCGACCGCGAAGCGCGGCCAGTCCACGTCGGCGACGGACACGGTGGTCTCGTCGTGGTCCAGGGTCTGCTGGAGCGCGGCCAGCGCGTGCTCCGGGTCCATCACGCCGAGGCCGTGGCGGCGCAGGTAGTCCTCGCCCGCGCCCTCGCCCATCCCGCCGCCGCCCCACAACCCCCACGCCACGGACACCGCGTGCAGGCCGCGTGCCCGGCGGCGCACGGCGAGCGCGTCGAGGTGGGCGTTCGCGGCGGCGTAGGCGCCCTGGCCCCGGCTGCCCCACACGCCTCCGTTGGAGGAGAACAGCACGAAGGTCGTCGCGGGGTCGTCCAGCAGGGCGTCCAGGTGCTCGGCACCCGCGACCTTGCCCGCCACGACCGCCTCGAACCGTGCTAGGTCCAGTTCGTCCAATGTGGACGTCTGCGGCATTCCGGCCGTGTGCATGACTGCCGAGAACGGGCCGGCTTCGACCAAGCCGCTGACCGATGAGCGGTCGGCCAAGTCACAGGCCACGATGGTGACCTTGGCGCCCAGCTCGACCAGCTCAGCCTCCAGCTCGGCCGCTCCCGGCGCGGCGGGGCCACGGCGGCTGGCTAGGACCACGTGCTCAGCACCGGACTTCGCCAGCCAACGCGCGACGTGGCTGCCGATCGCGCCTGTGCCACCGGTGACCAGGACTGTCCCTTGTGGACTCCACGACCGCTCGGCCGCACCGATCGGCGCCCGGACGAGCCGCCTGCCGAAGGCACCTTCCGCGCGGATCTCGACCTGGTCCTCACCGCCGACGTCGCTCAATGCGGCCGCGAATCGCCGCTTGGCGTCGGCGTCGGCCACCTCGGGCACGTTCACCAGGCCGCCCCAGCGCTCCGGCTGCTCCAGGCCGACGACCCGGCCCATGCCCCAGATCTGCGCCTGTTCCGGGCTGGCGCGCTCAGTCAGGAACCACTGCGGCGCGTCCAGCTCGGCGTGCACCAGCTCCAACGTCGCCGCCACACCAACGGGAATCGACGGGTGCTCGGGGTGCGGCCGTTCGTCGGTGCCGAGCAGTGACAGCACTCCGGCGTAGGAGGCGCTGCGGTCGATGTCGGCGACCGTGGCCGCGCGGACCACATCCGCTCCGTGCTCGGTCAGGGCCGCGACCCACGGGTCACCGCCGTCACCGACCACGAGCCACGTTCCCGACAGCGAAGCCTCGCGCTCCGGCAACGGTTTCCAGTCGATCCGGTACCGCCAGCTGTCCACAATGGACTCCGGCGTGACGCCTTCCCACCATGGCGCCACCGCGTCGAGCCAGTAGCGCTGGCGTTGGAAGGCATAGGTCGGCAGCTCCACGCGACGCGCGTCCGGGAACAGCTTCGCCCAGTCCAGTCGCACTCCGCGCACGTGCGCTTCTGCCAGCGAGGTGAGGAAGCGCCGAGCGCCGCCGTCGTCCCTGCGAAGCGACCCGAAGGCCGACGCCGTGCTCTCCGTCGCGGAGATCGTCTCCTGAAGCGCCGGCACGAGCACAGGATGTGGGCTGCACTCGACGAACGCGCCGTGCCCGGAGGCGAGCAACGCCCGGACGGCGCCGTCGAACTCCACGGTCTGCCGGAGGTTGCGGTACCAGTACTCCGCGTCGCACAACGCAGTGTCGATCCGACCACCGTCCACAGTGGAGTAGAACGGGATCTCCGACGTACGAGGCGTGATCCCGGCGAGGGTGGTCAGCAAGGAGTCCCGGATGCTCTCCACCTGAGCGGAGTGGGAGGCGTAGTCCACGGGAATCCGCCGCGCGTGCACGCCATCGGCCTCGCACTCCGCGAGCAGTTCGTCTAAAGCACCAGGCTCCCCCGACACCACGACCACCGCAGGGCCGTTCACCGCGGCGACCGAGATCTTGGAACCGTGCTTCTCCAAGCGCGGCAACACCTCTGCCAAGGGCAGCGACACGGACACCATGCCGCCGTGCCCGGCGAGGGACCGCCGGATCTCGATGCTGCGCAGAGCAACGACCTTTGCCGCGTCCTCAAGGGACAGAGCACCCGCCACACAAGCAGCGGCGATCTCACCCTGGCTGTGGCCGATCACCGCAGCGGGCTCGACGCCGTAGGACCGCCACAGCTCGGCCAGCGACACCATGACCGCGAACAGCGCGGGCTGCACGATGTCCACGCGCTCCAACGGGCCGCGCAGCTCCTCGAACAGGTCCCAGTCCACGTAGGGACTCAGTGCCGAGGCGCATTCCGCCATGCGAGCCGCGAAAACCGGCTCATCCAACAGTGAAACGGCCATGCCGCTCCACTGCGAGCCCTGGCCGGGGAAGACGAACACGGGCTTGGCCGTAGCCCTCGCCACCCCACGCACGGCGGTGTCGAGGTCGGTCAGGCCACGGCGTGCTTCGTCGACGTCACGCGCCACAACGACAGCGCGGTGCGCGAACGTGGCGCGACCGGTGGCCAGCGAGAACCCGAGATCGTCGAGATTGTCCACTGTGGACGACAGCTGGAGTGCTTGAGCCGCCAACGCCTTGGGCGTGCGAGCGGAGACCGGGATCAGCCGATACCTGTCCGGCCGGTCGGCGACCTCGTGACGCTTCTCGGGAGCGGCTTCGAGGACGAGGTGCGCGTTGGTACCGGAGATCCCGAAGGCGGACACGGCGGCCCGGCGCGGGTTCTCCGACGGCCACGGCACCGACTCGGTCAGCAGCGACACGTTCCCCGCCGACCAGTCGATGTGCGGGGACGGTGTGTCCGCGTGCAAGGTGCGAGGCAGGACACCGCGCCGCATCGCCATGACCATCTTGATCACGCCAGCCACCCCAGCGGCGGCCTGCGTGTGGCCGATGTTCGACTTCACCGATCCCAGCCACAGCGCCGTGTCCCGGTCCTTGCCGTAGGTCGCCAGCACGGCGCGCGCTTCGATCGGATCACCCAGCTCGGTGCCGGTTCCGTGCGCTTCGACAACGTCCACTTCGGACGGGAGCAGCCGGGCGTCGGCGAGCGCGGCCTTGATCACCTTCTGCTGCGCGGCTCCGCTCGGCGCGGTCAGCCCGTTGGAGGCGCCGTCCTGGTTGACCGCGCTCCCCCGCACCACCGCGAGCACCGGGTGGCCGTTGCGCTCAGCGTCGGAAAGCCGCTCCAGCAGCACCATGCCGACACCCTCGCCCGGCCCAAACCCGTCGGCGGAGGCACCGAACGCCTTGCAGCGCCCGTCAGGTGCGAGCCCGCGCTGGCGGCTGAACTGAACGAACAGATCCGGCGCGGCCAGCACGGTCACGCCACCCGCCAACGCCAGCGAACTCTCGCCCACGCGCAGTGACCGCACAGCCAGGTGCAGCGCCACCAACGACGACGAGCACGCGGTGTCCACCGTGACCGCAGGGCCTTCCAGACCGAGCGCGTAGGACACGCGACCGGCGACCATGCTCACCACACCGCCGGTCAGCATCGCCGCTTCGAGCTCCGGCGAAGCCGTTCCCGCACCCGCCGCGTAGGCGTCGTGCCAGGCACCGGCGAACACGCCGACCTGCTCGCCGCGCACGGTGTCCGGGTTGATCCCGGCGTGCTCGAACGCCTCCCACGAGGTCTCCAGCAACAACCGCTGCTGCGGGTCCATCGCCAGAGCCTCACGCGGGGAAATCCCGAAGAACTCCGCGTCGAAACCCGCCACGTCATCGAGGAAACCGCCCTCGCGGCAGTACGTCGTGCCGGGGTGGTCGGGATCGGGGTGGTAGAGGCGTTCGGCGTTCCAGCCGCGGTCGGCGGGGATCGGCCCGACCGCGTCCACACCGGACTCCAGCAGCTCCCAGAACTCCTCGGGAGAAGCGACTCCGCCGGGGTAACGGCAGCTCATGCCGACGATCGCGATCGGCTCGGTGCCGCGCTCCTCGGCGACGCGCAGCCGCTCGCCGAGACTGTTGATCTCCGCCGTCGCCCGTCGCAGGTAGTCGCGGAGCTTGTCCTCTGCCGCGCTCATCCCGGTCACCGCCCCAGTTTCTGGTCGAGGAAGTCGAAGATCTCGTCGTCCGACGCTGTTCCGATGTCTGTCGTGGGCGTCTCTTCGTTGAGCGCCCGCCAGCGCGCCAGCAGGTCGGCCATGCGCGCGCCGACCTCGTCCTGGACCGCCGCGTCGAGCCGGTCGAAGCGCCCCAGGGACCGCTCCAGCCGGTCGATCTCGTCGAGCACCGGCTCGGTGGGCTCCGGCGCGATCTCCGCGCACAGGTGGGCCGCGAGGGCGGTCGGCGTCGGGTGGTCGAACACCAGCGTCGCGGGCAGTTTCAGGCCGGTGACCGCGTTCATCCGGTTGCGCAGCTCGACGGCGGTCAGCGAGTCGAAGCCCAGCTCGCGGAACGCGCGGTCGGGCTCGATGCTCGCCGCGCCTCCGTGGCCGAGCACGGTCGCTGCCTGGCCGAGCACCACCTCCAGCACGAGTTCGTGCTGCTCTTCGGCGGTATGCCCGGCCAGCCGCGCGGCCAAGTCCTCCGCCCCGGCCTCCGCCGCGCTGACCGCTCGCGTCGGCCCGGTCCGCACCAATCCGCGCAGCAGCGGCGCGACGGCCTTGGACCGTAGTGCGCCGAGGTCGAGCTTCATCGGCGCCAGCACAGGTTCGACGGCCGCGACTCCCGCGTCGAACAGCGCTGCGGCTTCCTCGGCGCTCATCGGCAGCTGTCCGCCCGCCGCCATCCGGCGCACCAGCTCCTCGTGATCGAGGTGCTTGGTCATGCCGCTGGCCTCCGACCACAGCCCCCACGCCAGCGCGGACGCGGGCAGGCCAACCTCGTTCCGCTTGCGCGCCAAGGCTTCCAGGTAGGCATTGGCCGCCGTGTAGTTGGCCTGCCCCGGGCTGCTGAACATCGAGGAGGCCGACGAGAACAGCACGAACGCGGCCAGGTCCTGATCGCGGGTCAGCTCGTGCAGGTTGAGCGCGGCGTCCACCTTGGGCCGCAGCACGGTGTCCACCCGCTGCGCGTCCAGTGCGCTGATCACGCCGTCATCCAGGACACCGGCGGCGTGCACCACGGCGGTGATCTTGCGCCCGGCGAGGACTTCGGCCAGCGCGTCCCGATCAGCGGCGTCACACGCGGCGACGGTGACCTTCGCGCCGAGCCCGACCAACTCCGCTTCAAGCTCCGGCGCCTTACCGGTGCGGCTCACCAGCAGCAGATCGCGAGCGCCGTGCTCCGCGACGAGGTGGCGGGCGATCGTGCCACCAGCGACGCCGGTGCCACCGGTGATCACCACGGTCGCCTCGGGGTCGATCGGCGCGGGCACGGTCAGCACGAGCTTGCCGATGTGCTTGGCCTGACTGAGGAAGCGCATCGCCACGGGGGCCTCGCGCACGTCCCACGCGCGGATCGGCAGCGGCTTCAGCACTCCGGCCTCGAACAACGCGACCAGCTCGCGCAGCATCTCCTGCGTGCGCTCCGGTCCCGCCTCCACCAGGTCGAACGCGCGGTAGGACACCTCGGGCAGGTCAGCGGCCTCGCGGATGTCGGTCTTGCCCATCTCGATGAACCGGCCACCTGGCCGCAGCAGCCGCAGCGACGCGTCGACGAACTCCCGCGCCAACGAGTTCAGCACGACGTCCACGCGGTCGAACTCGCGCTCGAAGTCCAGTGTCCGCGAGGAGGCGATGTGCTCGATCCCCTGCTGCCGCAAGGTGTCCCACTTGCCCTGGCTCGCGGTGCCGTAGACGGTCGCGCCCCAGTGCCGCGCGAGCTGCACGGCCGCCATGCCGACACCACCGGCCGCCGCGTGGATCAGCACCGACTCACCGGCCTTGAGGTCGGCGAGATCGCGCAGGCCGTAGTAGGCGGTGAGGAACACGGCGGGCACGGAGGCCGCTTCGGCGAAGCTCCACCCGGACGGCATCCGGACGACCATGTGGTGGTCGGCCACCGCGACCGGGCCGAACGAGCCGGGGAACATGCCCATCACGCGGTCACCGGGCGCCAGATCGGGCACGCCGGGGCCGACCTCGGTGATCACGCCCGCGCCCTCGGTGCCCATGATCGCGAGCCCCGGGTACATGCCGAGCGAGATCATCGCGTCCCGGAAGTTCACTCCGGCCGCGCGCACCGCGATGCGCACCTGCCCGTCCGCCAACGGTTCCGCGGCTTCGGGAGCCGGGATCAGCGAGAGCCCGTCGAGCGTCCCGCCACCGGCCTCCAGGCGCCACGGCCCCTCCGTGGGAGCGGTCAGGACGGTCGTGCCAGCTCGGGCCAGCCGCGGCGCGGTGATCACGCCATCGCGGGCCCTGACCTGCGGTTCCCCCGTGGAGAGCACAGCGGGCAGCACCGCGTCGTCGTCGATGTCGGCGAGCACGAACCGCCCGGGGTTCTCCGTCTGCGCGGACCGCACCAGGCCCCACACCGCCGCCGTGGCCGGATCGCTGGCGTCCCGGCTGACGAACACCATGCGGCCGTCGTGGTCCGTCAGGAACTCCTGCACCTGCTCCAGAGCGCGGTGAACGGCTTCGCGGACGGAGCCTCCAGCGGGCCAGTGCACCACGGTGGTGTCCGCCATGGAGTCAACCTCGGTGGCCTGCACCTCGGTCCATTCGAGCCGGAACAGAGAGTCCTTTGTGGACTGCCCGAGTGATCCGGCGTCCAAGGTCCGCACGGTCAGCGAGTCCACCGACAGCACCGGCTGACCGGCGCCGTCGACCGCGTGCAGGGCGACCGCGTCCGGTCCCGCCGAGCTGATCCGCACCCGCAGCGTGGTAGCTCCACTGGCGTGCAGGGTCACGCCCTGCCAGGAGAACGGCAGCCGGACCGCGCCGTCCTCTGGGAAGAACGAGCCGAAGCCCAGGCTCTGCACCGCCGCGTCGAGCAACGCCGGGTGCACGCCGAAGCCGTCGGGCTTGGCGGGCAGGCTGATCTCGGCGAAGACCTCGCCGTCACGCACCCATCCGGTCCGCACACCTCGGAACACCGGCCCGTAGCCGTAGCCCAGCGAGTCCAACCGCGCGTACAGCTCGTCGGCATCGACGCGAACGGCACCGGACGGCGGCCACTCTCCACTGTGGACAGCACTCGCTGGTTCCACTGCGAGGAAACCGCTGGCGTGCCTGGTGGTGTCCTCTCCGTCACGCGTGTGCAACGCGAACGGTCGACGGCCGGACTCATCGGCGCCGGAGACCACCAGCTGGAGGCTCACCGAACCGCGCTCCGGCACGACCAGGGGCACCTCAAGGGTCATCTCGTCCAGCCGACCGCAACCGACCTCATCGGCCGCGCGAATGGCCAGCTCGACGAAAGCCGTTCCCGGCAGGAGAACCGTGCCCGACAGGGCGTGATCGGCGAGCCACGGGTGTGTGCGCAGCGAGATCTTCCCCGTCAGCACAACGCTGTCGGAGTCCGGCAGCGTGAGCACGGCGCCCAGCAGCGGGTGATCAGCGGCGTCAAGGCCCGCCGTGCTCACATCACCGCTCAGTCCGGACGGGTCCAGCCAGAAGCGCTGGCGTTGGAAGGCGTAGGTGGGCAGGTCGACGCGCTGCGCTCCGGGGAACACCGCGTCGAAGTCGACATGGACGCCTTTGACGTGGGCCTGGCCGAGCGAGGTCAGGAAGCGCCGCATCCCGCCTTCTTCGCGGCGCAGCGTGCCCAGCGTCGCGGCCTGAGCTCCGGTGTCCTCGAAGGTCTCCTGCATGGAGGTCGCCAGCATCGGATGCGGGTTGCACTCCAGGAACACACCGTGCCCCTGCGCCAGCAACGCGCGCGTGGCCAGCTCGAACTCCACCGGCTCCCGCATGTTGCGGTACCAGTACGCGGCGGTCAGCCCGGCGGTGTCGAACAGCCCGCCGGTCACCGTCGAGTAGAACGGGATCTCCGAGGTGCGCGGCGAAACCGGGGCCAGCACGTCGTGCAGGTGGTCGTAGAACACGTCGACCTGCGCGGAGTGGCCCGCCGTGTCCACGCCGGGGATGGCGCGGGCGCGGATGCCTTCGGCTGTCAGCTCCTCGGTGATCTCCTTGAGCGCATCGGGATAGCCCGCGACCGTGGCGGAGTGCGGGCCGTTGACCGCCGCGACCGAGATGCGGTCGCCGAAGCGCTCGATCCGCTCGCGCACGGTGTCGGCGGGCAAGGCGATCGAGACCATGCCGCCCTGACCAGCGAGCTTCAGCCAAGCCTGGCTGCGCAGGGCCACGATCCGCGCGGCGTCCACAAGGGACAGACCGCCCGCGATGTGCGCGGCGGCGATCTCGCCCTGGCTGTGGCCGACCACGGCCGACGGGCGGACGCCGTGGGCGAGCCACATCCGCGCGAGCGAGACCATCATGGTGAACAGCACGGGCTGCACCACGTCGACCCGCTCCAGGCCGGGCGCGCCGCGCAGGACGTCGAGCACCGACCAGTCCAGGAACTCCGACAGCGCCTGCTCGCACTCCTGCGCCGAGGACCGGAAGACCTCCGACTCCTCCAGCAGCGCCTTGGCCATGTCCACCCACTGCGAGCCCTGGCCGGGGAAGACGAAGACGACGCGGTTGTCGCTCTGCGGCTGGCCGGTCAGCACACCCGCTTCGGGACGGCCTTCCGCCAGCGCGCGCAGACCGGCGAGCAGGGTTTCCTTGTCACCGCCGACGACGACCGCGCGCTGCTCCAACGCGGCTCGCTCGGTCGCAAGCGAGAAACCGATGTCCGCCAAGCTCTCCGGGCTGGAGTCCACAAAGGACGCCAGCTGGGCGGCTTGTGCCCTCAGGCCCTTCTCACCTCGGCCGGACAGCACCAGGAGGTGATCAGCGGCCGACTCGGTCCTCTCGGCGACGGGACGCGGAGGTCCGGCCTCCAGGATGATGTGGGCGTTGGTGCCCGCGATGCCGAAGGAGGACACGGCGCTGCGACGCGGGCGGTCCACCTCCGGCCAGTCGACGCGTTCGGTGAGCAGCGCGACCTCGCCCGAAGACCAGTCCACGTGCGGGGTCGGCGCGTCCACGTGCAGGGTCTGCGGCAGCACTCCGTGCCGCATCGCCATGATCATCTTGATCACCCCGGCCACGCCCGCCGCAGCCTGCGTGTGACCGATGTTGGACTTCAACGACCCCAGCCACAGCGGGTGCGCGCGGCCCCTGCCGTAGGTCGCCAGCACCGCCTGGGCCTCGATCGGGTCGCCGAGAACAGTGCCGGTGCCGTGCGCTTCGACAGCATCCACATCGGACGGTCGCAGTCCGGCGACGGCCAGCGCGCGGCGGATGACCCGCTGCTGCGAAGGGCCACTCGGGGCGGTGAGGCCGTTGGAGGCGCCGTCCTGGTTGACCGCGCTCCCCCGCACCACCGCGAGGATCGGGTGACCGCTGCGCTCCGCGTCGGACAGCCGCTGCACCAAGAGCACGCCGACGCCCTCGGAGAGGCCGACCCCGTCCGCGCCCTCGGCGAACGCCTTGGAGCGGCCGTCCGCCGACATCACGCGCTGCCGCGAGAACTCCACGAACATCTCCGGCGTGGACATCACCGTGACACCACCGGCCAGGGCCATGTCGCACTCGCCGCGCTGAAGTGCTTGCACGGCCATGTGCAGCGCCACCAACGACGACGAGCACGCAGTGTCCACAGTGGCCGCTGGGCCTTCGAGACCGAGCACGTAGGAGATGCGACCGGACACCGCGCTCGCCGAGTTGCCGGTGCCCATGTAGCCGTCGAAGTCCTCGGCCGAGCCCACGACGAGCGGCATGTAGTGCTGGCCGTTGACGCCCGCGAAGACTCCGGTCGACGAGCCGCGCAACCCGGTGGGGTCGATCCCGGCCCGCTCCAGGGCTTCCCAGGTCGCTTCGAGCAGCAGCCGTTGCTGCGGGTCCATCGCCAGTGCCTCGCGCGGGGAGATCCCGAAGAACGCCGCGTCGAAGTCAGCCGCCTCGTGCAGGAATCCGCCCGCGCGGACGTAGGTCTTGCCCTGCACACCGGGCTCGGGGTCGTAAAGGGAGTCGACGTCCCAACCCCGGTTCTCCGGCAGCGGGGTCACCGCGTCCACGCCGTTGACCACGAGGTCCCACAGCTGCTCCGGCGAGCTGACCCCGCCGGGGAAACGGCAGCCGATGCCCACGATCGCGATCGGTTCATCCGAAGTGGACAGTGCGGGTGCTTCCGTGCGCTCGGCCGCTCCGCGCACCTGCTCCAGCAGGAACTCCGCCAGCGCGACGGGCGTCGGGTAGTCGAAGATCAGCGTCGCCGGGAGCGTCAGCCCGGTCGCCGCGCCGAGCCGGTTGCGCAGCTCGACCGAGGCCAGCGAATCGAATCCCAGTTCCTTGAACGCCTTGGCCGCCTCAACTGCACCAGCGCTCTCATGACCGAGCACCGCAGCGACGTGCGCGCGGGTCAGGTCGAGCACGAAGGTGCGCTGATCGGCCTCGGCCACCTCAGCCAGCCGAGCCGCCAGCGCGGACCCCTGCCCGGGCGCGACAACCGGCTCAGGAAGCAGTTCTGACACCAGCGGGCGTGGGCGCGCGGCGGTGTAGCGGGGCAGGAACACGTCCCAGTCCACGTCGGCCACAACCAGATGGCCGGAGTCCGCGTCCACCGCACTCAGCGCGGATTCCGGCTCCATCGCCCGCAAACCACGACGCAGCAGGTCGTCCTCATCCACCCCAGCGCCACGCCACGGGCTCCACGCGACGACCCGCGTCGGAGCGCCGCGACGCGCGGCGAGGGCGTCGAGATAGGCGGTCCCGGCCGCGTAGCCGCCCTGCCCGATCCCGCCCCACACCCCGGAAACTGACGAGAAGACGACCATGGGCGTGTCCTCGGCCAGCCGCAGCATCTCCCCAGCTCGCCCGGACACGGCCGCAGCGAAGGTGCCGAGATCCGTCTCATCGAGTGGAGCCAGGCCGACCGGCGCGGGCGCGTGCACGATGAGGTCCGCAGGCCCTTCGGTGACCACGCGGTCGGCACCGTTGGACAGCAGCCACTCCGCCAGTTCCTCGTTGCCGCCGACGAGTTGCACGGTGCCCGTGGGACGCCAGGGGTTTCCCTTGTTCGGCGCGGGAACGAGGCGGCGGGAGAGCAGTCCTGCCCCGCGCACGACGACCTGGTCCTCCGCGCCCGCGAGCGCCGAGACCAGCAGCGAGCCGACCCGCTCGTCGCGCTGTTCGGGCAGGTCGATCATGCCGCCCCAGTGCTCCGGCAGCTCCAGGCCGACGACCTGGCCGAGCCCCCACAGCTGAGCTTGCGCCGGGTTGGTCACACGCTCGACCGCGCCACTGGTGACGCACCACAGCGGTGCCCGAAGGCCGCTCTTGACCAGGGCCAACACGCCCGCGGCACCGCTCGTCACCTCGGGGTGCTCCGGGTGCGGGGTGTCGTCGAGCCCGTGCAGCGACAGCACTCCGGCGATCTCGCCCTCAGCATCCGCAGGGACAACCTCCGCCCCGTGCGCGGTGAGCGTGTCGGCGAACCAGCCGTCGTCCTCGCCCAGCACGATCCACCGTCCACTGAGGACAGCGGCGGCCGGAGTGACCGGCTTCCAATCGATCCGGTAGCGCCGACTGTCCACACCGGACACGTGGCGCGCCTGCTCCAGCCAGAAGTGCTGGTGCTGGAAAGCGTAGGTCGGCAGGTCGATCCACCGCCCGCGCACTGCCTTCGACCAGTCCACGTCGATGCCGTGCACGTGCGCCTCACCGAGCGAGGTCAGGAAGCGCCGCCGACCGCCGTCATCACGCCGCAGCGAGCCCACCGCGAAACCGCCGGTCTCCTGGATCGCCGGAACCAGAACCGGATGCGGACTGGTCTCCACGAATGCCGTGAGGCCGGCGGCGATGAGAGCGCGCACGGTGTCCTCGAACAGCACCGGCTGCCGCAGGTTGCGGTACCAGTACTCCGCATCCAGCGTCGCGGTATCGATCCGCGAGCCAGTCACCGTGGAGTAGAACGGAATCTCCGACGCACGCGGCGTGATACCAGCCAAGGCGCTCAACAAGCGGCCCTGGATCGCCTCCACATGCACCGAGTGCGAGGCGTAGTCCACCGGAATCCGCCGAACCCGAACGCCCTCGCACAACGCAGCCAGCGCATCCAACCCCGCAGGATCACCCGACACCACAGTCGAAGCGGGCCCATTCACCGCCGCAACCGAAACACCTTGCGGCAAAAGCACTTCAACTTCAGCCACAGGCAGGGCAACGGACATCATTCCGCCACGACCAGCCAGGTCCTGCGCAATGGCCAAACTCCGCAGAGCAACAACCTTCGCGGCGTCTTCAAGGGACAGAGCGCCAGCCACACACGCAGCCGCGATCTCTCCCTGAGAATGACCGATCACGGCAGCAGGCGAAACCCCGTAAGACCGCCACAGCTCGGCCAGCGACACGAGCACCGCGAACAACACCGGCTGTACAACGTCCACCCGCTCCAGCGGACCGCGCAGCTCCTCGAACAAATCCCACTCAACATGCGGACGCAGAGCCGCAGCGCACTCAGCCATCCGAGAAGCGAAGACCGGCTCATCCAACAGCGAAACGGCCATACCGCTCCACTGCGACCCCTGACCGGGGAACACGAACACCGGTCGATCGACTCGCACAGCCCCGGTGACCACGGTCGAATCGGGCAGTCCGTCAGCCAGTGCACGAAGGCCGCGCAGCAGCTCGTCCCGGTCGGCCCCGACAACGACGGCGCGGTTCTCCAACTGAGCCCGCCCGGTGGCGAGCGAGAACGCGACATCCGACAGATCAGCCGACGAGACCAGCTCCAGCAGACGGGAAGCCTGATCCCGCAATGCCTTCTCGGACCGACCCGACAACAGCAGCGGAATCTCACCGCGCACGGCCTCGACCGCAGGCAGGGAGGTGGGCGCGGGAGCCTCGACGACGACGTGCGCGTTGGTTCCGGAGATCCCGAAGGACGAGACCGCCGCCCGGCGCGGGCGATCACCCGAAGGCCAGGGCTGTGCCTCGGTGAGCAGCCGCACCGCGCCGCTCGACCAGTCGACGTGCGGCGTCGGCGCGTCCACGTGCAGCGTGCGCGGCAGAACTCCCTGCCGCATAGCCATGATCATCTTGATCACGCCCGCCACACCGGCAGCCGCCTGCGTGTGGCCGACGTTGGACTTCAACGACCCCAGCCACAACGGCTCAGCACGATCCTTGCCGTAGGTGGCGAGCAGAGCGGCGGCCTCGATGGGATCGCCGAGATCGGTCCCCGTGCCGTGCGCTTCCACAGCGTCCACGTCGGCGTAGGTCAGCCCCGCGCTCGCGAGGGCCGCGTCGATCACGCGCTCCTGCGAAGGGCCGTTCGGCGCGGTGAGGCCGTTGGAGGCGCCGTCCTGGTTGACCGCGCTCCCCCGGATCACCGCGAGGATCGGGTGGCCGTTGCGCTCCGCGTCGGACAGGCGCTCCACCAGCAGCACGCCGACACCCTCGGAGAAGCCGACCCCGTCCGCCGAGGCCGCGAAGGCCCGCGAACGACCGTCCGGCGACAGCGCGCGCTGGCGGCTCATCTCGATGATGCCGCCGAGCGTGGACATCACCGTGACACCACCGGCGAGCGCCATCTCGCACTCGCCGCGCTGAAGTGCCTGGATCGCCATGTGCAACGCCACCAACGACGACGAGCACGCCGTGTCGACGGTGACCGCGGGACCTTCAAGGCCGAGCACGTAGGCGACGCGGCCGGACAGCACGCTGCCCGAAGTGCCGGTGCCGAGGTAGCCGCCGAAGTCCTCCTGCACGCTGTCCAGCGCGGGCGCGTAGTCGTGGTACATCGCCCCCGCGAACACCCCGGTCCTGCTGCCGCGCAAGGAATGCGGGTCGATACCCGCGCGCTCGACGGCCTCCCACGAGGTCTCCAGCAACAGGCGCTGCTGCGGGTCCATCGCCAGGGCTTCCCTCGGCGAGATCTCGAAGAACGCCGGGTCGAACAGCGCGGCCTCGTGCAGGAAGGAACCCTCGCGCACGTAGGCCTTCCCGGGCGTCCCCGGCTCGGGGTGGTAGCTGCCCGCCACGTCCCAGCCACGGTCGGACGGCAGCGGCCCCGCCGCGTCCACGCCGTCCTCCACCAGGCGCCACAGGTCCTCCGGCGAAGCGACCCCGCCGGGCAGGCGGCAGCCCATGCCGACGACGGCGATCGGCTCGCGCTGGCTGTCCTCCACCTCGCGCAGACGCTCGCGCGTCTCCTTCAGCTCCGCGAGAGCACGTTTGAAGTACTCGCGGAGCTTCGTCTCGGTGTCGTGGTCGGCCACGTGCGCTGGTCCTTCCGAAGTCTCAGGGCAGGGACAGGTCGTTGTCGAACATCTGGAACAGCTCGTCGTCGCTGGCACCGTCGAGATCCCCGGTCGCCGGGTTCTCCGACAGCGCCGCCAGCAAGGCGCGCAGCCGCGCGGCGAGCCGGTCCTTCTCATCCGGGGTCAGGTCGGGGAGCCGCGCCTCCAGCTCCGCGAGCCCAGATGTGTCCACAGTGGACATATGGGAGCGGAGGAAGTCCGCGACCCGTTGCGGGGTCGGGTGGTCGAAGACCAGCATCGCGGGCAGGGTCAGCCCGGCCGCCGCGCCGAGCCGATTCCGCAGCTCCACCGCGCTCAGCGAGTCGAAGCCCAGCTCCTTGAACGGCCGCTGCGCCCGGACGGCGTCTGCGCTGGAGTGCCCGAGCACCGCCGCCGCGTGCTCGCGAACCGTCTCCAGCAGCACCCGGTCCCGCTCAGCCGAATCCAGCCCGGCCAACCGCCGCGCGAGCGATTCGACCGCAACCTCCACAGTGGACTGCGGAACGAGCCCGTGCAGCACTGCGGGCACGTCCGAACGAGAGCGCAACGCGGCGAGGTCGAACCGCACCGGCACCACGACCGCGCCGTCCGTGGCCATGGCCGCGTCGAAGACCTCCAACGGCGACTCCAACGCCACCAGGCCGGTCCGCGCCGCGTCGACGCCGGCCCCCATGCCTTCCGCCCACAAACCCCAGGCCAGCGACTTGGTCGGCTTGCCAGCGGCGGCCCTGCGCTCGGCGAAGGCGTCGAGGAACGCGTTGGCCGCCGAGTACGCGGCCTGCCCGGCACCGCCGAGCACACCGGCCGCCGAGGAGAACAGCACCAGCTCGACGTTGTCGCCGCACACCTCGTCGAGAGCCAACGCGCCCTCCACCTTGGGCCGCAGCACTGCCGCCAGCCGCTCCGGCGTCAGCCCGCTCAACACGCCGTCGTCGAGCACTCCCGCCGCGTGCACAACAGTGCTGACCTCGTGCTGCGCAAGCACTTCGCGGAGCGCTTCGCGGTCGGTCACGTCGCATGCCACAGCCGTGACGGCGGCGTCCAAGTCCACTGTGGAGCCGCTGCGGCTGACCAGCACGAGCCGTCGCACGCCGTGCGCGGTGACAAGGTGTGCGGCGATCCGCTTGGCCAGCGCCCCCGACCCGCCGGTGATCATGACCGTCCCGTCCCACGTCCGCGACCGCGAACCGGGCTTCACGGGCACCAGGCGTGGCACGCTGACCACCCCACCGCGCACCGTGAACTGCGGTTCTCCGTGCCCGAGCGCTGTCGGCAACATCGCGACATCGTCCACGTCAGCGAGCACGAACCGGCCCGGGTGCTCAGCCTGCGCCGAGCGCACAAGGCCCCACACCGCTCCGTTCGAGCTGACCACGACGAGCTTCGCCGGACGATCCCAACCCTGGATCAGCTCAAGGGCCGCAGTCACATCGTCGACTTCGGCGTGGACGAACTCCCTGTCAGGCGCGGGCGAGCCGGTCAACGGCTGCCACTCCAGCCGATACAGCGGCGCGGCGAGCCCGGCGGTGTCCAACGGCCGCAACGTCAGCGAGTCGGCCGAGAACACCGGCTGCCCGCTGGCATCCGTCGCGGAGATCGAGAACGCGTCCTCGCCGACCTTGGTCACCCGAACCCGCAGCTCACGCGCTCCGGAGGCATGCAACTGCACGCCCTCCCACGCGAACGGCACCCCGTCAGCACCGGCGAGGGAGATCACGTGCAACGCGGCGTCGAGCAGCGCGGGGTGCACGCCGAATCCTTGAACCGCGAGCCCTTCCGGCAGCTCGACCTCGGCGAAGAACGAGTCCCCGCGCTGTTCGGCCGCGCGCACGCCTTGGAAGGCCGGGCCGTAGGCGATCCCAGCGTTCGAGGCGTACCAGTCCGGGCGCGGAGTCAGCCTCGACGGCCAATCACCCGCGAAGTCCGCGGAGGACTGTCCACTCAGGACAGCAGTGGCGTTCCTGACCCACTCCCGCTCCACCCGCGAGTGCACCGTCACGGCGTCCCCGTCGACCCGAACCTGGATCTCGGCGGGCAACACCACCGGCGCGGTCAGCGTGAGTTCAGCGATCCGAGGCAGGCCGACTCGTGCTCCCGCGTGCGCGACGAGGTCGACCAGCGCGGTTCCCGGCAGCAGCACCGTGTCCAGCACGCTGTGATCGGCCAACCACCCGGTCGCAGGCAGCTTCGCCGTCCACACGAGACCGCCGTTCTCCGGCAGCTCGACCTCGGCGCCGAGCAACGGGTGAGCGGCCCGCTCCAGACCGGCCGAGGACAGGTCAGCGCTCGCGGTGGAGCCCTCCAGCCAGTAACGGCGGCGTTGGAACGGATACGTCGGCAGGTCGATCCGGCGGGCGCCGTCGAAGAACTGCTCCCACCGCACGGAGAACCCGCGCACGTGCACTCCGGCCAGCCCGGCGAGAAACGCCTGGTGCTCGTCCTTGCTCTTGCGCAGCAACGGGATGAAGACCGCGTCAACGCAGTCTTGGCCCATCGCGGAGAGCACGCCGTCCGGCCCCAGCTCGACGAACGTGCGCGCTCCGGCCGAGCGCACCGCGTCCAGGAAACGCACCGGCTGACGAACGTGGCGCACCCAGTAGTCGGCGGTGGTGATCTCCGCACCGGACACCACGGGAATCGTCGGCGGCGAGTAGGTG
Source organism: Allokutzneria sp. NRRL B-24872 (assembly GCF_002155965.1). GTDB lineage: Bacteria > Actinomycetota > Actinomycetes > Mycobacteriales > Pseudonocardiaceae > Allokutzneria. Next base: position 39,954 of record NZ_MUMH01000057.1, read on the forward strand.
ATGCGCTCGGCCACGGCGCGGAAGGACTCCAGCATCGGGTCCATCAGCGGTGAGTGGAACGCGTGGCTGACCGTGAGCTGCTTCGTCTTGTGCCCGCGCTCGGCCAGCTCCGCCGCGATCGCCGCGACCGCGGCGGCGTTCCCGGAGATCACCGTGGATTCCGGGCCGTTGATCGCCGCGATCGACACGGCGTCGCCGAGCAGCGGCAACACCTCGTCCTCGGAGGCGCGCACCGACACCATCGCGCCGCGCTCGGGCAGCTCCTGCATCAACCGTCCCCTGGCCGCGACCAGCGCGCACGCGTCGGCCAGGGAGAACACCCCGGCGACGTGCGCGGCGGCCAGCTCGCCGACGGAGTGCCCGAGCACCACCTCCGGGCGCACGCCGAACGAGGTGATCAGCTTGAACAGGGCCACTTCCAGGGCGAACAGCGCGGGCTGCGCGTAGCCGGTCTCATCGAGGGCGCTGCTCTCCAGCACCTCGCGCAGCGGCCGGTCGAGGTGCCGGTCCAGCTCCGTGATCACCTCGTCATAGGCTGCGGCGAACACCGGGTGGTGGGCGGCCAGGTCGAGCCCCATCCGCGCGCGCTGGCTGCCCTGCCCGGT
>NZ_MUMH01000058.1 GCF_002155965.1 Allokutzneria sp. NRRL B-24872
GGGTTGGGGGTGTCGCCGAAGTAGAAGTGGCCGCCGGGGAAGGTCTTGGCGGCGTAGGGGGCGGTGGTGTGAGTGGCCCAGCCGTCCAGGTCGGCGGGGGAAACGCGCGGGTCGGAGTCGCCGCAGAGGCCGACAACGGGAGAGCTGAGGGGCTCGCCGGGACGGTAGGAGTAGGTCTCGGCGGCCTTGTAGTCGTTGCGGATCGACGGCAGCACCATGCGCAGCAGCTCCTCGTCGCCGAGCAGGGCGGACTCGGTACCGCTGAGGCGGGCGATCTCGGCGATGATGCCGTCGTCGTCGCGCTTGTGGATGTCGGCGCTGCGGTGCAACGACGGCGCGCAGCGGGCGGAGACCAGGAAGCGCTCGATGGGCAGGCCGCGCGAGTGCTCAAGGCGGCGCGCGACCTCGAAGCCGACGGTGGCGCCCATGCTGTGGCCGAAGAAGGTCAACGGCCGTGAGGCGAGCGGCAGGATGGCCTCGACGACCTGTTCGGCGAGGGTCACCACGTTGTCGACGCAGCGTTCGGCGCGGCGGTCCTGGCGGCCGGGGTACTGCACCGCCAGCACGTCCACCTCGGGCGAAAGAGCCTCGGAGAGCTTGAAGAAGTAGCTCGCCGATCCGCCCGCGTGCGGGAAGCACACCAGCACGGGCGCACCGTCCGCGGGCTGGTGGAACCTGCGGAACCACAGGGACAGTTCCGGGGAAAGCTCCAGCATTGCTCGTCCCTTCACAGGCCGTCGATCCAGTCGCTGATCGCCGACGCGGTCTGGCTGGAGTACTCCTCCAGCATCGAGAAGTGGTTGCCCGGCACGTCGACCACGTCGTGCGGGTACTCCCAGAAGGAGCGCCAGTCCTCACCGAGCGCGCGCATCGAGCCCTGCGACAGCGGTTCGGTCGCGCGCACCAGCAGCGTACGCGTGTCGATCTCGTCGGGGCCCCACTTGCCGAAAAGTGTGAGATACCAACCCATCGCCGACAGGCGGGCGTCGTCCATGGTGACGAAAACGCCCTCGCGCTCGACCATCCCGTCCATGAGGGACAGACCGAACTGGTTGATGAGGTTGCTCTTCGGCGTGTAGGTGTCCACGAGCACGACACCGGCGGGCCGCTCCCCCACGCTCTCCAAGTAGCCCGCCGCGGCGTGCGCGAACCAGCCGCCGGCCGAGGAGCCCAGGAGCACGATCGGCGCGCCGTCGGCGTCACGGCGGACGGCCTCGGCCTGCGCCTGGACCACGGCGGCGATGTCGGTCGGCAGGCTCTCGCCGCGGTTGAAGCCGGGCACGGCGAGCGCGGAAACGTTGCGCTGGCCCCGGAAACTCGCGGCGAAGCGCGCGTACTGGTGGATACCGGCGACCGCGAGGCAGGAGGAGAAGCAGTAGATCTTCTTATCCGCCTCACCGCGCGAGAGCAGCACGGGCTTGGGCATCTGCTGGAGCTTGTCCAGGTCGTCGGAGCCGGTGAAGCTCGGGCGCAGCGCGGCGGCCGCCCGGAGCAGCTCGAAGATCTCCGCCCACTTGCCAGTCTGGAAAGCCTCAAGGTAGAGCGACATGAGCGTCGTCCCACCAGTGTCCTTGGTGGACGGTGTGGCGGCAGCCTCCGAGGTAGGAGCCACATTCCCCAGTTCGCCCAGCAGGTGCGCGGCCAATGCGGCGGGGTCGGCGTGGTCGAAGACCAGCGTCGCGGGCAGCCGCAGACCGGTCGCGGTGGCCAAGCGGTTGCGCAGCTCCACGGCGGTCAGCGAGTCGAAGCCGGAGTCGACGAACGCGTGGTCCGCGCTGATCGCCGAAGCGTCCGCGTGGCCGAGCACCGTGGCCACGTGCTCGCGCACAATGCCCAGGACCGTGCTCAGGCGCTGGTCCTCGGACAGGGAAGCCAGCTTCTGCGCGAGCCCACCACCAGAGGCGGCACGGGCCTTCGCCGCCCGCCGAGCCGGGACCTTCACCAAGCCGCGCAACAACAACGGGGCGGAGCCGGAGGCCGCGTTGGCGCGCAACGAGTTCATGTCCAGGCGCATCGGGATGACGACGCCCTCACCCAAACCCAAAGCGGTGTCGAACAGCGAAAGCCCTTGCGCGGTGGACAACGGCGCGATGCCGGAGCGGTTGCTGCGGCCGGTGTCGGCCATGCTGCCTTCGCTCGCCCACACGCCCCACGCCAGCGAGATCACGGGGCGGCCCTGCTTGCGCAGGCTCTGCGCGAACGTGTCGAGGAAGGTGTTGGCCGCCGCGTAGTTGCCCTGCCCCGCGCCGCCGAGCACACCGGCGGCGGAGGAGAACAGCACGAACGCGCTGAGGTCCATGTCCTTGGTCAGCTCGTGCAGGTTGACCACGGCGTCGACCTTCGGCTTCAGCACCGTGTCGATGCGCTCCGGGGTCAGCGAGGCCATCGTGCCGTCGTCGAGCACGCCAGCGGTGTGCACGACCGCCGCCAACGGCCGGTCCAAGCCGGTGATCAGCGCGGCCAACGCATCCCGGTCAGCGGCGTCGCACGCTTCAACCGAAACTGAAACGCCTTCAGCGGCAAGGGAATCCCGGAACTGCTCGGCACCTTCGGCGGCGAGACCCCTGCGGCTGGTGAGCACCAGGTGCTGCACGCCGTGCTCGGTGACGAGGTGCTTCGCGAGCGCCTTGCCGAGCGAGCCGGTCGCGCCAGTGATCAACACGGTGCGATCGGCGGGGAACTCCACGGCCGACAGGTTGTCCGGCACGGCGACGCGAGCCAGCCGCGGCGTGTGCGGCACGGCGGCGCGCACGGCGAGCTGCGGCTCGGCGATCGCGAGGATCGTGGCGAGAGCGTTGTAGCTCGTGGGGTCGTCGTCGATGTCCACGATGCCGACGCGGTCAGGCATCTCCGACTGCGCGGACCGCAGAAGCCCCCACAGAGCGGAGTTCGCCAGGTCGGTGACCTCGTCGTCGTCGGAGGCCTGAACGGCGCCCTGGGTGACGAAGACCAGCCGCGAGTCGCTGTAGCGGTCGTCGGCGAACCACTGCTGCACAAGCTCCAGAGCGGCGGCCGTCGTCGTGCGCGCGGCGGTGGGGATGCTGCCGGAGATCTGTCCACAAGGGACGAGAACGACGCCGGGCGGCGAGGTTCCGGTCGAGATCGCTCCGGCGAGGGAATCGAGATCCGCGTAGGACTCGACGTGCACGCCCGCGCCGTCCAACGCCTCGGTGATCTTCAGCTCGTCCAGGCCGACGAGACCGGCCCGGCGAAGCGGAGTGGAACCGACGGTGATCGCGTTCCAGTCGAGCCGGAACAGCGACTCGTGCAGGTTGGTCGGAGCAGCGACCGAAGTGGTGGTGGAAGCCGCCATCTGCCGCAGCACCAATGCTTCCACGTCGGCGACGGGGTTGCCCTCGGCGTCGGCGATGGTCAGCGTGACCGAGTCTCCGCTGGCGCGCGCGAGGCGGACGCGGACCTCCTCGGCACCGGAGGCGTGCAGGCTGACGCCGGTCCACGAGAACGGCAAGCGCCCACGGGTCGGGTCCTCGCCCGGGTCGAGCAGCGAAGCCCCGAGGGCGATCGGGTGCAGGGCTGCGTCGAGCAGCGCCGGGTGCAGGCCGAAGGACGCGGCGTCCTCGCGCTGCTTGGTCGGCAGAGCGACCTCGGCGTACACCTCGTCGCCCTTGGCCCACGCGGCGCGCACGCCCTGGAAAGCCGGGCCGTAAGCGAAACCGTTGCTGGCGAAGCGCTCGTACAGGTCTTCGACCTCAAGCTCTTCGGCGTCGGCGGGCGGCCACGTGGTCAGCGTCGGAGTGGGTTCAGTTGCCCCCACGGAAAGCGAGCCGGTCGCGTGGCAGACCCAGTCCTCACCGTTGTGGGAGTACACGTTCAGCTCGCGCGCACCGGAGTCGTCCGGAGCGCCGACGCTGACCTGGAATGACACGCCGCCCTTTGTGGACAGTGTGAGCGGGGCCTGCAACGTCAGGTCTTCGACGCGATCGCAGCCGACCTCGTCACCGGCGCGGATGGCCAGTTCCAGAAAACCCGTTCCGGGGAACAGGATCGTGCCGCCGACCGCGTGGTCGACCAGCCAGGGATGAGTCTGCGCGGACAGGCGCCCGGTGAACACCACGCCATCGGAGTCCGGCAGGTCCACGACCGCGCCGAGCAGCGGGTGTTCGGCGCCGCGCTGACCCGCGCTCTCAACGTCGCCAGCCGAAGCGACAGCGTCGAGCCAGTACTTCTCGCGCTGGAAAGCGTAGGTCGGCAGGTCGATCCTCGAGCCGCCGGTGCCCGCCAGGTACTCCGTCCACTTCACCTGGCCGCCGGAGGTGTAGATCCCGGCGACGGCGGCAAGCAACGTGTCCACCTCGTCGCGGTCGCGGCGCTGCGCGGACACCAAGGTGGTGGAGTCCCCGAGCGAGTCAGCAGCGGCGGCGGTCAGCACGCCGTCTGGGCCTAGCTCCAGGAACCGCGTCACACCAAGGCTTTCCAGGGTGCGGATGCCGTCCTGGAAACGCACGGCCTTGCGGATGTGGTCGACCCAGTAGTCGGCGGTGTAGGCGCTCACGCGCTGCCCGTCGAGGTTGGAGATCACCGGGATCTTCGGCGCTCCATAGGAAACCGAGGACGCGACGGCGCGGAACTCTTCGAGAATGCCCGCCATGTGCGGCGAGTGGAAGGCGTGGCTGACCTTGAGCTGCTTGGTCTTGACGCCCTCGGCCTCCAACGCCGCCGCGATCTTCAGGACTTCCTCGGCGTCACCGGCGATGACCGTGGCCTCCGGGCCGTTGACGGCCGCGATGTCGACGCCCTCGGTGAGATGCGGCGTGACCACGTCCTCAGCGGCGCGGACGGAGACCATCGCGCCACCCGAAGGCGCGGACTGCATCAGCCTGGCGCGCGCGGTGACCAGCGCAGCAGCATCCTCAAGGGACAGTGCCCCGGAGACGTGCGCGGCGGCCAGCTCGCCGATGGAGTGGCCGATCAGGAAGTCCGGCTTCATGCCCCAGCTGGCGACGAGGCGGAACAGCGCGACCTCGACGGCGAACAGCGCGGGCTGCGTGTACTCGGTGCGGTCCAGGCCCTCGCCATCGGCGATCACGTCGGCGATCGGCCGCGTGAGGTGCTTGTCGAGCTTCGCCGCGACCTCGTCGAAAGCCTTGGCGTAGGCGGGGAAAGCCTTGTGCAGCTGCTGGCCCATTCCGATGCGCTGAGCGCCTTGGCCGGTGAACTGGAAGGCAGTCTTGCCGCCCGTAGCGCGCCCGGTGACGCGGTTCGAGCCGAGAAGCACCGAGCGGTACTCGAAGGCCGAGCGCGTGGTCGCCAACGACAACGCGATGTCCACGGTGGACGCTTCAAGAGCCTCAACGCGAGCGACCTGAGCTTCCAGCGCGTCAGGCGTCTTGCCGGAGACCACCAGCGGCACGACCGGCACCGAGGCGGTGACCTCGACCGGTGCGGGCTCGGTGGGAGGAGCTTCCTCCAAGATCACGTGTGCGTTGGTGCCGGAGAAGCCGAAGGACGAGATCGCGCCACGGCGGGGGTTCTCGCCGCGCGGCCACTCACGGGCTTCGGTGAGCAGCGAGACCGCGCCGACCGTCCAGTCCACATTGGACGAAGCGGTGTCGGCGTGCAGGGTCTTCGGCATCAGGCCGTTGCGCAAGGCCATGACCATCTTGATCACGCCGCCGACGCCAGCAGCCGCCTGGGTGTGGCCGATGTTGGACTTCAGCGACCCGAGCCACAACGGCTCAGTACGCTCCTGGCCGTAGGTGTTGAGCAGCGCCTGCGCCTCGATCGGGTCGCCGAGCGAGGTGCCGGTGCCGTGGCCCTCCACGAGATCGACCTCATCGGCCTGGAGGCGCGCGTTGGCCAGCGCAGCGCGGATGACGCGCTCCTGCGACGGCCCGTTGGGCGCGGTGAGCCCGCTGGACGCGCCGTCCTGGTTCATCGCGGAGCCCTTGACGATCGCGAGGACCTTGTGGCCGTTGCGCTGCGCGTCGGACAGGCGCTCCACGGCGATCATGCCGACGCCTTCGCCCCAGCCCGTGCCATCGGCGGAGTCGGCGTAGGCCTTGCAGCGGCCGTCAGGGGCGAGGCCGCGCTGACGGGCGAAGTCCACGAACGCGACCGGGGTTGACATGACCATCGAGCCGCCGACCAGGGCGAGGTCGCATTCGTTGTGCCGCAGGGAACGCGCGGCGAGGTGCAGCGCGACCAGCGAGGACGAACAAGCGGTGTCCACGGTGACTGCGGGGCCTTCGAGGCCGAGGATGTAGGCGATCCGGCCGGAAGCGATGCTGCCGGAGTTGCCCGCGCCCAGGTAACCCTCCACGTCGTCGGGCACGGTGGTCAGGCGGCGGCTGTAGTCCTGGTACATGACGCCCGCGAAGACGCCGGTGCGGCTGCCCTTGAGCGAGCTGGGGTCGATCCCCGTGCGCTCCAAGGCTTCCCACGCGGTCTCCAGCAGCAGGCGCTGCTGCGGGTCCATCGCGACGGCCTCGCGCGGGGAGATCCCGAAGAACGCCGCGTCGAAGTGATCTGCGTTGTCGACGAAACCGCCCTCGCGGGCGTAGGAGGTGCCCGGCACGTCGGGATCGGGGTTGTACAGGGATTCCAGGTCCCAGCCCCGGTCGTCGGGGAAGTCGCTGATCGCGTCGGTGCCCGAGGCGACCAGGTCCCAGAGCTGTTCCGGCGTGCTGACCCCGCCGGGGTAGCGGCAGGCCATGCCCACGATCGCGACGGGCTCCTCGAAGGACTGGAGCCGCTGCCGAGTGCGGTGCAGGTCGGCAGTGACCCGCTTCAAGTAATCCCGGAGCTTGTCCTCACTCACGCGCTACCCGCCTCACAGACCCAGCTCGTTGTCGATGAAGTCAAAGATGTCGTCGTCGCTGGCCTCGGAGAGCCGCGTGGACACCGCGTCGGTCTCCACGCCGAGCACTCCGAGGAGTTCCTGCAACCGCGTCGCCACCTTGGCTTTCGCCTTGTCGTCCGACGCGATCCGGCCCAACCCGCGCGCGACCTTGTCCAGCTCGGCAAGGCTCTGCTGGGCCGGGTCGACCTCGGTGGTCTTGATCTGCGTGCCGAGATAGCCCGCGATCGCGGTGGAGGTCGGGTAGTCGAAGAGCAGCGTCACCGGCAGGCGCAGCGAAGTGGCTTTGCTGAGCCGATTGCGCAGCTCGACGGCGGTCAGCGAGTCGAAGCCCAGCTCAAGCAGGCCGCGTTCGGCGTCGATGCCGCTCGCGTCGGAGTAGCCGAGCACCGCCGCCGCCGTGGCCTGCACGAGGTCCAGCAGCACCTGGGCCTTCTCGTCACGGTCCAAACCGGACAGTCGCTCGGCGAGCCCGGCCGACGTGCTCGCGGTCGAAGCAGCGGCGCGCTTCGCCGGGGTCCGCACCAGGCCGCGGAACACCGGCTGGATGGAGCCGCTGGCGGCTTCGGCCTTGAGCGCGGTCGGGTCGAGCCGGGCCGGGATCACCGCGCCGTGCCCGGAGCGCAGCGCGGCGTCGAACAGCCCGAGCGCTTCGTCCGTGGTCATCGGCGCGATACCGGAGCGGGCGGCGCGCTGCATGTCGGCCGAGTCGAGCTTGCCGGTCATGCCGCTGCGCTCCGCCCACAGGCCCCACGCGTGCGACTGAGCCGGGAAACCCTTGGCGCGCAAGCTCTGCGCGTAGGCGTCCAGGAATCCGTTGGCGGCGGCGTAGTTCGCTTGGCCAGCTCCGCCGACCACGCCCGCGATCGAGGAGAACAGCACGAACGCGGCCAGGTCGATGTCCTTGACCAGCTCGTAGAGGTTGACCGCCGCGTCGACCTTGGCGCGAAACACGGTGTCCACGCGCTCCGGCGTCAGCGAGTCGAACACGCCGTCGTCCAGCACTCCAGCGGTGTGGATCACCGCGGTGAGCGGGTGGTCGGCCGGAACTTCCTTCAGCACGACGGCGACCGCTTCGGGGTCGGAGACGTCGCAGGCCACGACGGAGACTTCGGCGCCGAGGTCGGTGAGCTCGTCCCGCAACTCCACCGCGCCCGGAGCGCTGAGTCCGCGACGGCCGACCAGGACGAGGTGCTTGACCTGCTGCACCGTGACCAGGTTCCGCGCGACCAGCTGGCCGAGCATGCCCGTCGCGCCGGTGACGAGAACGGTCCCGTTGGGGTCGATCTCCTTGGTGGCCGGGACCTCGGCGGCCCTCGAAACGCGAGCCGCGAAGACCTTGCCGTCGCGAACGCGCAGCTGCGGTTCGTCGGCGGCCAGCGCGATCGGGAGCGCGGAGTGCGAGGCGTCCGTGCCATCGGTGTCAACGAGCGCGAAGCGGTCCGGGTTCTCGTTGCTGGCCGAACGGATCAGGCCCCACACCGCGGCCTGGGCCAGCGAGTCGGCGTCCTCGGTGAGGAACACGAGCTTCGAGCCGGCGAAGCGGTCCTCGCGCAGCCATTCCTGGGCCAGGGCGAGCGCCGCGTGCACCTCCCCGCGCACCTGCTCCGGGAGGCTCCCGGTGGCGGTGACGCTGCGCGGGGCCAGCACGACCTCGGGGATCGTGGTGAGCGCGGCGACGCTCGCGTGAGCGGTGATCTTCACGCCGCTGGTGCGCAGCGCCTGGACCGCCGGGTGCGCCTCGTCGCCGAGGAAGACCCACTCGCCGGTGCTCACATCGTCCGAAGTGGACAGTTCCGTCCAGCCCACGGTGTACAGGGCCGAGCCGTCACCGGCCGAAGCCGCCTTGATGCTGTCCTTGGAGACCGGGCGGAGCACGAGGGATTCCACCGAAGCGACCGGCTGACCGGTCTGGTCGGTGACCTCAACCCGTACGGATTCCTTGCCGTTGGGCGTGATCCGCACGCGCAGCTCGCGAGCGCCGACAGCGTGCAGCGAGACGCCGGTCCAGGAGAACGGCATCAGGCCGCCCTCCAGTCCTTCGAGTCCGCCGAACGCGAGCGTGTGCAGTGCCGCGTCGAGCAGCGCCGGGTGCAGCCCGAACTTCGCCGCCGCCGCGCGCTGGTCCTCGGGGAGCGCGACCTCGCCGACGATGTCGGAGCCGTCCCGCCACGCCGCCTTGAGGCCCTGGAACGTCGGCCCGTAGCCGAAGCCGCCCTCCAGCATGCGGTCGTAGAGGCCGTCAGTGTCGAGCTTCTCCGCGTTCGACGGGGGCCAAGCGTCGGTCATCCGCTCGGCGTCTTCGGCCGAGACGGTCAGGGTCCCGGTGCCGTGGCGGAGCCAGGCGTCGCCGGACTGCGAGTGCACGGCGAGCGAGCGGTTGCCGTTCTCGTCCGGTCCGCTCACCGCGAGCTGAAGGGTCACAGAACCCTTCTCCGGCAACACGAGCGGCGCTTCGAGGGTCAGCTCGTCGACGACCGGGGTGCCGACCTCGGCCGCCACGTGGAGGGCCAACTCCAGGAAACCCGTGCCGGGGAAGAGCACCGAGCCCGCGACCGCGTGGTCCAGCAGCCAGGGGTGAGTCTTCGCGGAGATCGTGCCGGTGAAGAGGTAGCCCTCACTGTCAGCGAGTTCGGTGACCGCGCCGAGCAGCGGGTGCTCGGTGGTGTTGAGGCCGACACTGGCCACATCGGCGGCCTGCTGCGAGGCGTCCAGCCAGTAGCGCTGCCGCTGGAATGCGTAGGTCGGCAGGTCGACGCGGCGGGCGCCGTCGAAGAGCGGGGTCCAGTCGATCGCGGAGCCGCGCACGTGCAGCTCGGCGAGCGCGGTCAGGAAGGACTCGGCCTCCGGGCGGTCCTTGCGCAACGACGGAGCCAGAACCGCTTCGCGCTCAAGGCAGTCCCGCGCCATCGACGCGAGCACTCCGCCGGGGCCGAGCTCCACGAAGGTGCTGACGCCGTTGTTCTCCAGCCAACGGATGCCGTCCTGGAAACGCACGGCCTCGCGGACGTGGCGGACCCAGTAGTCGGCGTCGATCTCTTCGACCAGCTCGCCGGTCAAATTGGACACAATGGACAGTCGCGGCGTCGAGTAGCTGATCGACTCGGCGACCTTGCGGAACTCCGCGAGCATCGGCTCCATCAGCGGCGAGTGGAACGCGTGCGAGACCGTGAGGCGCTTGGTCTTCACGCCACTGGCCTCGGCGACCGCGAGCACCGCGTCCTCGGCTCCGGCGATGACCGTCGACAGTGGACCGTTGAGCGCCGCGATACTCACGTCCGCGTTCAGCAGCGGCAGCACATCGACCTCGGCGGCCTGGAGCGACACCATCGCGCCGCCGGTGGGCAGCGCCTGCATGAGGCGACCGCGCGCGGCGACGAGCTTGGCGGCGTCGGCCAGCGACAGCACTCCGGCGACGTGCGCGGCGGCCAGCTCGCCGATCGAGTGGCCGACCAGGTAGTCGGGACGGACACCGAAGCTCTCCGCGAGCCGGTACAGCGCGACCTCGACGGCGAACAGCGCGGGCTGCGTGTAGCCGGTCTCGTTGATCGAAGACCCGCTTGCGGGGTCGAGCATTGGCGCTGCCCCGTCGCCACCAAAGACTATCTCGCGGATCGGGCGGTCCAGGTGAGCTTCGAGGTGCGCGCACACCGCGTCGAACGCCGAGGCGTAGACCGGGAACGCGTCGTACAGCTCGCGTCCCATGCCCGCGCGCTGTGAGCCTTGACCGGTGAACATCACGGCAGTGCGGCCGTTCCCCGCCATCCCGCTGACCACACCACGTGCTTCGCTGCCCTCCGCGAGGGAAGCCAATCCGGCGCGCATCGCCGCGAGGTCTTGGCCGACGATCACCGCGCGATAGTCCGAAGTGGACCGACTGGTGACCAGTGAGAAGGCCGTGTCCACCAGCGGAGCGTCGACGTGCGCGAGGAGCTGTTCGGCTTGGCCGCGCAGGGCTGCGCTGCTCCGGGCGGAGAGAACCCAAGGCGTGGCAGGGAGTTCGGGCGCGACCCGGTCCTCCTCCACGACCTGCGGGGCTTCCTGGAGGATCACGTGGGCGTTGGTGCCACTGACACCGAAGGCCGAGATTCCGGCAGCGCGCGGGTGGCCGTTGCGCTCCCACTCCACGGCTTCGGTCAGCAGCGCGACCTCACCGGCAGACCAGTCGATGTGCGGCGACGGCGTCTCGGCGTGCAGGGTTCGCGGCAGGAGGCCGTTCTGCAACGAGAGCACCATCTTGATCACACCGGCGATGCCCGAAGCTGCCTGTGTGTGACCGATGTTGGACTTGAGAGCGCCGAGCCACAACGGCTTCTCGCGGTTCTGGCCGTAAGTGGCGAACAGCGCCTGCGCTTCGATCGGGTCGCCGAGCGAGGTACCGGTGCCGTGCGCCTCAACGGCGTCGACCTCCTGCGGAGTCAGGCCCGCGTCGGCCAGCGCGGCGCGGATGACTCGCTGCTGAGCCGGGCCGTTGGGGGCGGTGAGGCCGTTGGAGGCGCCGTCCTGGTTGATCGCGGTGCCCTTGAGCACGGCGAGGACCGGGTGGCCGTCGCGCTGCGCGTCGGAGAGCCGCATCAGCAGGAGCATGCCGACGCCCTCGGACCACCCGGCGCCGTCTGCCTTGTCGGAGAACGCCTTGCAGCGGCCGTCCGGCGACATGGCGCGCTGGCGGGAGAACTCGATGAAACTGTCCATTGTGGACATGACGACCACCCCGCCCGCGAGTGCGGAGTCGCACTCGTTGTTGCGCAGCGCCTTCGCGGCGAGGTGCAGTGCGACCAGCGAGGACGAGCACGCGGTGTCCACGGTGACCGCGGGGCCTTCGAGCCCGAAGGTGTAGGAGAGGCGGCCGGACGCGACGCTGCTGGAGCTGCCGAGAGCCAGGTAGCCCTCGAACTCCGGCGGTGCGGTGTCGAAACGCGAGCCGTAGTCGTTGTAGCTGGCGCCGATGAACACGCCGCCGCGGCTGCCCTTGACCGTCGTCGGGTCGATGCCCGCGCGTTCGAAGCTCTCCCAGGCGGTTTCGAGCAGCAGCCGCTGTTGCGGGTCGATCGCCAGTGCCTCGCGGGGGCTGATGCCGAAGAACGCCGGGTCGAAGTTCGCGGCGTCGTGCAGGAATCCACCGCCGGTGGCGTAGAAGGTGCCGGGCTTGTCGGCGTCCGGGTCGTAGCGGCCTTCGAGGTCCCAGCCGCGGTCGCTCGGGTACTCGCCCACGGCGTCGCGGCCTTCGACCAGCAGCTCCCAGAACTTCTCGGGAGTGCTCGCGCCACCGGGATAACGGCAGCTCAGGGCCACGATCGCGATCGGCTCGTCAGTGTTTCCAACGGCAACGGGAGCGGCCGTCTCGACGGTGGTGCCGCCGAGCTGCGAAGCCAGGTGCTCGGCGAGCACGGTGACGGTCGGGTAGTCGAAGACCAGCGTGACCGGCAGGCGCAGGCCGGTGGCCTCGGCGATCCGGTTGCGCAGGTCCACGGCGGTCAGCGAGTCGAACCCGAGGTCGCGGAACGCCTTCGCGGGCTCGATCTGGTCGCCGCCCGCGTAGCCCAGGACAGCGGCCACCTGCCCGGCGACGACGTCGATCAGCGCCTTGCGGCGATCCTCTTCGGACAGTCCGCCCCAGCCTTCAGCGCTCGGCGCGTCGGCGGCCTGCGGGACTGCCTTGATCTCGGCCAGATCGCCGAAGACGGGGTTGGTCTTCACCGCCGGGGAGTTCTGCGCGAGCGTCGGCCAGTCGATGTCCACGACCGCGACGCAGGTGCCGTCCTCGTCCAGCGTGCGCTGCATCGCCGCGATCGCGATCTCCGGCTGCATCGCGGGAATTCCGCCGCGTCGCAACCGCTCCGCGGTGGCCGCGTCGACCAGCCCTCCGCCAGCCCATGCGCCCCAGGCGACCGAGGTCGCGGGCAGGCCGTCGGAGCGCCGCTGAAGTGCGAGCGCGTCAAGGTAAGCGTTGGCCGCCGCGTAGCTGCCCTGGCCAGAACCGCCTGCGGTACCGGCGAAGGAGGAGAACAGCACGAAGGCGTCGAGGTCCGAGGTCAGCTCGTGCAGGTTCTGCGCGGCAGCGACCTTCGGCGCGAACACGACGTCCGTGCGGTCCGGCGTGAGCGTGTCGATCAGCCCGTCATCCAGCACACCGGCCGTGTGCACCACGGCGCGCAGGTCGGTCAGCCCGTCGATGAGGGTCTTCAGCGCGTCGCGGTCGGACACATCGCACGCGGCGATCGTCACCTCAACGCCGAGTTCACGCAGCTCGTCGGCCAGCTCAGCGGCTCCGGGCGCGTCGGCGCCACGGCGGCTGGTCAGCACCAGATGCTCGGCGCCGTTGCCCGCGAGCCAGCGGCCCACGTGCTTCGCCAGCCCACCGGTGCCGCCCGTGACCAGAACGGTTCCGCGCGCGGTCCACTTCTCGCCGCCAGTGCCCGCGTGGCGTACCAGGCGCCGAGCGAAGGTGCCGGACGAGCGAACAGCGCACTCCGGCTCGGCGGCCGTGGTGACGAGCGAGGTGACGCGGCGAAGTGCCCGTGCGTCAAGGCTCTCCGGGAGATCGACGACGCCGCCCCAGCGGTGCGGGTACTCCAGCGCGGCGATGCGGCCAAGGCCCCAGATCGCGGCCTGGCCGGGGTTGGCGACGCGGTCGGCACGCGAGACCGCAACGGCTCCGCGAGTCGCCAGCCACAGCGGCGCGTCCACGCCAGCGTCGCCGAGGGCCTGGGTCAGCGCGACGGTGAGCGCCATGCCGATGGTCTGCCCCGACGTGGAGTGCGGGCGCTCGTCCAGCGCCAGCAAGGAGATGACACCGTCCACTTCGGACAGCTCGGCCAGCTCGGTGATGCGCGAAGTCAGGCGGGCGCGGTCGATGTCGGCGGTGTCGAGTTCGAGAGTTATCACCGTGGCGTCGAGCACGTCGCTGCGGTGCCCGGCGGGAACGACCGCGAGCCAGGTGCCGGTCGGCGCGGGCGCGGTGTCGGCCACCGGCTCCCACGTGACCTTGTAACGCAGCGAGTCCACAGTGGACGATTCCTGCTTCGCCTTGCGCCACTTGGCGAGCACGGGAAGCAGAGCACCCAATGAGTCTTCGGCTTCGATACCGAGAGTGGAGGCGAGAGCGTGCAGGTCCTCGGTCTCGACGGCGGACCAGAAGTCGTCGTCGGGCGCGGCAGCGGAGGCAACGGTGGAGACCGTCGCGGAGGACTCCATCCAGTAGTTCTGTCGCTGGAAAGCATAGGTGGGCAGCTCGACCTTGCGCGCGAGGCTGCCTTCGAAGATCGGGTCGAAGTCCACCGAGCCACCGCGCACGTACAGCTCGCTCAGCGACGTCAGGAATCGGTCGAAGCCACCCTCATCACGGCGCAGCGAGCCGACGACGACCGACGAAGAGCCCTTGTCCGTGGTGAACAGGGTCTCCTGGATCGCGGGCAGCAGCACGGGGTGAGCGCTGGTCTCAACGAAGGCTTCGTGGCCGTGCTCGATGAGCAGGCGGGTGATGTCCTCCAGCTCCACGGTCTGACGGAGGCTGCGGTACCAGTAGTCCGCGCCCATCTCCGGCCCAGCGATGACCGCGCGGGTCACCGTGGAGTACACGGGGATCTCCGGGGTGCGCGGGGACACCGGCGCGAGAACGTCCAGGATCTGGTCGCGGATCTCCTCCACGTGCGCGGAGTGCGACGCGTAGTCCACGTTCACGCGGCGAACGCGGATGTCAGCAGCCTCAAGAGCCGCTTGAAGCTCGTCCAGCGCGGAGGTTTCGCCCGACACCACAACGGAATTCGCGCCGTTGACGGCCGCAAGGGAGATGCCCGGACGGCCCAACCACGGCTGCACATCGTCGCGTGACAGGGCGACCGACATCATGCCGCCGCGACCCGCGATGGCGCTGATGGTCTTGCTGCGCAGAGCCACCACGCGAGCACCATCCTCAATGGACAGTGCACCCGCGACGACGGCCGCCGCGATCTCGCCCTGCGAGTGGCCGACGACCGCCGAGGGCTGGACGCCGTGGGACTGCCACAACGCGGCGAGGGAGATCATCACCGCCCAGAGGACGGGCTGGACGATATCGACCCGCTCCATCCAGGAGGCATCATCGCCGTCAAGGATGTCCAGCAGGCGCCAGTCGGTGAACGGAGCGAGGGCGTCGTGGCACTCCCGCATCCGCGCGGCGAACACCGGCGAAGTGCTGAGCAGCGAGTTCGCCATGCCGGCCCACTGCGAGCCCTGGCCGGGGAAGACGAAGACCGTGCGGTTGATGTCGGTGACGGCGCCGCGCACCACGGAACCGGCGGGCTCCCCCTTGGCCAGGGCGTCCAAAGAGGACAGTAGGTCGGCCTCGGTCTTGCCGAGCAGCACCGCGCGGTTCTCGAAGCGAGCGCGAGTGGTCGCGAGCGAGAACGCGACGTCGAGCGGCTTGAGGCCGGGGTTGTGCTCGATGTGCTCGCGGAGGCGCTGAGCCTGCTCGCGCAGAGCCGCCTCACTGCGGGCCGAGAGCAGCCACGGCGTGTGCGACGGCTCGTTGCGCTCGTCAGAAGTTTCCTCAGCAGCAGGCGCCTGCTCCAAGATCACGTGCGCGTTGGTGCCGCTGAGACCGAAGGACGAGACGGCGGCGCGGCGGGGAGCGCCGGTCACGGGCCACGAACGCTGCTCGCGCAGGACCTCGACGTTGCCGGTCTCCCAGTCGATGAACGGGGACAGCTCCTCGGCGTGCAGGGTCTTCGGCAGGACGCCGTGCCGCAGGGCCATCACCGTCTTGATCACACCGGCCACGCCGGAGGCGGCCTGCGCGTGCGCGATGTTGGTCTTGACCGATCCGATCCACAGTGGACGGTCATCGGTGCGGGCTTGGCCGTAGGTCTCCAGCAGCGCGTGCGCTTCGATCGGGTCGCCGAGCTTGGTGCCGGTGCCGTGCGTCTCGACCATGTCGATCTGCTCGTGCTTCAGCTGCGCGTTGGCCAGCGCCGCGTTGATCACCTTGCGCTGCGCGGGACCGCTCGGCGCGGCGAGGCCGTTGGAGGCGCCGTCCTGGTTGAGCGCGCTGCCCTTGATGACCGCGAGCACCTTGTGGCCGTTGCGCTCCGCGTCGGAGAGCCGCTCCAGCAGGATGACCGCGGCACCTTCGCCGAGGCCCATGCCGTCCGCGCCCGCACCGAAAGCCTTGCCGCGGCCGTCTTCGGCGAGCCCGCGCTGCCTCGCGAAACCGACCAGCGAGATCGGCGCGGAGATGATCGCGGCACCACCGGCGACCGCGAGCGAGCAGTCTCCTTGGCGCAGCGCCTGAATCGCCATGTGGATCGCGACGAGCGAGGACGAGCACGCGGTGTCGATGGTGACCGCCGGGCCCTCAAGTCCCAGTGTGTAAGCGATCCGGCCGGAGATGATGCTCGTGGACATGCCGGTGACGAGGTGCCCCTGGAGGCCGTCCGGCGCGTCCCGCCAGCTCTCGCCGTAGCCCTGGTAGGCCGCGCCGACGAACACGCCGGTCGGGGTTCCCTTGAGCGCCTGGGGAGTCAGGCCCGCGCGCTCGAAGACCTCCCACGAGGTCTCCAGCAGCAACCGCTGCTGCGGGTCCATGGTCGCGGCCTCGCGCGGGGAGATGCCGAAGAACGCCGGGTCGAAGCGGTCGGCCTCGTAGAGGAAGCCGCCCTGCGTCGTGTAGCAGGTGCCCTGCACGTCCGGGTCCGGGTCGTACATGGCGTCCAGGTCCCAGCCACGGTTGGCCGGGAAGGAGCCCACCACGTCGCGGCCGTCCGCGACGACGTCCCACAGGTCCTCCGGCGAGGTGACCCCGCCCGGGTACCGGCAGCTCATCGCCACGATCGCGATCGGCTCGCGGGAAGCGGCGGTGAGCTGCTGGTTGGCCTTGCGCAGCCGCTCGGTCTCCTTCAGGGAGGCGCGCAGCGCGTTGACGACCTGCTGGTTCGAGTCCGACATCATCCGCTCCGAACTAGTTGTCGGTTTCGAGGGCCATGGCGACCAGTGCACTGACGTCCATGTCGTCGATGTCGTTCTCCGGCTCGTCCTCGGTGCCGTTCGCCAAGCGCAGCAACGTGTCCAGCAACCCGGCCTCGCGCAGCTTGTCCATGGGGATCTTGGAGAACAGCGCCGACGTCTCGCTGACCTCCATCGGCGCGGCTTCGACGGCCGGGACCAGCTGCTTCTCGACGTGCTTCGCCAGCTCGACCACGTTGGGGTGGTCGAAGACGATGGTCACCGGGAGGCGCAGGCCCGTCGCCTCGCCGAGGCGGTTGCGCAGGTCGACGGCGGTCAGCGAGTCGAAGCCCAGTTCGCGGAACGCCCGCGAGGTCTCCACGGCCTCCGGCCCCGGGTACTTCAGCGAGGCCGCGACCTGCGTGCGCACAACGGATGCGATGGTCAGCGACCGCTCGGCGGGGCTGAGCGCGGCGAGCTTGTCCTTGAGCGAAGCCTCACCGTCGCTGACCTTCGCGGCGGCGGCCTGCTCCTTCTGCAAGGCAGCGCGGACCTCGGGAACGGTCTCCAGCAAGGGACTCGGCCGCCCAGCGGTGAACACCGGGACGAACTTCGACCAGTCCACCTCGGCGACGACTTCGACCGCGCGCGTGGAATCGCTGAGCACGCGGTGGAATCCGTCGATCGCGAGGCGCGGGTTCATGAACGGGATACCCCGGTCGCGCAACGCTTGCTCGACGAGGTTGGCCGCCATGCCGCCGCCCTCCTCCGGGTCCCAGATGCCCCAGACCAGCGACAACGCCGGGCGACCGCGACCGCGCCGCGACTCCGCGAGGCCGTCGAGGTAAGCGTTGGCCGCCGCGTAGGCGCCGTGGTCGCCGGAGCCCCACACGGCGGAGATCGAGGAGAACAGGATGAACTCGGCGACCTCGTCGGTGTCGAAGACCGCGTCGAGCACGGCGGCTCCGGCGATCTTCGCGTAGGCGGTGTCGGCGAACTCGTCCAGGTTCGTCGCGGACAGTCCATTGAGGACACCCGCTCCGGCGATGTGCATGACCGAGGTGATCGGCCAGCCATCGGTTTCCATGCGGCGCTTGAGTTCGATGAGCGCCTGCTCGTCGCCGACGTCGCACGCCACCACGATGGCCTCGGTGCCCAGCTCCGCCAGCTCTGCGACGAGTTCGCGGGCACCGGGGGCGTCCATGCCGCGACGGCTGGTCAGCACGAGGCGGCGGGTGCGGTTCTTGGCCAGCCAGCGGGCGATCTGCGCGCCGACGCCGCCGGTGCCACCGGTCAGCAGCACGCAGCTCTGCGGCTTCCACGTCGGCTGCACGTTCTCGCTCGCGACGCGCACGAGCCTGCGGGCGAACAACCCGCTCGTACGGATCGCAACCTGGTCTTCATCACTTTGCCCCGCAAGGACTCCGGCGAGGCGGTTGACAGCGGTCTCGTCGAGGGTCTGCGGCACGTCGACCATGCCGCCCCAGCGCTGCGAGAACTCCAGTGCCGCGACGCGGCCGAGACCCCAGACCGCAGCCTGTGCGGGGCTCTGCTCACTGCCGCTGGTGACCAGCCACAGCGGAGCGTCGATCTCCGCGTCTCCCAAGGCTTGGATCAGCGCGAGCGTGGCGGCGAGCCCGTTCGGCAGGCCGCGGTGCTCGACGTGCCACCGCTGATCGAGTCCGAGCAGAGACAGCACTCCGCGCAGTGGGCCGTTGATGTCCCGCAACCGCTTGGCGAGCAGTTCGCGGTCGGTGTCGCCCTCGGCCAGCTCCACGACGACGGGCTTGCCGCCGTGCTGCTCGACGGTCGCGCGGACGCGGGCGCGCAGCGCGTCGTAGCCCGCGTCGACCGGGACGAGCACGAGCCAGGTGCCGTCGAGCTTCGCCGCGGCGGGCTCGTCGATCGGCGCCCAGTCCACCCGGTAACGCCAGGAGTCCACAATGGACTGCTCGCGCCGCTTCGCCCGCCAGTCGGCGAGGTCGGGCAGCAGCGAGCTCAGCGGCTTGTCGGTGTCGAAGCCGACCGCGGTGGCCAGCCCAGCGACGTCGCCCTGCTCGATGGCCTGCCAGAAGTCGTTGTCCAGCCCGGAATCCGCGGAGACGGCCTGCTCGACCTGCTTCTCCGGAGCTTCGAGCCAGTAGCGGCGGCGCTGGAACGCGTAGGTCGGCAGGTCGATCACGGTCGCGCCGAGCCCGGCGAACACCGAGGTCCACGCGACGCCGCCGCCCCGGGTGTGCAGCTCGGCGACCGAGGCGAGGAAGCGGTCCATGCCGCCCTGGTCGCGGCGCAGCGAACCGACCGTGGCACCGTCGCGGCCGAGCGCGTCCAGGGTCTCCCCCAGCGCGGGCAGCAGCACGGAGTGCGGGCTGACCTCAATGAAGACGTCGTGCCCGTGCTCGACGAGCAGGTGCGTGGTCTTCTCCAGCTCCACGGTCTGGCGGAGATTGCGGTACCAGTACTCGGCGTCGACCGTCGTGGTGTCGATCTGCTCGCCGAGAACGGTGGAGTAGAAGGGGATCTCGCTGGCCTTCGGCGCGATCGGGCCGAGCACGTCGAGCAGTTCGGCGTGGATCTTCTCCACGTGCGCGGAGTGCGAGGCGTAGTCCACCGGCACCCGGCGAACGCGGACGTCCTGGCCTTCGAGCTTCGCCTGGAGCGCGTCGAGCGCCTGGTTGTCGCCGGAGATCACCACGGAGCCGGAGCCGTTGACGGCCGCGAGGGACAGGCCCTCGGTCACATGCTGAACGGCTTGCTCGCGGGGCAGCTGAACCGACATCATCCCGCCGACACCCGCGATGGCCCGGATCGCCTTGCTGCGCAGAGCGATCACCCGCGCACCGTCCTCAATGGACAGTGCGCCAGCGACCACGGCGGCGGCGATCTCGCCCTGGGAGTGACCGATCACGGCGGCGGGCTCGACACCCGAAGCCCGCCACAGCGACGCCAGCGAGACCATGACCGCCCACAGTGCGGGCTGGACCATGTCGACGCGCTCAAGCCAGGCGGTGTCGTTGCCCTGCAAGACATCCAGCAAGGACCAGTCGGTGAACGGCGCGAGGGCGTCGTGGCACTCCTGGATGCGCGCCGCGAACACCGGCGAGGTCTCCAGCAGCTCCACCGCCATGCCCGCCCACTGCGCGCCCTGGCCGGGGAAGACGAAGACCGACTTGCCGAGGTCGGCGGACACTCCGCGCACCACGTTCTCCCGCTCCTCGCCGAGCGCAACCGCGTCGAGCCCGGCCAGCATCTCATCGCGGCCCGAGCCGATGATCACCGCGCGGTGCTCGAAGCTGGACCGGCTCTTCGCCAGGGAGTACCCGACGGCGCCAACCGGAGAGTCCACAGTGGACTTAAGCCGACGGGCCTGGGCACGGAGCGCGTCGGCGGTACGGGCGGACAGAACCCACGGCAGGGCGCCAGTGCTCACCTTCACCTCCGGCGCGATTTCCTCGACCTCCTCCGGCTCGGGAGCCTCAGGAGTCTCTTCGAGGATCACGTGTGCATTGGTGCCACTCGCGCCGAACGCGGAGACACCAGCTCGGCGGGGGTGACCGTTGCGGCCCCACTCACGGGCCTCGGTCAGCAGCGACACGGCGCCGGCGGACCAGTCGATCTTCGGCGAGGGCTCGTCGACGTGCAGGGTCTTGGGCAGCAAGCCATTCTGCAGCGCCATGACCATCTTGATCACACCGGCGACCCCGGCAGCCGCGGCGGCGTGCCCGAGGTTGGACTTCAGGGACCCCAGCCACAGCGGCGTTTCGCGCTTCTGGCCGTAGGTGGCGAGCAACGCGTGCGCCTCGATGGGGTCGCCGAGCGTGGTGCCGGTGCCGTGCGCTTCGACGGCGTCGACCCCGTCGGCCGAGACGCGCGCGTTGGCGAGCGCCTGCTGGATGACCTTGCGCTGCGCGGTGCCGTTGGGGGCGGTCAGGCCATTGGAGGCGCCGTCCTGGTTGATCGCCGAGCCCTGCACGACCGCGAGGACCTTGTGCCCGTTGCGGCGCGCGTCGGACAGGCGCTCCACGACGAGCACGCCGACGCCCTCGGCCCAGCCGGTCCCGTCGGCGGCGGCGGAGAACGCCTTGCAGCGACCGTCCTTGGCCAGCGCACCCTGACGGCTGAACTCGGTGTACCCCTCTGGGGTTGACAGAACCGTGGTGCCGCCGGTGACCGCCATCGAGCAGTCGCCGCGGCGCAGACCCTCGCAGGCCATGTGCAGCGCCACCAACGACGACGAGCACATGGTGTCGATCGTGACGGCGGGCCCGTGCAGGCCGAGGAAGTAGGCGATGCGGCCGGAGGAGATCGCGCCGGAGCGGCCGATCATCACGTTGCCTTCGAGCTCTTCGGGCAGCTCGGTCATGCCCCGGCCGTAGTCGTGGTCGGTGGCGCCGAGGTAGACGCCGGTCTGGCTGCCGCGCAGCGAGGCCGGGTCGATGCCCGCGCGCTCGAAGCCCTCCCAGGCGGTCTCCAGCAGCAGCCGCTGCTGCGGGTCCATCGCCAGGGCCTCGCGCGGGGAGATGCCGAAGAACCCGGCGTCGAAGAGCGCCACGTCCTCCAGGAACGCGCCCTCGTTGACGTAGCTGCTGTTGCGGCGCTCGCCGGTGGGGTCGTAGAGGGAGTCCAGGTCCCAGCCGCGGTCGCTCGGGAACGGGCCCATCAGGTCGCGGCCCTCGGCGACGGCGGCCCACAGGTCCTCGGGGCCGCGCACTCCGCCGGGGAACCGGCAGGCCATGCCCACGATGGCGATCGGCTCCGCCGCCTGCTCCTCGACCTCGCGCAACCGGCGCTTCACCGCGCGCAGGTCCGTCGTGGCCCGCTTGAGGTAGTCGCGGAGCTTCGCCTCGTTGTTGTCCACAGCCCGCAGCTCCTTCCGTCCGGCCTCTCGACCGCATCCCCATCCGACCGCCTCGCCCCCGCGCTCCGCTATAGGGCGAACCGAAGTGAGGGGTGGACTCAGGGGTGCCTGGGGGTCCGCCCAGACTTGTGGACCCAATGCGGGCATTGGTTACGCCTGATGAAACAAATGCCACATTGGGTACGCACTCGGCCGCGACCAGGGGTTATCCGGAAGTGTCGGTCCGCTCCACATCGGCATCTTCCTGCCAGGTGGGGCAGATCGGCCGTGCATCGGCTGACGTGAAGAATTCGTATACGGCCTTGCACACCTCGCCCAAGACGCAGCGAGCCGCTGGGGTTTGCGGCGGTTGACGATGATCAAGAAGGGGGTTCGGTGGTCTTGAAGACCGACGAACCCCGGCCGCGCTGGGACAACCGCATTCTGTACGGTCCCGAAGACCACGTCACCGGGCGCGGGTCGCTGTCGGAGACCAGGCGCTCTGGAGACGTGTCTTGAGAACGCCCGATTCCTGTTCGCCTCACGTACGGCCTGGTTGTCGTTGCCACGCAACCCGACCGGCTGCCTCTGTGCGGGGTCAGGCCACGATGGGCTGGCCGAACAACTCGGGCATCGCCTGGACCGCGGTCCCGTAGCCCTTCGCCACGCGGACGTTGTGCTCCAGGTTCGCATCGGGGACGCCGATGAGCCCACCCGTGATCTGTCCCGTGTCCGGGACCGGCGTCTCGACGCTGTTCTTGGCGCGGAAGCGCAACAACGTCACCTGCTTCAACGTTCCGTCCGCGGCCTGCGGCCCCGGACCGGCGTGGCACCAGCCGTAGATCGTCGCCGAGTCGTACCCGGCCGGTCGCGCCTCACCCACGATGGTCTTGGAGAACACCGCTCAGTTCCCCGCCTTCAGCTTCTCCAACACCCACAACGCCACCTTGTCCGCAGGCTTGCACGGCTGCGCGTAGTCCTCGTTCGGTCTGTGCGCGGACACGGACACCTGATACGCGACCAGCGGGGCAATCCCCACAGTGGTGAAACAGCTGCCTTCCGGCGTCGTGGTCCCGATCGGCGTCTTGTTGTCGGTGTTGATCGCCGGGTAACCACCGATCGCGGTCTCCGCGAAGTAGCCCTCGCGATCCTTGTACGCCGGCCCCAGGCCAGCGCCGTTCACGAACAGCGTGATCGAGATACCGGTGTCCATGGACTTGTCGGCCTTCCAGGTGCAGTTGGGGCCGATGGGATACGAGTTCATCTTCCCTGTGTCCGTAATGATGCCGATCGTCGCCAACTGCTCCCGCGAGAGCAGGTCGCATGGCCTGGAAACGAACTTGTCGTAAGACAGGACGGGTTGTGTGAACGGCGGCGGTCCCGAGCCGTCAGGGCCGCTGACGACCTCCGTCGGCTGCCCTACCGTGACCTGGCCGCAGCCCGACACCACGAGAACGAACACGCAGCACAACAAGCGTCGCATCACACCCCCCCGACCGAACCGACGACGGTTCCGTTCCTCAGCGTCCCGGTAGATCTTCAGTGACGCCTCCAACTTCGCGATCAAAGTGTCCAGCTGCGCGAGCGCCGCGGTGTTCGCCCACACGTAGCCGCCGGGCTCCGGCCCGAGCCTCCGTTTGATCGCTTCCACCGCGGCGATGCTGTACGGGTCCACAGGCATGGGCACGTGCCTGAATTGCTCGTCGACGTCACGCAGGCTCTCCAGCTTGTCTCGCGCCTCGCGCAACGCTCGGATCAGGCGCGGGGCGCCGTCGGGATCGACGGTGTAGCCACCAGTCGGACCCACGCCACCAACGCTGACCTGCGGAATCTCCATCGATTCGACGTACCGGCCACCCTGCTCAGCCCCCGGCGCCGTGCCTGATCCGGACATTGTCCAGCCCTCCCCCTGTGCGCTCCCCGCAACCAGGAAAGCAGATCGGGAGAATCAGCGGGACGGGAGCGCGGATAGTTCGGCGAGGTCCACTCCGACAAGCGATTCGCGGAATATCCGGCGTTCGCCTGAATTCACCGGGACGTCGCAGGGAATCACCAGAACGGTGGCTCCGGAAGCGACTCCGGCGGTGACTCCGGTCGGGGAGTCCTCGACGACGACGCAGCGGGTGCTGTCGACGGCAAACGTCGTCGAACACCGGGTTTGCGGCGGTTGACGATGATCGAGAAGGGGGTTCGGTGGTCTTGAAGACCGGCGAACCTGGCGGTGCTGGGACAGCTGCATTCCGCACCACGGACGGCCTGGATGTCGTTGCCGCAACCCGACCTGTCACCTCCGCGCGGGGTCAGGTGGCGAGCTGTCAGTCGAGGCAGGTGGGGCGTTCGCGGCTTCTGCTCGTACTCCAGCAGGGCCCACGCAGCTGTGCCAAGGGGATCTCGGCGCAGGAAGTCCAGGTCCGCGTTTGGTCAGCACGAGGTGTCCTGGAGGCTGCACCGATCCGGCTCCACGCGGTGTTACGACCGCTCTTCGGTTGATGGGCCGTCCCCGCCGAGCCCACCCACCAACCGAACGCATGCGCGTTGGGCACGCCGGCGGCGATTCGTTGGCGATGGGCACTCTCGTCTCTGGTAGCGCGCGGCGGAGCGCGGGTTGGGTGGGAACCACTCGATCGGCGCGAATTCCGCCCGCTAGCACCTGGCGCGTGCTCGACGAGGGACTTCCGCCGCGCACACGGGAACGTGTCTGGAGAACGGCCGTTTCGTACTCATAGCGGGGTCGAGGGCCGCTATGAGTACGAAACGGGGTAAACCGATCAGGCTCAGGCGAATCCGAGTTCTTTATCCAGCAGATCGAACACTTCGTCGTCGGTCGCTGTGTCGAGGTTGTCGGTGTCGGCCTGGGCGGTGTCGGCGCCCTCCCACTTCCACATCAGCGTGCGCAGGCGCGCGGTGATGGCTTCGCGGGCCGCGGTGTCGTCGCCGGGCACGGAGGTCAGGGTCGCCTCCAGCTTGTCCAGCTCCTCGCGGACCAGGTCGGCCACGCCGGAGCCGCTCGGCGCCAGCTCCTCGTAGAGGTGCTCGGAGAGCGACGCGGCGTTGGGGTGATCGAAGGCCAGGGTCACCGGCAGGCGGAGCCCGGTGGCCTCGGAGAGCCGGTTGCGCAACTGCACGGCGGTCAGCGAGTCCACGCCAAGCTCCTTGAAGGAGCGCTGCGCGGGCAGGGAACCGCCGTCGTAGCCGAGCACCGATCCGGCCTGCGCGATCACCACGTCCTGCAAGATCCGGAGTCCGGCCACCTTGTCCACAGTGGACAGTTTGGCGCGGAGTTCCCCGGTGTCCTCGGCCTCCTCCGACGCGGCGGGGATCAGCGAGGTCAGCAGCGGAGTGGCCGTGACCGCGCCGCTGTCGAGGAACTTCTCCCACGTGATGTCGGCAACGACCAGGAAGGTCTCGTCGACGTCCAGCGCGCGCTGCAACGCGGTCATCGCCAGCTCACGGGGCATCGCGGGAATGCCACGCCCGCGAAGCACTTCGGCCGTGGCCGCGTCGACCATGCCGGAGTCCTCCCAGGCGCTCCACGCGACCGTCGTCGCGGGCATCCCCTGCGAGCGCCGGTGCTGGGCGAGAGCGTCCAGGTAGGCGTTGGCCGCCGCGTAGTTCCCTTGTCCCGCAACACCGATCGTGCCCGCGACGGCGGAGAACATGACGAACGCGTCGAGGTCCGAGGTCAGCTCGTGCAGGTTGCGCGCGGCGGTGGCCTTGCTGCGCACCACAGCGTCGAGCTGGGCGGTGGTGAGCGAGTCCAGCGGGGAGTCGTCGAGCACTCCGGCCGCGTGGAACACCGCCTTGATCGGAGTCGGAGCCTGCGCCAGCGCTGCCGCGAGCTGGTCGCGGTCGGCGGCGTCGCACGCCACAACGGTTGCGCCCAGTTCGTCGCGCAACGCCTCAGCACCAGGGGTTTCCAGGCCACGGCGGCCGAGCAGCAGCACGTGCTCAGCGCCGTTCGCGGTCGCCCAGCGCGCAAGGTGGCTGCCAAGCGCGCCGAGACCGCCAGTGATGACAACGGTTCCGCTCGGCTTCCAGTCGCGGCGGGCTCGGCGGGGAACCGCGTTGGCCAGGCGCCGCACGAAGACCCCGGACGGGCGGACCGCGTACTGCTCTCCCGCCTCGGAGCCGCTGAGCGCCGCGACGAGCTGGCTCAGCGAACGCTCATCGGCCTGCACGGGCAGGTCCACCAGGCCGCCCCAGCGCTGCGGGCGCTCGGCGCCGTAGGAGCCGGCGAGGCCCCACACCATGGCCTGGTCGGGGTTGGCCAGGGTTTCCGCCCCGTTCAACGCGACCGCGCTCTGCGTGACACACCACAGTGGAGCGTCGATCCCCGCGTCACCCAACGCCTGCGTCAGCGTCAGCGTGCCAGTGAGACCAGCTCCGCACGCAGAGTCATCCAGTGCCAGTAAGGACAGCACGCCGTCGTAGTACCCGCCGATCCGCTCAGCGAGATCCGCGCGCTCGGCGATGTCGGTGGCGTCCACGTCGATGCGAGTGATCTCCGCGCCAGCCGCCGTCATCAGG
Organism: Allokutzneria sp. NRRL B-24872; assembly: GCF_002155965.1. GTDB lineage: Bacteria > Actinomycetota > Actinomycetes > Mycobacteriales > Pseudonocardiaceae > Allokutzneria. Next base: position 26,103 of record NZ_MUMH01000058.1, read on the forward strand.
CTGAGCACGTCCTTCACCGACTCCGCGCCGCTGGCGGGGGTGACGACAAGCCACTCTCCGCTGAGCGCCTTTTCGGACAAAGTGACCGAGCGCCAACCGATCTCGTAGCACCAATCGTCCACAGCGGACACTTCAATGCTGCGTCGACGCCAGCCGGACAGGCTGCTCACGACCTCGCTGAGCGGAGCATCGGAGCCCAGACCCAACGTGGCCGCGACCGAGGTCAGGTCCTCGGAGTCGACGGCGTCCCAGAACCGCGTCTCCGCCGGGTTGGCCGTCGAAGGCGCGGGCGGGGTGTACCAGAAACGCTGCCGCTGGAAGGCGTAGGTCGGCAGCGCGATCTTGCGCGCGGGCAGCTCGGAGAACGCCGCCTCCCACTTCACCGGAGCACCGTTGACGAAAGCCTCAGCCGCCGAGCGGAGGAACCTCGCAGGCCCACCCTCGTTGCGGCGCAAAGAACCCACGACGACGGCCTCAGCGGAAGCCGACTCAGCGGTGGACTGCAAGGCCATGCCCAGCACCGGATGCGGGCTGGCCTCGATGAACAAGCGGTGGCGGCGCTCAAGGGCAGCGCGGGTCGCGGCCTCCAGCTGCACGGTCTGGCGGAGGTTGGTGACCCAGTACTCCGCGTCGAGCTTCACCGTGTCGATCGGCTCGCCGGTCACCGTGGAGATGAACGAGATCTCCGACGAGCGCGGCTTGATCGGCGCGAGCACTTCGAGCAGCTCCGCGCGCAACTCCTCCACCTGGGCGGAGTGCGACGCGTAGTTCACGTCGATCATCCGAGCGCGGACGTCCTGCGCCTCGGCGACCTGCTGGACCTCGACCAGAGCCTGCGGCTCACCGGACACCACCACCGACGAAGGCCCGTTCACCGCAGCGATGGAGACCTTCGCGCCCCACTCGGCGATCAGCTGCGAGGCATCCGTCAACGGCATCGTCAGCGACAGCATGCCGCCACGGTCGGAGAGCGCGATGATCGACCGGCTCCGCAGCGCGCACACTCTTGCCGCATCGGAAAGCGACAGCGCGCCCGAGACGGCGGCGGCGGCGATCTCGCCCTGCGAGTGGCCGATGACCGCCGCTGGCTCGACGCCGAAGGAGCGCCACAGCTCGGCGAGCGACACCATGACCGCCCACAGCAGCGGCTGGATCACGTCGACCCGCTCGGTGGAGGGTGTGCCTGGCTTGCCGCGCAGCACGTCCACGACCGAGAAGTCCACGAACTCCGACAGCGCCTCGTCGCACTCCTTGATGCGCTTGGCGAACACCGGCGAGGAGTCGATCAGCTCGACCGCCATGCCCGCCCACTGCGACCCCTGGCCGGGGAACACGAAGACCGGACGCGGGTCCTTGACAGCCTCGCCCACAACGACGTTCTCGCCGGAGAGCCCGAGCGAAGCCTTGAACTCCGCGTTGGAGCCCGCGAGCACGACCGCGCGGTTCTCGAAGGCCGAGCGCGTGGTGGCCAGCGAGTACGCCAGGTCGACCGACTCCTGACCAGCCACAAAGGACGACAGCCTGGCGGCCTGAGCCTTCAAAGCGTCCGCGCCACGACCGGCGAGCACCCACGGCATGACCGCCGGGGCCTCAACAACCCTTTCCGACAGTGAAAGAGGAGGAGCCTCTTCGAGGATGAGGTGAGCGTTGGTGCCGCTGACACCGAATGCGGAAACACCGGCGCGGCGAACGCGGTCACCGGAGTGCCACGGCACGGCCTCGGTCAGCAGCGACACCGCGCCGTCCGACCAGTTGATCTCCGAGGACGGGGCGTCCACGTGCAGGGTCTTCGGCAACAGCCCGTGCTGCAAGGCCATCACCATCTTGATGACCGAGCCCGAGCCGGCGGCGGCCTGCGTGTGCGCGATGTTGGACTTCAGCGAGCCGAGCCACAGCGGGCGCTCCGCAGGGCGCTCCTTGCCGTAGGTGTTGATCAGCGCGTTGGCCTCGATCGGGTCGCCGAGCGTGGTGCCGGTGCCGTGCGCCTCGACGACGTCGACGTCCTCGGACTTGAGGCCCGCGTTGGCCAGCGCCTGCTTGATCACGCGCTGCTGGGCGCGGCCGTTGGGGGCGGTGAGGCCGTTGGACGCGCCGTCCTGGTTCCACGCCGATCCGCGCAGCACAGCCAGAACCGGGTGGCCGTGGCGGCGCGCGTCGGAGAGCTTCTCGAGCAGGATCAGGCCGACGCCCTCACCCCAACCGGTGCCGTCAGCGGCTTCGGCGAAGGACTTGCAGCGGCCGTCGGCTGCGAGCCCGCGCTGGCGGCTGAACTCCACGAACACGCCAGCGGTGGACATGATCGCCGCACCGCCCGCGAGCGCGAGCGAGCACTCACCGCGCCGAAGTGCTTGTGCGGCAAGGTGCATCGCGACCAGCGAGGACGAGCACGCGGTGTCGAAGGTCATCGACGGGCCTTCGAGGCCGAGCGTGTAGTTGACCCGGCCGGAGAGCACGCTCGTCACGTTGCCGGTGATCAGGTGGCCGCCCAGTTCCTCGGGCGCACCGAGGTAGTCGCCGCCGTAGTTGAACGAGGTGGCGCCGACGAACATGCCCGCCTTGGTGCCACGCAGGGAGAGCGGGTCGATGCGGGCGCGCTCGATCGCCTCCCACGCGACCTCCAGCACGAGCCGCTGCTGCGGGTCCATCGCAAGAGCTTCGCGCGGGCTGATCCCGAAGAACGCCGGGTCGAAGTCGCCCGCGTCGTAGATGAAAGCACCCTGCTGCGTGCTTGATCCCTTGACATCACTGTCACCGGCGTCCAGGACAGCCGGGTCCCAGCCACGGTCGGTCGGGAAGCCGCCGACCGCGTCACGGCCTTCGACGACGAGGTCCCACAGGTCCTCCGGCGAGCGGACACCTCCGGCGAAGCGGCAGCCCATCGAGACGATCGCGATCGGCTCGCTCTCGGCGGCTTCCTTCTCCTTCAGTTGCTCTCTGGCCGCGGCAAGATCACCGGCGACCTTTTTGAGGTACGTGAGAAGTTTCTCGTCGTCGCTCATGGTGGCTCCCTATGACCCCAGCTCATCGATGAACCTGAACACGTCCTCCGCGCTCGCTTCGTCGCCCAACCTTTCGTCCACTGTGGACGATGCCCCGAGGCGACTTGCCAGGTCCGCGAACCTGGCAGCGAGTTCGGCACGCAGCGCCGGGTCGGCCTCGACACCGGGCAACGCGGACTCGATGCGCTCAAGCTCCGCGAAGACCGAAGGCGTGGCTTCGGGCTGCTCCGGCAGCAGCTCGCCCCGGATGTACTCCGAGAGCGCCTGCGAATCCGGGTAATCGAAGATCATCATCGCGCTGAGGCGCAGCCCGACCGCCTTGTGCAGCCGGTCACGCAGCTCGACCGCCATCAGCGAGTCGAAGCCCAGCTCCTTGAAGGCGCGGTCCGCCGCGACGGAGTCCGCCGACGCGTGGCCCAACACCGCCGCGGCCTGCGCGCGCACCATGTCGAGCAGCTCGCGCGCCTGCTCGGACTTGGGCAGCCCTGCCAGGTGCTTGGCGAAGTCGAAGGCGTCCGGAGCCGCTTCCGGCTGCGCGGCCTCGACCTGCATCGCCTTCACCGCAGGCAGTTCGTCCAGCATCGGCCGCGCCCGCCCGGCGGTGTAGCCGGGAACGAAGCGCTCCCAGTTCATGTCCGCGACGGCAAGGCACGTGTCGTCGTTGTCCAGGGCCACCTTCAGCGACGTGACCGCCAGCTCCGGCGCCATCGGGACGAGGCCACGCCGGGCCAGGTGCTCCTCAACGCCCTCACCGCGGATCATGCCGTCGTCGGCCCATGGACCCCACGCGATCGACATCGCGGCCTGACCGCGTGCACGACGTCGCTCCGCCAAGGAGTCCAGGAACGCGTTGGCCGCCGCGTAGCCGCCCTGACCACCGCTGCCCCACACTGCGGCGACGGAGGAGAAGAGCACGAAGGCGTCCAACTCGCGGTCCGCGAACAATTCGTCGAGGTGCGCGGCGCCGATCACCTTGCCCACAGCCACTTCCGCGACCTCGTCGAGCGAAGTCTCGGCCAGCGGCGCGAAGCGCACGACACCGGCGGTGTGGAAGACCGAGCGGATCGGCCCGTCCTGCTCCACGTCGGCGATGAGCGCGGCGAGTTGGTCGCGGTCGGCGGTGTCGCACGCGGCAACGGTCACCCAAGCGCCCAGCGCTTCCAGTTCCGCGACGAGCTCAGCGGCTCCGGGGGCGTCCGGACCGCGACGGCTGGTCAGCACGAGCCGGTCCGCGCCGTTGCCCGCGAGCCAGCGCGCGACGTGCCCGGCCAGGCCGCCGGTCCCGCCAGTGATCAGCACCGTGCCACGCGGCCGGAACTCGGTGCCCGGCTCGCTGTCGGCGTGCACGAGTCGCTGGGCGAAGGTGCCAGAAGCACGGATCGCCAACTGGTCGTCGTCAGTCGGAGCCGACAGGGCGCACGCGAAGCGGTACATCGCGCGCTCGTCGAGATCCTGCGGCAGGTCGATCAGCGCGCCGAGCCGCTGCGGCTGCTCAAGGCCGAGAACCCGGCCGAGGCCCCAGGTGCTCGTCTGCCCCGGATTGATCGCGCCGTCCGAGTCGCCGGTGACGACCGCGCCGGAGGTGACCAGCCAGAGCCGGGCCTTGGCGTCCATGTCGTGCATCGCCTGCACCACACCGATCGTGGCGGCGAGCCCGATCGACAGGGCCGTGTGCTCAGGGTGCGGGCGCTCGTCCAGTGCCAGCAAGGACAGCACGCCACTGATCGGCTCGGCGGCTGTCGCTTCCTTGAGCTTGGTGGCGGCCAGCTCGCGGTCGGCTTCGGCCGCGCCGAGCTCCACCGTGGTCACGCGGGCACCGAAGGTCTCCAACGCCTTGACCGTCGCGGAGATCGCGTGGCCGCCGATGCCGGGCTCGGGCGTCAGGACGACCCAGGCTCCGGGCAGGGCGGGCTCGTGCACCTCGGGCTGTGCGCGCCAGACGGCGTGGTAGCGCCAGCCGTCCACAGTGGACCGCTCCTGGTTGCGGCGGCGCCACTCCGACAACGCGGGCAGCAGCTCCGACAGTGGGCGGTCGGCGTCGATGTCCAAAGTGGACCGGATCGCATCGGGATCACCGTTCTCCACGATCTCCCAGAACTCCGCGTCGGTGGACCCGGCGGCCAGGGAGATCTCGTCCTTCGGCGGCTGGTACCAGAAGCGGTCGTGCTGGAAGGCGTAGGTCGGCAGCTCCGTCCACCGCGCGCCCGTGCCCGCGAAGAACTTCTCCCAGTCCAGCTCGGCACCGCGTCCGTACAGCTCCGTCACACCGGTGAGCAGCGTCTGCTCCTCGGGGCGGTTGCGGCGCAGGGCGGCCACCACGACGACCTTGTCGCTGTCGTTCACCAGGCAGTCACGCGCAGCGGCGGTGAGGATCGAGTCCGGGCCCAGCTCCAGGTAGCGCGTGACCCCGCGCTTCTCCAGGAACCGCACCGCGTCGAGGAACCGGACCTCGTTGCGGACGTGGGTGACCCAGTACTCCGCGTTGGCCAGCTGCGCGATCTCGCCGGTCACCGCCGAGACGATCGGGATGCTCGGCTCGGCGTACTCCAGTGACGTCACGAGATCGCGGAACTCAGCGATCATCGGCTCCATCAGCGGCGAGTGGAACGCGTGGGAAACGTTGAGGCGCTTCGACTTCACGCCCGTAGCCTCCGCGACCGCGAGCACCGACTCCTCGGCTCCGGCGATCACCGTCGAGCGCGGGCCGTTGACGGCGGCCACGCTGACGTCGTCGCGGCCGTCCAGCAGCGGCAGCACATCGGCCTCCGCCGCCTGGAGCGAAACCATGGCGCCGCCCGAGGGCAAGGCCTGCATCAGCCTGCCGCGCGAGGTGACCAGCTTCGCGGCGTCGGTCAGCGACAGTACTCCGGCAACGTGCGCCGCGGCGATCTCGCCGATGGAGTGCCCGGCGAGGAAGTCCGGCGTCAGGCCCCATTCGGAAACCAGGCGGAACAACGCGACCTCGATCGCGAACAGCGCGGGCTGCGTGAACTCGGTGCGGCTCAGCTCCTCGGTGTCGAGCACGGCCGCGAGCGGTTTGGCCATGTACTTGTCCAGCTCGGCGACGACCTCGTCGAAAGCCTTGGCGTAGAACGGGAACGCGTTGTACAGCGCGCGCCCCATGCCCGCCCGCTGAGCGCCTTGGCCGGTGAACAGGAAGGCGGTCTTGCCCTCGTTCACCGCGCTGATCGCGCCGTCCCCGTCGGACAGCGCGGCGAGCGCGTTCAGCAGCACCTCGCGCTCCGATCCGACGATCGTCGCCCGGTACTCGAAGGCCGTCCGCGTGGTGGCCAGCGAGTAGGACAGGTCGAGCAGCGAGCCGGTCGAAGCGCGCTCGCGGAGCAGGGAAGCCTGCTCGCGCAACGCCTTCTCCGAGCGCGCCGACAGGGTCCACGGCAGCACAGGCAGTTCGCGCTCCGTGACCGGGTCAGCGACCTCGATCTCCGGCGCCTGCTCGATGATCGCGTGCGCGTTGGTGCCGCTGATGCCGAAGGCGGAGATGCCCGCGAGGCGCGGACCGTCGCGCTCCGGCCAGGTCACCGCTTCGGTCAGCAACGACACGTCGCCCGCCGACCAGTCCACGTGGGTGGACGGCACATCGGCGTTGAGCGTCTTCGGCATGATCCCGTGTTGCATCGCGAGCACGAGCTTGATCACACCCGCGACACCTGAAGCGGCCTGCGTGTGGCCGATGTTGGACTTCAGCGCGCCGAGCTGCACCGGGCGGTCGCGGTCTTGGCCGTAGGTCGCGAGCAGCGCCTGTGCCTCGATCGGGTCGCCCAGCACGGTTCCGGTGCCGTGCGCCTCGATGAGGTCCACATCGGACGGTGCGACTCCGGCGTTGGCCAGCGCCTGCCGGATGACGCGCTGCTGAGAGGGGCCGTTGGGCGCGGCGAGCCCGTTGGACGCGCCGTCCTGGTTGACCGCCGAGCCCCGCACCACGGCGAGGACCTTGTGACCACGAGCACGTGCGTCGGAAAGGCGCTCCAGCAACAGCATTCCCGCGCCCTCGGACCAGCTCGTGCCGTCAGCGGAGTCGGAGAACGCCTTCACCCGGCCGTCGCGGGCGAGGCCGCGCTGGCGGGAGAACTCGACGAACAGGCTCGGCATCGACATCACGGTCACGCCGCCGGCGAGCGCGAGGTCGCACTCACCCTGGCGGAGTGCCTGGCACGCGAGGTGGATCGCGACCAGCGAGGACGAGCACGCGGTGTCCAGCGTGATCGACGGTCCCTCGGTGCCGAGGATGTAGGAGATCCGGCCGGACACCACGCTCGCGGCCTTGCCGGTGAGCAGGTAGCCCTCCAGGTCGGCGGGCATCTTCGTCAGGTGCCCGGCGTAGTCCTGGCCGTTGGTGCCGACGTAGACGCCGACCTGCTCGCCGCTGACCGAGGACGGGGCGACGCCACCGCGCTCAAGGGCTTCCCACGCCGTCTCAAGGAGAACTCGCTGCTGCGGGTCCATCGCCAGAGCCTCGCGCGGGCTGATCCCGAAGAACGCCGGGTCGAACTCGCCCGCGTCGTAGAGGAAACCGCCGACACGCGAGTAGGTCTTGCCGTGGCTCTCCGGGTTCGGGTCGTACAGGTCCTCGTCCCAACCACGATCGGTGGGGAGCAGGCCCATCGCGTCGCGGCCGTCGGTGAGCATCTGCCACAGCTGCTCCGGAGTGCGCACGCCACCGGGCAGGCGGCAGCTCATCGACACGATCGCGATCGGGTCGTCGTCCTGCACCACCCTCGTGACGGTCGCGGCGGCGGCCTTGCGGTCACCCAACGCCTGGCTGCGCAGGAACTCCGCGAGCACGGCGGGGGTCGGGTAGTCGAAGAGCAGCGTGGTCGGCAGCTTGAGGCCGGACGCCTCGCTGAGCCGGTTGCGCAGCTCGACGGCGGTCAGCGAGTCGAAGCCGACCTCCTTGAACGCGCGCTTGGGCTCCAGGGCGTCGGGGTCCGGGTGCGCGATGACCGCGGCGGCCTGCGTGCGCACCAGGTCAAGCACGGCGCGGTCCTGGTCGGCGGGCGAGAGACCGGCGAGGCGGTCGGCCAGCGCGGAACCACCGGCGGCGGGCTTGCTGACCGCCGTCGCGGCGCTGCGCCGCTGCGGAACCTTGACCAGGCCCCGCATCAGCGGCGACATCGCCGGGTCGCTGATCCGGTTGCGCAGCGTCGCGGTGTCCAGGCGGACCGGCAGCAGCGCCGCGTCCTCGGCCCCGGCCGCCGCGTCGAAGAGCGACAGACCCTCTTCGGAGGCGAGGGGAACGACGCCCGAGCGGGCCATGCGCTGCACGTCGGCGTCGGTCAGGTGGTCGCTCATCCCGCTGCGCTGGGCCCAGAAACCCCAGCCGAGCGAGACACCGGAGAGCCCGTTGGCCCGGCGGTGAGTTGCCAGAGCGTCAAGGAAGGCGTTGGCCGCCGCGTAGTTCGCCTGCCCGGGGTTGCCGAAGGAGGCGACCATCGAGGAGTACAGCGCGAACAGCGGCAGATCGAGGTCCTTGGTCAGCTCGTGCAGGTTCATCACCGCGTCGACCTTGGGCCGGAGCACGGTGTCGAATCGTTGCGGCGTCAGTGCTCCGAGGATGCCGTCGTCCAGAACGCCGGCGGTGTGCACGACACCGGTCAGCGGGTGCTCCGGGTAGATCGAGTCGAGCAGCACCTCCACGGCCTCGCGGTCGGCGGCGTCGCAGGCCGCGAACCGCACCGTGGCACCGAGTTCGGCCAGCTCCAACGCCAGCTCGACCGCGCCCTCCGCGACCAGACCGCTGCGGCTGGCCATGAGCAGGTGCTTGACGCCGTGCTCGGTGACGAGGTGGCTGGCGAGCAGACCCGCGAGCACACCGGTCGCGCCCGTGATGAGGACCGTGCCCTCGGGGTGGAGGTCGAGCTTCTGCGGCTTCGCCTCCACGCGAGCAAGCCTTGGCGCCAGGAGCTTTCCGCCGCGCAGAGCCAACTGCGGCTCGTGCACCGCCATCACGCGGCGCAGCGATTGCCGTGCTTCCGCGGTGCTCGTGCTGGCAGTGTTTTCTAGGTCGACGATCACGACGCGGCCGGGGTTCTCCGACTGCGCGGACCGCACGAGGCCCCACAGGGCACCGGCGGCGAGGTCGGTGACGTCCGCTCCGGCCTCGGTGGCCATGGCGCCCTTGGTGACGAGGAGCAGACCGGAGTTCTCGAAGCGCGCGTCGGCGAGCCAGTGCTGCACCAGCTCCAGCGCGCGGTAGGTCACCGTGCGCACGGCCGTTGGCAGGTCGCCGTCGTCCAGCGGGTCCGGCCCGAACTGGACCACGACCACGTCCGGCACGTCGCCGCCCGCGTCCATCAGCAGCTGAAGATCATCCAAAGTGGACGGACGGCCGGTGGTGCCGAGCACCGCGTCCAGGCCGAAGCAGTCCGCGCCGACCCGGGTCCAGCGACCACCAGCGGGCTCGGACGGCAGCGGCACGGGCTGCCACGCGGTGCGGAACAGCGCGTCGTCTGCGGGCGAACCGGCGGTGCGCAGGAGGTCGATGTCCAGTGCGGCGAAGCGAACCGTGCGCGCGGTGATCACCGGCATGCCGGTCGGGTTCGCCACCGTCATGGAGTAGCAGTTCTCGCCGGTCGGCACGAGTCGCACGCGCAGCGCGGTCGCCGCGTTGGCGTGCACCACGACGCCCTGCCAGCCAATGGCGAGCATCGGCTCTCCGGGATCGGCGGGCATGTTGACCCCGGCCGCGTGCAGTGCAGCGCCGAGAAGCGCCGGGTGCAGCACGAACTCGGCAGCGTCGGCGTGGTGCTCAGCGTCGATCGCGACCTCGGCGAAGACCTCCTCGCCGCGGCGCCACACCTTGCGGAGGCCCTTGAGCGCCGGGCCGCAGCCGAGGCCGCGCGAGGTCAGGTCGGCGTAGATCCCGCCGACGTCAACGGGGTTCGCCTCCTCCGGCGGCCACGCGGAGAGGTCGAAGTCGGCCTGCTCGGCACCCGTCGCCACGACACCCGTCGCGTGCTGGGTCCACTGCTGGTCGTCGACCTCGACCTCGGTGTCCGGCCGGGAGAAGACGCTGATGCGGCGGCGACCGGAGTCGTCGGGGCCGCCGAGCACGACCTGCACCATGCGCGCGCAGGACGGCTGCACGACGAGCGGGTGGTCCAGCGTCAGCTCTTCGACCTCGTCGCAGCCGAGCAGATCTCCTGCTGCGACAGCGAATTCCACGAGCAGTGAGGGCGGAGCGACCACGAGCCCGGCGACCTGGTGGTCGGCGAGCCACGGCTCTTCGCGCAGGGAGAGCCGTCCGGTGAAGAGGTACCCGCCGTTGACGGGGAGCGCGGTTCCGGTGCCCAGCAACGGGTGCGCGGTGCCGCTGAGGCCCGCCGCGCCGAGGTCGCCCGCCGCCTGCTCGACCTCCAGCCAGTAGCGCTGCCGCTGGAAGGGGTAGGTCGGCAGGTCCATGACCGAGCCGTCGCCGAAGGTGTCGCTCCACGACACGGTCACGCCGCGCACGTAGGCCTCGGCGAGCGAGAGCATCAACCGCGCGCGGTCACCCTCCTCGCGGCGCAGCGTGCCGACCGTGACCGCGTCGGTTCCCGTGTCCTCAACGGTTTCCTGCATCGCCATGGCGAGCATGGGATGCGGACTGACCTCGATGAAGGCGGTGTGCCCTGCGGCGAGCAGAGACCGGGTCGCGCGCTCGAAGTCCACGGACTCGCGGATGTTGCGGTACCAGTAGTCGGTGTCCAGCTCCAGGCCCGGCAGCACGTCGCCGGTCACCGTGGAGTAGAAGGGAATGCTGTTCTTCAGCGGCTCGATGCCGTCGAGCTCGGCGTACAGCTGCTCGCGCAGCGCGTCCACCTGCGGCGAGTGACCGGCGGTGTCCACACCGGGAACCCTGCGGCACTTCACGCCGAGCTGCGTCAGCTCCTTGGCCAGCGCGTTGAGTGCTTCCACCGCACCGGAGATCGTCGCCGAGCTGTGGCTGTTCACCGCCGCGACGCCGAGCACGTCGCCCCACGGCTCCAGGTGCGGGCGGATCTCGTCGGCGGGCAGCAGCACGGAGAGCATGCCGCCCTTGCCGCTGAGCCGGAACCACGCCTGGCTGCGGCGGGCGATGATCCGGCACGCCTCGTCCAGGGTGAGCGCGCCCGCGATGAACGCGGCGGCGACCTCGCCCTGCGAGTGCCCGACCACGGCGGAGGGCTCGACGCCGTGCGCCCGCCACAGCTGCGCGAGACCGGTCATCATCGCGAAGAGCACCGGCTGGATGACGTCGATGCGCTCAAGGGACGGGGCGCCGTCCTTCTTGAGCAGAACGTCCACAATGGACCAGTCGATGTAGGAGCGCAGCGCCTCGTCGCACGCGAGGACCTGCGTGCGGAAGGACGGGTAGTGCTCCCACAGCGACAGCGCCATGTCGGACCACTGCGAGCCCTGGCCGGGGAACACGAAGACCACCTTGCGGCCGTCCGCGCCGTTGCCCCGGCTGACGTTGGCCGCGGGCTCGCCGTTGACCAACGCGTCCAAGCCGCACAGCAACTCGACGCGGTCCTTGGCCACCACCGCGGCGCGCTGGTCGAAGGAGCTGCGCGTCGTCGCGAGCGAACGCGCGAAGGCAACCAGGTCCAGGTCCTGCTCATCGTCCACAAGAGACCAGAGCTGGTCGGCCTGGGCCTTCAGCGCCGCCTCGGACTTGCCGGAGAGCACGAACGGGAACGCGCCCTCGACCTCGTCAGGTGTGACCGGCGCGGCAGTCGGCGCTTCCGTGTCTTGCGGGACACCCGCACCCGGTCGGCTCCAGCGTGCGGAAACAGCATCGCACGCTGGAGCCTCCTCGATGATCGCGTGCGCGTTGGTCCCGCTGATACCGAAGGAAGAGATGGCCGCGCGACGCGGACGCTCGCTCTCCCACGGCTGAGCCTGGGTGAGCAGCCGCACCGCGCCGGAGGTCCAGTCCACATGGGACGTCGGCTCGGTCACGTGCAGCGTCTTCGGCAACGTGTTGTGCCGCAACGCCATGACCATCTTGATGATGCCGCCGACACCAGCAGCGGCCTGCGTGTGACCGGTGTTGGACTTGAGAGAACCCAACCACACCGGGGTTTCCCGGTCCCGGCCGTAGGTCGACATCAGCGCGTTGGCCTCGATCGGGTCACCGAGCTTGGTGCCGGTGCCGTGCGCCTCCACCGCGTCGATGTCGGCGGTGGTGAGGCCCGCGTTGGCCAGCGCCTGGCGGATGACCCGCTCCTGCGCGAGCCCGTTCGGCGCGGTGAGCCCGTTGGACGCGCCGTCCTGGTTCATCGCGCTGCCACGGATGACCGCGAGCACCTGGTGGCCGTTGCGCTGAGCGTCAGAGAGCTTCTCCAGCACGAGCATGCCCGCGCCCTCGGCCCAGCCCGTGCCGTCCGCGTCGGCCGAGAACGCGCGGCAGCGCCCGGTCGGCGACAGCGCGCGCTGACGGGTCAGCTCGATGAAGATGCCCGGGTTCGGCATGACCGTGACACCACCGGCCAACGCCAGCGTGCACTCGCCGTTGCGCAGCGACTGCACCGCCATGTGCACTGCCACCAGCGAGGACGAGCACGCGGTGTCCACCGTGACGGCGGGGCCTTCGAGGCCGAGCGTGTAGGCGATGCGGCCGGACGCGACGCTCGTGGTCGTTCCGGTGAGCAAGTAGCCCTCGACGCCTTCGCCCGCCTCGTACATGCGGGGGCCGTAGTCCTGCGGCATCGCGCCGACGAACACGCCCGCCCGGCTGCCGCGCAGCTCCTTCGGCGCGATCCCCGCGCGCTCCAAGGACTCCCACGCGGTTTCCATGATCACCCGCTGCTGCGGGTCCATCGCCATGGCCTCGCGGGCGGAGATGCCGAAGAACGTCGGGTCGAACTCGTGGGCCTGCCGGAGGAAGCCGCCTTCGCGGACGTAGCTCTTACCCGTCTTGTCGGGGTCCGGGTCGTAGATCGAGTCGATGTCCCACCCGCGCTCGGCCGGGAACTCCCCGACCAGGTCGCGGCCGTTGGCCAGCACGTCCCACAGCTGCTCCGGCGAGTTGACGTCGCCCGGGAAGCGGCAGCCCATCGCCACGATCGCGATCGGCTCGCTGTGGTCGGTACTGCCGGGCGCCTCCTGAGGCTCCTCTGTGCGGCCCAGGAACTCGTCCAGGGTGTGCTCGGCGAGGCGCTTCGGCGTGGGGTAGTTGAACAGCAGGGAGCTGGGCAGGTCGAGCCCGGTCGCGGTGGAGAGCCGGTCGCGCAGCTCGACGGCGGTCAGCGAGTCGAAGCCGAGGTCCTTGAACGGCAGCTCCGGGTCGACGGCCGCGAGGTCGGTGTAACCGAGCACCGACGCCACGAGCGCGCGCACCATGTCGAGGGAGATCCGCCGCTGCTCGTCCTCGCCCAGGACCTCAGCGAGCTTCTGCCACAGGATCGGCCGGTCTTCGGTCTGCGGCTCGTCTTTCTTGTCCGCGACCGCAGTGGTGACGGCCGCGTCGAGCCAGCAGCGCTGCCGCTGGAAGGCGTAGGTCGGCAGTGCGACGCGACGGGCTCCGGTGCCCGCGAAGAAGCTCGCCCAGTCGACCTCAACACCGTTGGTGTGCAGGGAAACCAGGGCACTCAGCGCGGCCTCGTCCTCGGCGCGGTCCCTGCGCAGCAACGGAACGAGCGCGATCCCGGCCTTGACGGTCAGCGACTCCTTGGCGGCGGCGGTCAGCACGCCGTGCGGGCCGAGCTCCAGGTAGCGGGTGACGCCGTTGGCTTCGAGGCAGCGCACGCTGTCGTAGAAGCGCACGGTGCCGCGCACGTGCTGGACCCAGTAGTCCGCCGAGTACTCCTCGACCTCGGTGCCCGAGATGATCGGGATCGTCGGCGCCGAGTACGTCAGCGACTCCGCGACCGCGCGGAAGTCGTCGAGCATCGGGTCCATCAGTGGCGAGTGAAACGCGTGGGACACCGTGAGCCGCTTGGTCTTCGCGCCAGTCGCAGCGGCGATCTGAAGGACCGAGTCCTCGTCGCCCGCGATGACCGTCGACTGTGGACCGTTGAGGGCCGCGATGCTGACGCGGTCGTTGAGCAGCGGCAGCACGTCGGCTTCGCCGGCCTGGATCGACACCATCGCGCCACCGGTGGGCAGCGCCTGCATCAACCGGCCGCGTGCCGTGACGAGCTTGGCAGCGTCCGTCAAGGAGAGGACGCCCGCGACGTGCGCCGCCGCGATCTCGCCGATGGAGTGCCCGGAGAGGTAGTCCGGCCGCAGGCCCCAGCTCTCCGCGAGCCGAAACAGCGCGACCTCGATCGCGAACAGCGCGGGCTGCGTGTACTGCGTCTGGTCAAGCTCGTCGCCGTTGGCGATGATCTCGGCGAGCGGCATGTCGAACTCGGCCGCGACCTCGTCGAAAGCCTTTGCGAACACGGGGAAAGCGGCGTGCAGCTCGCGGCCCATGCCAGCGCGCTGAGCACCTTGGCCGGTGAACAGGAACGCGGTCTTGCCCTCGCCCGCGCGGCCTTCGACGACCGCCGCGTGCGGCATGCCGTCCGCGTAGGCGCGCAGCCCGCTGATCAGCTCTTCGCGGTCGCGGCCGACGACTCCGACGCGGTGGGTCAGCGCGGCGCGCGTGGTGGCGAGCGAGTTCGCGACGTCCAGCGCGCTGTCCACAGTGGACAGAAGGCGGGAAGCCTGCGCGCGCAAAGCCTGCGGCGTCTTGGCTGAGAGCACCCACGGCAGCACGCTCGGCGCGATGCCCGGTTTCGCGGCTTCGCGCTGCGGTGCTTCGGTGAGCACGAGGTGACAGTTGGTGCCGCCCATGCCGAACGAGGAGACGCCGGCGACGATCTCCTCGCCGGGCCAGGCGCTCAGCTCCGTCTGCACGCGGAGGTTCAGCGCGTCCAGGTCGATCGCCGGGTTGGGCGTCTCGAAGTTCAGGCTCGGCGGCAGTTCGCGGTTGCGCACGGCGAGCGCGGCCTTGATGAGGCCGGTGACCCCCGCGGCGCCTTCGAGGTGGCCGACGTTGGTCTTGGCCGAGCCGACCAGTAGCGGACTGGGCCGGACCGCGCCGAGCACCGCGCCGAGCGCTCCGGCCTCCACCGGGTCGCCCACCTTCGTGCCCGTGCCGTGCAGTTCGACGTACTGGACCTTGGCCGGGTCGACACCCGCGCGCCGATAAGCGGCTCGCAGAAGGTCTTCCTGGCCAGCGCGGTCCGGCGTGGTCAGCGTGTCGCCGCCACCGTCGTTGTTGACCGCGCCGCCCGCGATGACGCAGTAGATCGGGTCGCCGTCCGCGAGCGC
Organism: Allokutzneria sp. NRRL B-24872; assembly: GCF_002155965.1. Classification (GTDB taxonomy): domain Bacteria; phylum Actinomycetota; class Actinomycetes; order Mycobacteriales; family Pseudonocardiaceae; genus Allokutzneria. The sequence goes on from NZ_MUMH01000058.1 coordinate 41,342, forward strand.
CTTGTGCAGCGGCTTCAGCACAACGACACCGCCGCCCTCACCACGGACATAGCCGTTGGCGCGGGCGTCGAAGGTGTAGCAGCGGCCGTCCGGGGACAGCGCGCCGAACGCGGCCGCGCCGAGCGTGCTCTCCGGAGCCAGGTTCAGCGTCACACCGCCGGCGAGGGCGATGTCGGCGTCCCCGTTGCGGATGCTCTCGCACGCCATGTGCACGGCGACCAGCGAGGAGGACTGTCCGCTGTCGACGACCATGCTGGGCCCGCGCAGGCCGAGCAGGTAGGACACGCGGTTGGCGATCATGCCGCGGTTGAGGCCGGTCAGCGTGTGCTGCCCGACGTCGGCTCCCGCGCGGTGCAGCAGCGTCGCGTAGTCGTCACCGATCGCGCCGACGAAGACACCCGCGCGCTGACCGGCGAGCGAGTCGGCGGGCAGCCCGGCGTCCTCCAGGGCCTCCCAGCTCAGCTCCAGCGCCAGCCGCTGCTGCGGGTCCATGGCCGCGGCCTCGCGCGGGGCGATGCCGAAGAAGGCGGGATCGAACCCGGCGACCTCGGCGAGGCGACCGGCGCGGCCCCGCTCGGTCTCGGAGATCGCGTCGGTGCCCGAGCGCAGCAGCCCCCAGAACGCGCCGGGACCACCCGCCTCAGGCAACCGGCAGGCAATACCGATGACAGCGATGCCCGTTCTCTGGTCCTTCTCGCCTTCAGCCACCATCGCCCCTAGTCCCCGCATACTCGGTTGATCGAGAAGGAGAACAACCTCGGTGTTGTCCCGCCCTACGCCCTAAAGCGAGACCCGTATCGAAGAAATTGATTTCCCTGTTGTTCTTGTGCCCACGCGCGGTTGGTTCCGAAACTAACTGCCGCCCCACCCCTAGCAACAACCCCTAACGTTCGGCCTGAGAGGCCAGTGACACGGCCCCCGACAAGGGAAAAGGTTCTTGAGGTGATCCACCGGACGGTCGACGCCACCGGGCTCGCAAGGGGCCGTTCGGAGCAGTCCGAAGTGCCCCGTGAATTGTCCCGGTTTAGCTCGGCGATGTAGTGCCCACACAGGCGTTTCGCGACCTCACGAACCCGGAAAAATGCGCCGCCGCGCGCCGTCGGGCGCTGAAAAAACAGGTCAAGCACCCACCCCTGAACCCACCACTACCGCCCCTCAATTCCTGGAAGGCGCTGGCTCGCGGTGCGCGGGGCGACATAGCTTGCTGGCGGGGCCGCCACCGGTCCCGGGAGGGGCTCAGGCATGAAGGGGATCGTGCTGGCGGGCGGGTCTGGGACCCGGCTGCACCCGGTGACGCTGTCGGTGTCCAAGCAGCTGCTGCCGGTCTACGACAAGCCGATGATCTACTACCCGCTGTCGGTGCTGATGCTGTCCGGCATCCGGGACATCCTGCTGATCTCCACGCCGCAGGACCTGCCGCTGTTCGAGCGGCTGCTCGGCGACGGCTCCCAGCTCGGGCTGAACATCAGCTACGCCGAGCAGGCCGAGCCGCGCGGGCTCGCCGAGGCGTTCGTGATCGGCGCCGACCACGTCGGCAACGACACCGCCGCGCTCATCCTCGGCGACAACATCTTCCACGGGCAGCGGTTCTCCGAGATCCTCGAAGCGACCGCGCAGGACGTGAAGGGCTGCGTGCTCTTCGGCTACCCGGTGCACGACCCGCACCGCTACGGCGTCGGCGAGACCGACTCCGACGGCAGGTTGATCTCCATCGAGGAGAAGCCGGAGAACCCGAAGTCCAACCGGGCGATCACCGGCCTGTACTTCTACGACAACGACGTGGTCGACATCGCCAAGAACATCCGGCCCTCCGCGCGCGGCGAGCTGGAGATCACCGACGTGAACCGCGCGTACCTGGAGCGCGGCGACGCCAGGCTGATCGACCTCGGCCGGGGTTTCGCGTGGCTGGACACCGGCACCCACGACTCGCTGCTGCAGGCAGGGCAGTACCTCGCGACGCTGGAGAACCGGCAGGGCGTGCGCATCGCGTGCCTCGAAGAGATCGCGCTGCGCATGGGATTCATCGACGCCGACGCCTGCCACGCGCTCGGCGCGAAGCTCTCCAAGACCGGCTACGGCCGCTACATCATGGACGTGGCCAAGGAATTCCGAGCCTAGAAAGGTTCCAGCGTGCGCATCCTGGTCACCGGCGGTGCCGGCTTCATCGGCTCGCACTTCGTCCGCGAACTGCTCGCCGGGCGCTACCCCGCGTTCTCCGGCGCCGAAGTGCTCGTGCTGGACAAGCTGACCTACGCGGGCAACCTGGCCAACCTGGCCCCGGTCGCCGACCTGCCGGAACTGCGCTTCGTGCGCGGCGACATCTGCGACGCGGAGCTGGTGCGCTCGTTGATGGCGGGCGTCGACCTGGTGGTGCACTTCGCCGCCGAGTCCCATGTGGACAGATCCATCACCGGCTCCGCGGAGTTCATCCGCACCAACGTGCTCGGCACGCAGACCCTGTTGCAGGGCGCCATGGACGCGGCGGTCGGCAAGTTCGTGCACGTCTCCACCGACGAGGTCTACGGCTCGATCGACAGCGGTTCGTGGCCGGAGGACCACCCGCTGCTGCCGAACTCGCCGTACTCCGCGTCGAAGGCGTCCTCGGACCTGCTGGTGCGCTCCTACCACCGCACGCACGGCATGCACACGTGCGTCACGCGCTGCTCCAACAACTACGGCCCGTACCAGTTCCCGGAGAAGGTCGTGCCGCTGTTCGTCACGAACCTGTTGGAGGGCTTGAAGGTCCCGCTCTACGGCGACGGCCGCAACGTCCGCGACTGGCTGCACGTCGACGACCACTGCCGGGGCATCGCGCTGGTGGCCGAGCGCGGTCGCGCCGGTGAGGTCTACAACCTCGGCGGCGGCACGGAGCTGAGCAACCGCGAGCTGACCGAGGAGCTGCTGCGGCTGATGGGCGCGGACTGGTCGATGGTGCGCACCGTGCCCGACCGCAAGGGCCACGACCTGCGCTACTCCGTTGACATCAGCAAGGCCGCGAGCGAACTGGGCTACGCGCCGCTGAAGGACTTCGCGACGGGCATCGCCGAGACGGCCGCCTGGTACCGGGAGAACCGCGACTGGTGGGTCCCGCTGCGTGACGGAGCCGCCCTGCCGACGGGCTGAAAAAGCGTTTTGGGTTATATTCTCCGGAGCCCGGAGAATAGGTAGTGTACGGGTATGCAGACACGTGAGCTGGCCGTCGAAGGCGCTTTCGAATTCACCCCGACGGTCTACCCCGACAGCCGTGGGGTGTTCGTTTCCCCGTTCCAGGAGCCCGCTTTCGAGGCGGCCGTCGGGCGCAAGCACACCGTGGCGCAGACCAACCACAACCGCTCCGCCAAGGGTGTCGTGCGCGGCATCCACTTCACCAGGACGCCCCCCGGCCAGGCGAAGTACGTCTACTGCGCGCGCGGCAGGGCGCTGGACGTCGTGGTCGACCTGCGGCTGGGCTCGCCGACCTTCGGCAAGTGGGACGTGGTGGAGATGGACGACGTGTCCTTCCGCGCCATGTACTTCCCGGTCGGCGTCGGGCACGCCTTCGTGGCGCTGGAGGACAACACGGTGATGTCGTACGTGGTCACCAGCTTCTACGACCCGGCGAACGAGCTGTCGATCAGTCCGCTGGACCCCGACCTCGCGCTGCCGTGGCCGAAGGACCTCGACCACATCCTCTCCGACCGCGACACCGCCGCGCCGAGCTTCAAGGAGGCAGAGGCCCAAGGGCTGCTGCCCAAGTACTCCGACTGCCTCGACCTCTGAGTCCGTTCCGGGGTACTAGAAGCCCTTGACCTGCACGTTAGGGGTTGTCGGGTGGTCTGGGCCGTGATTGCGTCGGTCCATGACCATCACCGACCGATTCGCCCGCCCCCGTGTGGCGGTGCTCGGCGCGACGGGCTGCGTCGGCAGGCAGGTCTGCGCGGCCTTCGCCGCCGCCGACTACGAGGTGATCGCCGTGGCCAGGCGGTTCGCCCCGCAGATCGCCGGCTACCGCTACCGGTCGCTGGACGTGGGCGGCGCGGACGTGCCACGCCTGGCGCACATGCTCACGGCGGAGCGGGTGCGGGCGGTGGTCAACGCCACCGGCGGGTGGGGCAGCACGGAGCAGGAGATGACCTACTCCCACGTCGGCCTGGTGAAACGCCTGGTGGAGGCGGTGGCCGAGGTGCCGCAACGGCCGCGCCTGGTGCACGTGGGCACGATCCACGAGTACGGCCCGGTCGCCCCCGGCACGGTGATCGACGAGGACACTGCGCCCGCGCCGACCACGATGTACGCGCGGACGAAGCTCGCCGGCTCCGAGGAGGTGCTGCGGGCGACCGCCGCCGGGGACGTGGACGGGGTGGTGCTGCGGGTGGTGAACGTCTTCGGCCCGCACCCCTCCCCAGCGAGCTTCCTCGGCGCTCTCTCCGCCAAACTGCGGACGGTTTCGCCTGGTCAGGAGCTTGAGTTGAGCATCGCTGAGGCTCGGCGGGACTACGTCGACGCCCGCGACGCCGCCGAGGCCGTGCTGCGCGCCGCGCACGCCGGAGTGACCGGCGAGGTGATCAACATCGGTCGCGGCAGCGCGGTTGACCTGCGTGAACTGGTGTACGGCCTGGTCGAGGCCGCAGGTCTGGACGCGGGTGCCGTGCGCGAGCTGGGCGCGCAGGTCACCAGCAAGGGCGGCGACTGGACGCTGTCCAGCACCGGCAAGGCGCGCGAGCTGCTGGGCTGGCAGGCCGCGGTGCCCGTGGCGGAGTCCGTGCGGGCGATGCTCGGCGCGCTGCCGGTCTCCGCCTGATTGTTATTGCTCCCCCTAACCCCACCCCTATTCTCCGGTGGACGGGGCCGCTGATTTCGAATTCGCCATAGGGTGGGGCCACGAAATTGCCTTCCGGAGAACGGCGTTACTCCAGCGGACGAAGGACTATCCCGTGACCGAGACTTCGACCCACTCCGCCGTAGCGCTGCGCACCGCGGACGCCACCATCGCGCTGCGGATCGCCGAATCCGCGCTGACCGTCGACGGCCGCACCTCACTCGTTGACTTCCGCACCTGGTTCACCGACTGCGGCACCCGCAACTACACCGAGGTGGACCGGGTCCCGCTGGACCGCCTCGCGAACTGGTCGGCCGATCCGGTCACGGGCAACATCGGACACTCCAGCGGCAAGTTCTTCGTCGTGGAGGGCCTGGAGATCGAGCGCCCCGGGCACTGGGTCGAGCACTGGGTGCAGCCGATCATCAACCAGCCGGAGATCGGCATCCTGGGCATCGTCGTCAAGGAGTTCGACGGCGTCCTGCACTGCCTGATGCAGGGCAAGGTGGAGCCCGGCAACTGCAACGGCGTGCAGCTCTCGCCGACCGTGCAGGCCACGCGCAGCAACTACACCCGCGTGCACAAGGGAAAGCCGGTCCCCTACCTCGAGTACTTCATGGAAACCAAGCAGCACAAGGTGATCGCCGACGTGCTCCAGTCCGAGCAGGGCTCGTGGTTCTTCCAGAAGCGCAACCGCAACATGGTCGTCGAGGTCACCGAGGACGTCGAGCTGCTCGAAGACTTCTGCTGGCTGACGCTCGGCCAGCTGCACCAGCTGCTCCGCGAGGACGACCTGGTGAACATGGACGCGCGCACCGTGCTGTCGTGCCTGCCGTTCTCCGGCACCGACCTCGCGACGCTGCTGCCCGACACCGAGCGCGACGCCTTCACCACCTCGATCATGCGCTCCTGCACCGAGAGCGAGGGCGCGGTGCACACCACCGACGAGATCCTGAGCTGGATCACCGGTGCCCGCACCCGCCACGACATCACCGCGAACCGCGTCCCCCTCAAGGGGATCGACCAGTGGAAGCACACCGACGCCGGTATCTCCCACGAGACCGGCCGCTTCTTCAGCGTGATCGGCGTCGACGTGCGCGCCGGCGGCCGCGAGGTCCTCCAGTGGTCCCAACCGATGCTCGAGCCCAGCGGCGACGGCCTCTCCGCGTTCCTGGTCAAGCGCTTCGGCGGCGTCCTGCACGCCCTNNNNGAGGACGTCGACCTCGACGCGCATCCCGACCACCGCTGGCTCCCCCTGCACCAGCTGGTCGGCCTGCTCCGCCACAGCCACTACGTCAACGTCCAGGCCCGCAGCCTCGTGGCCTGCATGCACTCCCTCTTCGCCCCCCACCCC
>NZ_MUMH01000059.1 GCF_002155965.1 Allokutzneria sp. NRRL B-24872
GGCCTTGCCCTCATCAACCCGACCCGAAGCCAACGCCCGCAACACCGCAGGGCGCGCAGTCAGATCAGAAGCGCGGTCCAGCAGACGGTTGGCCTTCGCACGAGTCACCCGCAGCAGCGGCATGAGCAAGCCTTCGGCGAACTCGCGATCACACGCATCAAGATCAGACACGTAACCCATCAAGACAGTGGAGAAGTCGGCTACCGCCTTACCGATCGCGGCGTAGGCCGCATGCAGGAGTTCATCGGGATCATCAGGGGGCATAACCCGATTCTACCCTCAAGAAAATAGACGATCATGGCCTCGAAGAGTGAATTCCCAAGCGTACCAACGGTTTCAGCGAATGCCAGGACGCCCCAGCCCACAACGAGCCGGGGCGCCTCAAGCCTGAAAACGCTGGAATGAAGCCAAAGCCTCACGGCAGCAGCAAGCCCCAGTACAGCGCCCAAGGCACGAAGAGCGCTCCCCCGGCCAACAGCACACCACGCCGCACCCGAGCCCCCACGCCAGCCGTAGCCAGTTCGCGACGGCCCCGAAACACAGTCACAGCAAGCAGAGCAACAACAGCCACGGACAGAATCTGCATCAAGAGCCACGGCAGGGTACGCCCGAACACCAGCGGCCCCAGAGGCTGCTTCCCGTTGCTCATCAACAAGAACATGTAGGTCACCCAACCGACGACCACAGCGAGGGCCGCCGAAGCGAGCCAGGGCGAGCGGCTGCCGGAAGCAGGACGCCAGCGGCGGACGAAGCCGCTCAGCGCATAGCCGAGGAAGGCCAGGACGAGGACGGCCAGAACGGCGAGCTGAGCGAACCCGGACTCCCACCCGGCGAGCGGCGCGAGGGGCCTGCTGGGCACATCCTGACGCGGCAAGGGATCTGCGGTGTTCGAGGTGGGCAGGGAACGCACCCAGGAGCCGACGAGCGGAGCGTAGGCGGGGTCGAGTTCGGGCAGGCGTTCGTAGCCGGTGACGGAGCGGTGCGCGGCGTGCTCGGCGTCGGGGAGGACGCGGAGGGTGTGGTGGCGCACGTTGTCCTGGAAAGCTCGCAGGCCCTCGGCAGGCGGAGTGAGCCGGTCCTTGGCACCCCAGATGCCGAGCGTGGGCTGTTTCAACGATCGCAGAACGGGAATCGGGTCGTAGAAGGGCTCCGGAAAGAGTCCATTGTAGACAAGCTGGCGCGTCACATCCTCAGCCACAGCGGAGACCATGGAGCCGGACACGCCCGCGTGCACGAGGCGTTCGCGGATCGCCCAGGCCTGCTGACGGCTAGGAGTGACACCGTTGGCGGCGACGGTGATCAGGAACGCGGCGTCGTCGGAGCGGGACGCGGCGAGCGGAGCGGTCCATCCACCCTCGGACAAGCCCCAGAGGCCGACGCGTGCGGGGTCGACCTCGGGTTGCGCGCGGAGCAGCTGGAGAGCGCGGAGCGCATCACCGGCGAGCTGCGAATAGTCGCGCTGTGACAGGGAATAGCCGACCGTGCGCTTGTCGTAGAGCAGCGAGACGATGCCCTGCTGCGCGAACGCCTCGGCGAAGTGGCGGTACTGCTCGCGCTTGCCGGGACCGGAGCCGTGCACCAGCACGATGCCCGGAAGGCGAGCTCCACCACCAGAAGCAGGGGCGACGATCGTGACCGGCGTGGAGACGTCACCGAGGTCGAGGGTGAGGTCACGTGCCGTGGAATCGGCCGCGTTGGCAGCTGCCGGAAACAGCGACAGCGAGAACAGGAACAGGGCGGCCAACCCGATCAGGGCGGCGCGTTTGCATTGGAGCAGCACGAGGTGCTCTCCTTTCCGTGGAAGTGCGTACCTCAGGCGTGATCGTGCGGATTTCCACTCGCCGGGGCACCGAGCGGCAACTCGGTGTCCCGGCCCTTACAGCGACTCTTCCGGCTGCGGAGCCGGAAAGGCGACGAACCTCGTCAGGACGAGGCGTGCCCCGGTCGCGTCCGCAGTGTCGTTCTCGGACGGTTGGAAGCGCTTCATCAGCGCGATGTACTCCTCGAAGAACTCCATCAGCTGCTCGCCGGTGACCCGGATGGACCCGCGCGAGAACGGCACGGCGTCGGCCCACTCGCCCAGGGAGTCCCGCTGGGCCTGGAACCGCGCGTACAGCTCCAGATCGGCGGCGAACAGCTGCTCCTGCAGCTCGTCGAAGACCGCGCCCGCCTCGGGCGTTTGCGCGCTGCGCCGGGGGAAGCGGAGGTCCTTGGGCGGCGACCGCCACCACCGCTCGCGCCCCTTGGCCAGCTCGGGGGCCTCCTCGATGAACCCGTGCTCGGCGAGCTGGCGCAGGTGGTAGCTGGTCGCGCCGGTGTTCTCGCCGAGCGCCTTGGCCAGCGACGTCGAGTTCGCCGGGCCGTGCTCGGCCAGCAACCGCAGGATGCTCTGCCGCAGCGGGTGCGCGAGCGTCCGCAGCGCGTCCGGATCGGTGATCTCCCTCGGCTCGGCCATGGTTACAAACTAGCCTTTGCAAAGCCGGTTCTGCAACTAGCCGGGCCGCTTCCGCCTCATCAGGTCGCGTTCGGCCACGTTCTCGGCCAGCTCAATCGCTGCGTCGTAGGCGCTGGCGGCGTCCGCGGTGCGGCCGAGGCGCTGCAACAGGTCGGCGCGCACGGCGTGGAACAGGTGGTAGCGCTGCAGATCCAGTGCCTCGACCAGCTCCAACCCGGCCGCGGGGCCCGAGACCTCGGCGATCGCGACCGCGCGGTTGAGCGCGACGACAGGGGTCGGCGTGAGCGCGAGAAGCTGGTCGTAGAGCTGCGCCACCTGACGCCAGTCCGTTGGCGGCTCGCTGTGCACGGCGTTGATCGCGGCCTGGACCTGGTAGGGGCCGGGTTGGTTGCGGCGCAAGCACTCCCGCACCAGGGCCTGCCCCTCGGCGATGAGCGCGGAGTCCCACAACCGGCGGTCCTGGTCGGCCAGCAGCACCAACTCCCCCGACGCCGTGACCCGCGCCGCGCGGCGGGACTCGATGAGCAGCATCAGGGCGAGCAGACCGGCCGCCTCGGGCTCCTCCGGCATCAGCGCGGCGAGCTGCCTGCCGAGCCGGATCGCCTCGCCGCACAGCGCGTCGCGCCCGGCGCCATAGCCCTCGGTGAAGATCAGGTAGACCACGGCGAGCACCGCGCGCAGCCGCTCCGGCAGGTCGGCGTCGCCGGGCACGCGGTACGGGATGCGCGCGTCGCGGATCTTGCCCTTCGCGCGCACCAAGCGCTGGGCCATCGTCGCTTCTGGCACCAGGAACGCGCGGGCGATCTCCGCCGTGGACAGGCCGCCGAGCAGCCGCAATGTGAGCGCGACCCGCGCCGCGGGAGCCAGCGCGGGGTGACAGCAGGTGAAGATCAACCGGAGGCGGTCGTCCTGCACAGGCCCCTCGACGACCGGCTCCGACACGTGCAGCAGCGCGGCCTCGGCGTGCCGCTGGTCGCGCGTGGCCTCACGGCGCAGGCGGTCCACGGCGCGGTTGCGGGCGGTGGTGATGATCCACCCGGCCGGACTGGGCGGAAGCCCGTCGGACGGCCACTTCCGCACGGCAACGGCGAACGCCTCCTGGACCGCCTCCTCGGCGATGTCGATATCGCCGAAGACGCGGACCAGGACGGACACCGCGCGCCCGTACTCCTCGGTGAAGACGCGCGAGATGTCCACTAGCAGGAACTGCCGTCCTGCATCGGCCGCACCTCGATGGGCAGCGTGATCACCTTCGCCAGGCGCCGACCCCATTCCAGGGCCTCGTCGAGATCGGCGGCCTGGATGATCGTGAAGCCGCCCAAGTGCTCGCGGCCCTCGGTGAACGGACCGTCGGTGACCAGCACTTCCTCACCCTTGACGCGCAGCACGGTCGCGGTGCTCGGCTCGTGCATGCCGCCCGCGAAGACCCACGCGCCCTTGGCCCGCATGTCCGCGTTGAGCGCGTCGAGCTCGCGCATGATCGGGTCGAGCACCTCGGGCGCGGGCGCCGGGCCATCGGGCTGGTAGATGCTGAGCATGTACTGCTTCACGAGTGCCTCCAGGGGCTCGTTCGGGCGTTTACACCCTCTACACGAACGCCGGAGGCGCAAATCGACACGAGGGTCGCAGAACTTTTCAGAGCGCGTAGTGGGCGATCATCCGGCTCAGCTCGGTGACGTCGGAGCTGCCCTTGAACTCCAGCCGGACCTTGCCGAGGCCGCTGAACCACAGCTCCAGCTCGGCGTCGAGGTCGAAGGTGCCCGCGGTCTCCACGGAGAACGCCTGGACCTTGGCGTACGGCAGGGAGGTGAAGTCGCGCTTCTTGCCCGTGATCCCCTGGACGTTCACCGCGATCAGCCGCTTGGTGGTGAAGGCCACGAAGTCGCGGACGGACTTGAACGCGGCGACGACTTCCTCACCAGGGATGATCAGGGGGCTGATGGACCCGAGGACGTCTTCCACCCGACAGGGGGACAGCTTGAAAACGGACGCCTTCTGGAAGTCAATCATGGGACCACCGTAGCGTTCACCCAGAACCCACCGACCCGACCGAGGAAACACACCGTGCTCACGATGCAGGAAGCGTTGCTCGCGCTGACGAAGTACTGGACCGACCGCGGCTGCATGATGGTGCAGCCGTTCAACACCGAGGTCGGGGCGGGCACGCTGAACCCGGCGACGGTGCTGCGGGTGCTCGGCCCCGAGCCGTGGCGGGTCGCCTACGTCGAGCCCAGCGTCCGGCCCGACGACGCGCGCTACGGCCAGAACCCGAACCGGTTGCAGACCCACACCCAGTTCCAGGTGATCCTCAAGCCGGACCCCGGCAACCCGCAGGAGCTCTACCTGGGCAGCCTCAAGGCGCTCGGCATCGACGTCGAGGCCAACGACGTGCGCTTCGTGGAGGACAACTGGGCCTCCCCCGCGCTCGGCGCGTGGGGCCTCGGCTGGGAGGTGTGGCTGAACGGGCTGGAGATCACCCAGTTCACCTACTTCCAGCAGGCGGGCGGCATGACGCTGGACCCCGTGTCGGTGGAGATCACCTACGGCGTCGAGCGGATCATGATGGCGTTGCAGGGCGTCGACCACTTCAAGGACATCGCCTACGCGCCCGGCATCTCCTACGGCGAGGCCTTCGGCCAGGCCGAGTACGAGATGAGCCGCTACTACCTCGACGACGCCGACGTTGCGACCAACCGCAGGCTGTTCGAGGACTACGCGGCCGAGGCCGAGCGCCAGCTGGAGCAGCGCCTGCCGGTGCCCGCGCACTACTTCGTGCTCAAGTGCTCGCACACCTTCAACGTGCTCGACTCGCGCGGCGCGGTGTCCACCACCGAGCGCGCCAAGGCGTTCGGGCGGATGCGCGGCCTGGCGCGGCGCGTGGCGAAGCTGTGGGCGGAGCGGCGCGAGGAGCTGGGCCACCCGCTCGGCCTCGCCGAACTGCCCGCCGCCACGGCCCTGCCGTCGACGCTGCCGACCACGGACGAGCCCGCGACGCTGCTGTTCGAGATCGGCACCGAGGAACTGCCCGCCGCCGAGGTCACGAAGACCGCCGAGGCCGTGCGCCAGTCGATCACCACCCGGCTCGGCGGCACGCGCCTGGAGCACGGCGAGGTCCGCGCGCACGCGACGCCGCGCCGCGTCGTGATCACCGTGGACGCGGTGGCGCCGCGCGAGGCCGACGCGGAGAAGACGGTGAAGGGGCCGCGCGCCTCCGCCGCCTTCGACGCCGACGGCAACCCGACCAAGGCGGCGCAGGGCTTCGCGCGCGGCCAGGGCATCGACCCGAGCGAGCTGCAGAAGATCGACGTCAACGGCGTCGAGCACGTCGGTGTGATCAAGACCGAGATCGGCCGCACCGCCGTCGAGGTGCTCAGCGAGCAGCTGGCGCAGGTCGTCGGGGAGCTGCGCGCGGACAAGAACATGCGGTGGAACGACCCGAAGCTGTCGTTCACCCGCCCCGTCCGCTGGCTCGTCGCGCTGCTCGGCGACGTGGAGATCCCGGTCGCCGTCTCGTCGCTGGCCAGCGGCCGTGAAACCCGCGTGCACCGCACCGCCGCCGCGCCGACCGTGCGCGTGCCCGGCGCGGACGGCTACCTCGATTTCCTTGCGCAGCACGGGATCGTGGCCGACCCGGTGGCTCGGCGCGAGCAGATCGTCGCCGCTGCCGCCGAGCTGGCCGCCTCCGTGGATGGTGTCGTGGAGGGCGAGGACGCGCTGCTGGAGGAGATCACCAACCTGGTGGAGCAGCCGAACGCGCTGCTGGGCTCCTTCGAGGAGAGCTACCTGGAGCTGCCCTCGGAGATCCTGACCACCGTGATGCGCAAGCACCAGCGGTACCTGCCGGTGCGCGCGGCGGACGGCTCGCTGCGGCCGAAGTTCGTCGCCGTCGCAAACGGGGACTGCGACCCGGACGTGGTGCGCGCGGGCAACGAGGCCGTGCTGCGGGCGCGCTACGAGGACGCCGCGTTCTTCTGGCGCGCAGACCTCGAGGTCAGCCCGCAGGACATGAAGGCCGGGCTGGACAAGCTCGCCTTCGAGGAGCGGCTGGGTTCGATGGCCGACCGCGCCAAGCGGATCGCGGGCATCGCGCTCGCGCTCGGCGCCGAACTGTCCACTGAGGACGGTGAGACGCTGGCGCGCGCTGCGGAGCTGGCGAAGTTCGACCTCGCCTCGCAGATGGTCGTCGAGCTGACCAGCCTCGCGGGCGTGATGGCGCGCGAGTACGCGCTGCGCGCGGGCGAGACCCCGGCCGTGGCGACGGCGCTGTTCGAGATGGAGCTGCCCAGGACCGCGGGCGGCACGCTGCCGTCCACCGTGCCCGGCGCGGTGCTGTCGCTGGCCGACCGCCTCGACCTGCTCGTCGGCCTGTTCGGCGTGGGCGCCAACCCCACGGGCAGCTCCGACCCGTTCGGCCTGCGGCGCGCCGCGCTCGGCGCGATCGGTGTGCTGCGGGGGATTCCCGCGCTCAACGGCGTCAAGCTCGGCGCGGCGCTGGAGCTGGCGGCGGAGCAGTTCCGCGCGCAGGGCGTGGACATCCCCGAGCAGGCGCTGACCGACGCGCGGGAGTTCGTGCTCCGGCGGTTCGAGCTGCACCTGATCGACGCGGGCAACCCGCACCAGTTCGTCGGCGCGGTGCTCCCGCTCGCGGACAGCCCGGCGGCGGCCGACCGTTCGCTGGCCGAGCTGACCCGGCGCGCGGGTGACGCCTCCTTCGGCGAGCTGGTCGCGGCGTTGCAGCGGGTGCGCCGCATCGTGCCCGCCGACACCGCGCCGTCGCTGAACACCGAGCACCTGAAGGAGCCCGCCGAGCGCGCCGTGCTCGACGCGCTGGACGACGCCCGCGACGCGCTGCCCGCCGAGGCGCCGCTGAGCGTCTTCGTCGACGTGGCCGAGGTGCTGACCGCGCCGATCAACACCTTCTTCGACGACGTCATGGTGATGGCCGAGGACCCCGACGTGCGTGCCGCGCGGCTCGGTCTGCTCGCCTCGATCAGCGACTTCGCCGGGCGGCAGCTGGACTGGCAGGCGCTGGGCACGGAGCTGACGCCGACCCGCTGAGCGTGCTCCACCTGGAAGGCCGCCGTCCGTGATCAACTGCGGGCGGCGGCCTTCTTGCACACCTCTGACCAGCGCTACTACCGTTCGAGACACCATGACGAGAACCGCTGACGACACGTTCATCCACCAGGCGCGCCGCAAGCAGTTGATCGGCTGCGCCGTCGAGGTGATCGCCGAGCTGGGGCTGGCCAACGCCTCCACCGTGCGCATCGCCGAGCGGGCTGGCGTGAGCCGCGGTGTGCTGACCTACCACTTCCGCGACCGCGCGGAGCTGATCGAGCAGGTCGTGCAGCACGTGTACGTCCTCGGTGCCGAGCTGATCGGCCCGAAGATGGTCGCGGCGCGCTCGCCGCGCGAGGCGCTGCTGACCTTCATCCGGGGCAGCGTGGAGCTCTACGCCGCGCACCCCCGCGCCATGCTGGCGCTGACCGAGATCTTCGCGGCCAGCCGCACCGAGCGCGCCGAGGACCAGCGGCACCAGCAGGAGGTCTCCGACCTCTCGCGCATCCTGGTCGCCGGGCAGGAGCAGGGGCAGTTCCGCGACTTCGACGTGAACGTCATGTGCCGCAGCGTCCGGGGGGCGCTCGACGGCGCGCTGAGCCACGTGCTCGCGGGCGGCGAGGTCGAGCCGTACGCAGCCGAGCTGCTGGCGATCTTCGACGCGGCAACGCGCGCGTAACCGCAGTTCACAAGCGTCTTCGCCGACGCGCGCCCGCAGATTAAACAGACCTGCTAAATTTTGGACCGACATGAACATCTCCCAGGCCCGGAGTGAGACAGACATGCATTCCACGAAGGCCCGCCTCGCGACCGCGCTGGCGGCCGTCCTGCTGACCGGCTGCGCGCCCCAGGGACAGGCGCAGGAACCCGAGTCGGCACCGCTGACCGTCCGCGTGGACAGCGGCGAGCTGCGCGGGATCGCGACCGCGAAGAGCCGCCAGTTCCTCGGCATCCCCTTCGCCAAGCCGCCCGTGGGCGCGCTGCGCTGGCAGCTGCCGCAACCGCCCGAGAAGTGGGACGGCGTCCGCGACGCGAGCCGGATGGGCCCCATGTGCCCGCAGGCCGCGCCCGGCGGCAAGCCAGTGCCGACCGAGGACTGCCTGGTCCTCAACGTGACGACGCCGCGCGCGCAGCGCCCCGACCGGAAGCTGCCGGTCATGGTGTGGCTGCACGGCGGCGGTTTCACCAGGGACAGCGGCAACATGTACGACGCGCAGCGGATGGCCGACCAGGGCGGCGTGATCGTCGTGACGGCCAACTACCGGCTCGGCGTGCTCGGCTACCTCGGCCTGCCGGGGCTCGCCGGATCGGGCAACTTCGGCCTCGCCGACCAGTTCGCCGCCGTGGAGTGGGCCGACCGCAACGCCGCCGCGTTCGGCGGAGACCCCGGCAACGTCACCGTGTTCGGCCAGTCGGCGGGCGGCATGTCCACCTGCGCGATGATCACCTCACCCAAGGCGCGCGGGCTGATCGACAAGGCGATCATCTCCTCCGGCTCCTGCGAGCTGGACTGGCCGACCGGCGGCCTCTTCCCCGGCGCTCCCGGGCACACCCCGTACATCCCGCTCGCCCAGGGCGTCGCCGACGGCGTCTCCGCGGCGGAGAAACTGGGTTGCTCGCCGGGTTCGGCGCTGGAGTGCTTGCGCGGCAAGACCGTTGAGCAGCTGATGCCGATCATGCAGCCGTTCGCCGACCACCTCGCCTACGGCACCGAGCTGTTGCCCAAGGACCCGAAGAAGGCGTTGCGCGACGGTGACTTCGCGAAGATCCCGGTGATGTCCGGCGGCGCCAGGGACGAGGCGCGCTCCTTCATCGGCGGCGCGATCATGTACAACCCCGAGCTGATCACCGAGAAGACCTACCCGACGTTGCTGTCCAAGGCTTTCGGCACTCGCGCGGAGGCCGTGGCGAAGGAGTACCCGATCGCCAAGTACGGCTCCGCCGGGCTCGCGTGGGCGACTGTGAACAGCGACCAGTCGTGGGCGTGCCAGGCGCAGGAGGGGCACCGCCTGCTGGCCAGGCACACCAAGGTGTTCGCCTTCGAGTTCGCCGACGACAACGCGCCCAACGTCAACCAGATCACCGTGCCCGGCCTGCCCATGGGCCCGACGCACGCGACCGAACTGCCGTCGCTGTTCGAGCTCAACGGCGTCGACCTGCTGCGCGAAGAGCCGCAGCGCGCATTGGGCCGCACGATGGTCGGCTACTGGACGCGGTTCGCGCACACCGGCGACCCCAACCACGACGGTGCTCCTCGCTGGCCCGCGACCACGGACGGCAAGCAGGCGCAGCGCCTGGCCCCGGGTGATGTGAAGCCGGTCGACGTCTCCGCCAGCCACAAGTGCGCCTTCTGGTCGGCGCGGTAGTTCGGCTGTACTCCGCCAGCGCCGCTGGCGGAGTACCGCTGGTCAGCGCAGCACGAGGACCCTGCTCTGCGCGGAGTGCCTGCCGTTGAACACCACTGCCTCGAAGGAACCCTTGTGGCCCTTGGCGTCCGGCCAGCCCTTGAGCTTCAGGCCGGGCGTCATCGGAGTGCACGCCTCGTACCGGCGACAGATCTCGATCTGCACGTTCTTCTTGGCCGCCTCGGTCGCGGCGTGGCCGGTGGCGATGAGGTGCCCGCCCTGGAGCACCAGGCACGCGCGCAGGCCTCCCACCTCGGTGCCGCACCCGTTGTCGGCGGCGGAGGCCGACCCCGCGAGGGCCGGGACGACGCCCGCCACGAGCACGGCAGCGAGCACGAAACGCTTGATCATGAATACCTCTCAACAAAAGAACACGCCAATTCGCGGCAACCGTACGCATCTGCGCTCCGAATGCAATTTCTTCGGCCGACGCCAAAAAGTCGCGAAAAGAACGTCGAAGAGAATGAGAAATGTCATTCGCGACAGTTCGCCGAGGTGATCGCACCCGGACCGCCCCGCACGACGTCGCCGAGGTTGGGGTGTCTTCAAGACCCCCAAACCCCCTTGTTGATCATCGTTAACCACCAAAAACCTCTGCCCACGAGGGTTTGGGGTGGTTGAAGACTTCGGGAGAGGGGATTGTGCGTACTTGAAGACTGGCAAACCCCGCGACTGACAGGACACGGCCTGGCGCGCCAAGGCTTCGTTTCGGCGGCCGACTCGCGCTGTGGCCGTGGCACGTAGGCTGCGCCTTGACGATGAGGCATCGCAAACCCATGTCAGATCCGCGTCGCGCGCCGCAGAACAGCAGGTCAAAGTGTCTTCCCCGCGCGAGCGGGGGTGGTCCGAACTGTGGGACGCCCTGCGCTGCCGTCCGCGCGCACGTGCGGGCGCCCCGCCAACGCGCCACGCAACCGCCACTCCCCCGCGCTAGCAGGGAAGAACGCGACGCCTACCGTCCACAGTGGACCAAACGGGCGCCGGGCGGAGGCCGTCCGGTGTCACCCGGGTAGTTGACAACGATCAACATCAGAGTTTCTTCGGGGGATCGGCACAGCGCTTCGGGTAAACTCGACGCCCAGGTCGAGAGGCGCTGCAACGGGCACAGGCCCGCCACGCTCGACCCCGCACGATCCGCAACAAGGGCGCCTCCCATCGGGGAGGTAGGCCATGAGCAGGGTCCAGGAACTTCGGGAACTCTTCGACAGCCGGGTCGCCGTGCTGGACGGCGCGTGGGGCACGATGCTGCAGAACGCCAAGCTCGCCCCGGAGGACTACCGGGCGGACTGGCTCGCCGGCCACACCCACGACGTCACCGGCGACCCCGACCTGCTGAACCTGACCCGGCCGGACGTCATCCTGGACGTGCACCGGCAGTACCTGGCCGCGGGCGCGGACATCACCACCACCAACACCTTCACCGCGACGACAATCGGGCAGGCCGACTACGGCCTCGAGTCCCGGGTGCGGGAGATGAACCTGCGCGGCGCGGAGCTGGCCCGCCAAGCGGCCGACGAGGTGGGCGGACGCTTCGTCGCCGGGTCGATCGGGCCGCTCAACGTGACGCTCTCACTCTCCCCCAAGGTCGAGGACCCGGCCTTCCGCGCGGTGACCTTCGACCAGGTCAAGGACTCCTACGCGGAGCAGATCCAGGCGCTGGCCGAGGGCGGCGTCGACATCCTGCTGATCGAGACCATCTTCGACACGCTCAACTGCAAGGCCGCGATCGCCGCCGCGCGCGAGGTGGCGCCGGAGCTGCCGCTGTGGATCTCGGTGACCATCGTCGACCTGAGCGGGCGCACGCTCTCCGGCCAGACCGTCGAGGGGTTCTGGACCGCGATCGAGCACGCGGACCCGCTGGTCGTGGGCGTGAACTGCTCGCTGGGCGCCGAGGAGATGCGCCCGCACGTCGCTGAGCTGGCGCGCTTCGCCGACACCTACACGGCCTGCCACCCCAACGCCGGTCTGCCCAACGCCTTCGGCGGCTACGACGAGACGCCGGAGGAGACCGCGGCGCTGCTGCGCGACTTCGCCGACGAGGGCATGGTCAACGCGGTCGGCGGGTGTTGCGGCACCTCGCCCGCGCACATCAAGCAGATCGCGTCGGTGGTCAAGGGCCTCCCGCCGCGCACGGTCGCCCAGCCGCGCCGCACCAGCCGTTTCAGCGGCCTGGAGCCCTTCGAGATCCAGCCCGACACCGGTTTCATCATGATCGGTGAGCGGACGAACGTGACCGGCTCGGCGCGCTTCCGCAGGCTGATCGAGAGCGACAACCACCAGGCCGCCGTGGACGTGGCGCTGGAGCAGGTGCGCGGCGGCGCGAACCTGCTGGACGTGAACATGGACGCCGACCTGCTCGACAGCGAGCGGGCGATGACCACCTTCCTGAACCTGATCGCGACCGAACCCGAGGTCGCCCGCATCCCGGTGATGATCGACAGCTCGCGCTGGAGCGTGCTGGAGGCGGGCCTGAAGTGCGTGCAGGGCAAGGGGGTGGTGAACTCGATCAGCCTCAAGGAGGGCGAGGAGCCGTTCCTGGCGCAGGCCCGGCGCATCCGCGACTACGGCGCGGGCGTGGTGGTGATGGCCTTCGACGAGCAGGGGCAGGCCGACACCACCCAGCGCAAGGTGGACATCTGCGCGCGGGCCTACGACCTGCTGACGCAGCAGGCGGGTTTTCCCGCTGAGGACATCATCTTCGACCCGAACGTGCTCGCGGTGGCCACCGGCATCTCCGAGCACGACAGCTACGCCAAGGAGTTCATCGACGCGCTGCCGCTGATCAAGCAGCGCTGCCCTGGCGCGCGGACCAGCGGCGGCATCTCGAACCTGTCGTTCTCCTTCCGGGGCAACGACGTGGTGCGCGAGGCGATGCACTCCGCGTTCCTGCTGCACGCGGTGCGCGCGGGCCTTGACATGGGCATCGTCAACGCCGGTCAGCTCGCGGTCTACGCCGACATCCCGGCGGACCTGCTGGAGCTGGTCGAGGACGTGATCTTCAACCGGCGCGAGGACGCCACCGATCGGCTGGTCTCCTTCGCCGAGACGGTCAACGGCAAGGGGACCAAGCGCGCGGTCGACCTGACCTGGCGCGAGGGCACGGTGGCCGAACGCCTCTCGCACGCGCTGGTGCACGGGATCGTGGACTTCATCGAGGACGACACCGAGGAGGCCCGGCAGCAGTTCCCCAGGCCCCTCAACGTGATCGAGGGTCCGCTGATGGACGGCATGAAGATCGTCGGCGACCTGTTCGGCTCGGGCAAGATGTTCCTGCCGCAGGTGGTCAAGAGCGCACGCGTGATGAAGCGCTCGGTGGCCTACCTGGAGCCGTTCATGGAGGCGGAGAAGGAGAAGGCGCGCCTGGAGGGCCGCGTCGAGGTCGAGCGCGGTCAGGGCAAGGTCGTGCTCGCCACGGTCAAGGGCGACGTGCACGACATCGGCAAGAACATCGTCGGGGTCGTGCTGGGCTGCAACAACTACGAGGTGATCGACCTCGGCGTGATGGTGCCCGCCGCGCGCATCCTGGACACCGCGGTCGCCGAGGGCGCTGACGTGATCGGCCTGTCCGGGCTGATCACGCCCTCACTTGACGAGATGGTGTCGGTGGCCGCGGAGATGGAGCGCCGTGGCCTGAAGCTGCCGCTGCTCGTCGGCGGCGCGACGACCTCGAAGCAGCACACCGCCGTGCGCATCGCCCCCGCCTACGACCACAGCACCGTGCACGTGCTGGACGCCTCGCGCGTGGTCGGCGTGGTGTCCGACCTGCTCGACGCCGACCGCGCCGAGGAGCTGGACGCGACCAACCGCGCCGACCAGGAGCGCCTGCGCGAGCAGCACGCGGCCAAGCAGCGCCTGCCCCTGCTGACCGTCGCCGATGCGCGCGCGAACGCGGAGAAGGTGGACTTCGAGGGGCTGCCGACGCCCGCTTTCACCGGCGTGCGCGTGGTGGAGCCGAGCATCACCGAGCTGCGCGAGATGGTCGACTGGCAGTTCCTGTTCCTGGCGTGGGAGCTCAAGGGCAAGTACCCGGCGATCCTGGAGCAGCCCGTCGCGCGCGAGCTGTTCGACGACGCCAACACGCTGCTGGACAAGATCATCGCCGACGGCTCGTTCCAGGCGAAGGGCGCCTACGGCTTCTGGCCCGCGCGCTCGGTCGGCGACGACATCGTGCTCGACTGCGGGACGAACTTCCCGATGCTGCGCCAGCAGACCAAGAAGCCCGAGGGCCGCCCGAACCGCTGCCTCGCCGACTACATCGCGCCCGAGGGCGACCACCTCGGCGGCTTCGCCGTGGCGATCCAGGGTGCCGAGGACCTCGCGGCGAAGTACGAGGCCGTGCACGACGACTACAAGGCGATCATGGTGAAGGCGCTGGCCG
This sequence comes from Allokutzneria sp. NRRL B-24872, assembly GCF_002155965.1. Lineage (GTDB taxonomy): Bacteria > Actinomycetota > Actinomycetes > Mycobacteriales > Pseudonocardiaceae > Allokutzneria. The sequence continues at coordinate 14,297 of NZ_MUMH01000059.1, forward strand.
ACCGGCTCGCCGAGGCCTTCGCCGAGCACATCCACCTCCAGGCCCGGCGGGACTGGTTCGAGCCGGACGCCCAGCCGCTGCTGGCCGACCTGCACGCCGAGCGCTTCCGCGGCATCCGCCCCGCGCTGGGCTACCCGGCCAGCCCCGACCACAGCCAGAAGCAGGAGCTGTTCGACCTGCTGGACGCGGACACGCTCAAGATCGGGCTGACCGAGTCCTTCGCGATGACCCCGGCGGCGGCGGTCAGCGGGCTGATCTTCGCCCACCCCTCGTCGCGGTACTTCACCGTTGGCAGGCTGGGCAAGGACCAGGTCACCGACTACGCGCGGCGGCGCGGGGTGGAGCTGGCCGAGATCGAGCGCTGGCTGCGCCCGAACCTGGACTACACCCCGGAGTAGACCTTCGTCGGCGGGGGCGTCGACCATGGACAGTCGAGCGGTCACGAGAGAAGTTCATAACGTGCCGCCATGACCGATTCGCTGTCCTATTCTCCCCCGGTGCCGCAGCGCCCCAAGAGGTCCCACGAGATCGGGATCTACGCAGGAACCGTTCTCTCCGCCGCTCTCATGGGCGGGGAGTCGGTGCCGTTCCTGATCACCTCGATGGTCATGGCCGTCGTGGCGGTAGCGCTGCGGCACCGGTTTCCCGCTCTGGCATTGGTGATCGGCGGCTTCACCGTCTGGTTCGCCGCGATCGTGCTCGCCTACAACGCGGGCAGGCGGATCACCCGGCTGCCGGTGCTGATCGCGGCGGTCGCCGGTGACGTGGTGGTCAGCGCGGCGGTGCCGCTGGCCTTCGGGGAGTGGACCTCGCTGCCCACCACGCTGATGATCGTCGCCAGCGGCGAGGCGTTCCAGGTGATCGTGCCGATCCTGTTCGGCAGGAACGCGATGCGGCGCGCGATGCTGGTCGAGGTGCTGCACGACCGCGCGGTGCACCTGGAGCGCGAGCGCCGCTCAGTCGTGGAGCAGGCGAGGGTGCGCGAGCGCTCCCGCATCGCCGTGGACATGCACGACAACCTCGGCCACCAGCTGACGCTGATCTCCTTGCAGGCGGGCGGGATGAGGCTGACCTCCGACCCCGGCACGGCGCAGGCCGAGTCCGCGTCGCTGGTCTCCGACACCGCGCAGCGCGCCATGGAGGAACTGCGCGACATCATCGGCGTGCTGGGCGGGCAGCCGGAGCACGCGCGCGTGCTGGAGCACCTGCCGGAGCTGCTGTCGGCCGCGCGGGCAAGCGGTGCGGTGATCGACTACGCCGAGACCGGTGCGGCCGTGGAGGTTCCTCGCTCGACCGAGAACGCGATCTACCGCGTGGTGCAGGAGGGGCTGACCAACGCCACGCGGCACTCCCCCGGCGCCGAGATCGTGGTGCGGCTGAACCACGACCCCGACGGCGTGATCGTGGAGGTGCTGAACGGAGCGCCCGCGCGGGAGCCGGAAGGTGGGCTCGGCTGCGGTCAGGGCTTGACCGGCCTGCGGGAGCGGGTCCGGCTGGTCGGCGGCGTGCTGCACTACGCGTCCACAGTGGACGGTGGGTTCCGATTGGCCGCGGTGCTGCCGCACGAGGGCGTCATGGCCGCGGACTCGCCGGAGCCCGAAGAGCCCGTGCACCCGTTGGCGGACAAGGCGACCAGCACCATCGTCGAACGGCTCCGCGCCCGCCCGGTCGCACTCGGCCTCACCGTGGCGGGAGTCGCGGTCACCGGTCTGGCGGTGCTGGCGCTGACGATCGCGTTCATGCTGGTCCGCAACGCACCGCTGCTCGGCGCGGCCGAGTTCGACAGAGTCCACATCGGACAGTCCGAGCGCGAGGTGGTCAACGGCATGCAGATCCCGCACCCCCGGCTCCAGCCGACGCTGGCCGCACAGGTCGGCGCCGAGCCCCCGAACGCGCGCTGCACCTACTACTACGGTGATCTCTTCCTGTCCGGCGGGGCCGAGGCGTTCCGGTTCTGCTTCGCCGACGGCAAGCTGATCGACAAGCAGCGCGTCGTGCTCACGCGACCGTTCTGAACGGAGAGGCACAGCAGTGATCCGGGTGATCGTCGCCGACGACGAACAGCTCGTGCGCGCGGGCATCAAGCTGGTGCTCTTCTCCGCGCCGGACATCGAGGTGGTCGCCGAGGCCGCCGATGGCAGGACCGCCGTGACCGCGGCGGTGGCGCACCCGGCCGACGTGGTGTTGCTGGACATCAGGATGCCGCGACTGGACGGGCTCGACGCGCTCGCGGAGATCCGCAGGCTCGTGCCGAGGTCGAAGGTCGTCATGCTGACCACCTTCGGCGAGAGCGGCAACATCGCGCGGGCGTTGGACGCGGGCGCGGTCGGCTTCCTGCTCAAGGACCGCGCAGCCGAGGAGCTGATCGGCGCGGTGCGGGCGATCGCGGCGGGGGACGCCTACCTGTCCCCCTCGGTGACGAAGTGGGTGATCGGTCGCGGCGGGAGCACCAGCTCTCGCGGCGCCGACGCCCAGCGCCGGGTGGCGACGCTGAGCGAGCGGGAGCGGGAAGTGCTCGAACTGCTCGCGCAGGGCATGTCCAACGCCGACATCGCCGGGCGGTTGTTCACCAGCGAGGCCACCGTGAAGAGCTACATGACCAAGGTGCTCGGCAAGCTGGAGTGCGCCAACCGCGTGCAGGCCGCGATCCTCGCCCACGAAGCCGGCCTCGGCCAACCCTCCACATGACCCCAGCCCCACGCACTCCCCCCTTCGCCCCGCCTCATCACGCGCCGAGGTGGTCTGGACGACTCCCGTTTCGTACCGAAAGCGGGAAATGGGAGCGCTCTTTTCCCCGATACCGGTACGAAACGGGAGTGGGGCTTGGCCGACGTTGAGCGCGTGACAACCACGGGTTGTGCGGGTGGTTGTTTGCCTGGCGGGGTGCGGGGGTGGCTTGATCTTCGGCTGTGTGGTGGCTCTGGACGGCGTACGCGGTGAGCACGGCGGGCACCTGGCTCGCCTTCGACGCGTTCCCGATGATCGCGATCCTGGTGCTGGACGCGGGCCCGGCGGAGGTCTCGGCGCTGGCGGCGGCAGGTCTCGCGGTGGGCGCGGTGCTGGCGGTCCCGCTCGGGCCGTGGGTGGAGGTCCGGAGCAAGCGCCCGGTGATGATCGCGATGGACCTCGTGCGGTGCGCGGCGGTGCTGAGCGTGCCGGTGGCGTTCGCGCTCGGCTGGCTCGGCTTCGCCCAGCTCCTGCTCGTCTCGGTGGTGGTGATCGCGGCCGACATCACGTTCACGGCGGCCAGCGGAGCGCTGGTCAAGGCCCTCGCTCCGCCGGAGCAGCTGCTGCGCGTGAACGGGCGGTTCGAGGCGACGATGTGGACCGCCTCCGCGCTCGGCCCGCCGTTGGGTGCTGCGGCGCTCGGCGTGTTCGGGCCGGTGATCACGGTGGTGGCCAACGGGATCAGCTACCTGCTGTCGGCGTTGGCGCTGCGGAAGGTCGGCGCTGAGCCACCTCCGCCCGCCAAGGCGCACCGGTTCAGCCGCGCGGACCTGGTCGAGGGGTGGCGGCACGTGCTGGCCGACCCGGTGCTGCGCCGGTTCTTCGCGAACACGCTGCTGGTGAACGGCTTGATCATGGCGACGTCGCCGCCGTTCGCGGTGCTCATGCTGGGCGAACTGGGCTTCGCGCCGTGGCAGTACGGCTTCGCGTTCGGCGTGGCGTGCCTCGGCGGGCTGATCGGCTCGCGCGTGGTCCACCCGCTCGTGGCGCGGTTCGGCCGGGACCGGGTCATGATCACCGCTGGCGTGCTGCGCACTTGCTGGCCGGTCGGGTTGGGCTTCGTGCACCCGGGAGTCGGCGGCCTGCTCCTGGTCATCGGCGTGGAGCTGGTGCTGATCCTGTGCATGGGTGTGTTCAACCCGGTTTTCGCCACCTATCGGTTGGAGCGCGTGCCGAAGGACCGCGTCGTGCGCGTGCTGTCGGCGTGGTCGATCACGAGCAAAGCCGCCACGGCGCTGTTCACCGGTCTGTGGGGTGTACTGGGCGGACTCATCGGCGCCCGAGCCGCGATCACCGTCGCCGGAGTGCTACTGCTGGCCACGCCACTCCTGCTTCCCAGTTTGAAGCTTTTGGAGCATCCATCAGGGAAGATCGAGTAAAACCGCCAACGGGTACTTCAACGATACGGTTGAGGTATGACTGTGCAGGACTCCGGCTGGGCGTGTGACGACCTCGGCACCGCGCTCACGAACCTCCTCGACTCCTTCCCCACGCGTCCCCGACTGCTCGGGCTCGGCGAACCCATGCACCTGGAGGAAGCCTTTCCCAGGCTGCGCAACAGGATCTTCCAGCACCTCGTCGAGCACGAGGGCTACCGCTGCGTGGCGATCGAGAGCGACTGCCTCTCCGGGCTGATCGTCGACGACTACGTGACCGAGGGCGTCGGCTCGCTCGAAACCGTGCTGCGACAGGGTTTCAGCCACCAGGTCGGCGAGTACGCGGCGACCCGCGAGCTGATCACCTGGATGCGCGGCTTCAACGAGGGCCGCCCGTTCGCCGACCGCGTGCGCTTCGCGGGCTTCGACGCACCATTGGAGATGATCTCCGCCGCGAGCCCCCGGCAGGCGCTCCTCGCAGTCCACGCCTACCTCGCCGGCACCGATCTTCCTTGCACAGCGGAGAGGATCGACCAGCTCATCGGTGACGACGCCGCGTGGACGTCGACCGAGGCGATGATGGACCCGGCGAAGTCGCTCGGCGGCTCGGCGGAGGTGAAGGAACTGCGGCTGATCGCCGACGAGCTGCAAGCGCTGTTGCTGACCGAGTCTCCCAGGTTGATCTCCACGACCTCGCTGGAGTCGTGGCGGCGGGCCGCCCTGCACGCGCGCACCGCGACCGGCCTGCTGCGCTACCACGCTGCGGCGGCGGACACGTCGCCGCAGCGCATCTCCCGGATGCTCGGCCTGCGGGAGGCGATGATGGCGGAGAACCTGGCCGCGCTCACGCACCGCACGCTCGTCTTCGCGCAGAACAGCCACCTCCAGCGCCAACCGAGCGTGTGGGTGCTGGCGGGACAGCGCTTGGAGTGGTGGGGCGCCGGGGCGATCATGTCACCACAGCTCGGCGACGAGTACGCGTTCATCGCCCTGGCACTGGGTTCCGCGCCGCACTGCGGCCTCCCCGCGCCGCAACCGGACACCTTCGAGGGCGTGCTGTCCGAGCTGCCCGGCGATGAGTACCTGTTCAGCTCGCGGCAGCTCGCCGCAGCGCTCGATGGGCAGAACTTGGTGCTGCGCAAGGACGAAGCGACCCACCAGGGCTACTTCCCGTTCGACACGCGACACCTCGGGGACACCGACGGCATCGCGTTCCTGAAGCACGTTCCGTCAGTCGACGCCGATGCTCATCGCTGACACCAGGTTGTTCTCGGTGAACCCCACGGTCGCCCCGACACCCGGCCCTTCGATGCGCATCTGCGTGTCGTTCTCCTGCACGCGAAGACCCCGGTTGATGGCGTAGGAGCGGAAAGCGCGGCGCTGGTCGTAGAGGCGCAGCTCCGCCAAGCTCATATGCAGCACACGGGACACTCGCGAGAAGTCCGGCTCGGGCAGGGCGAACGACGGGTGCTCGATGAGCATGCCGAACCGCGTACCGCGACCGACCATCGCCTGGTAGCCGGTCCACCGCCCCAGCACGGCCTTCGCGGCCTCCATCATCTGCGACGCGACCACGGAGGGCTCGGTCGGCGCGCCGGGGAGGGCGTCGAAGGGGATCTCCGCCTCGGTCAGCTCGGAGATCCCGTGCTCCTCGCCGTACTCGCGCAGCCGCTCGGCCAGCGAGGTCACCTCGGGCCGGTAGTCGTCCGGGCGGCTCGCCCACGACCACAACCAGGACCGCGGTCCCGGTGCGGCGCTGCCGAGCAGGTGTAGCGCCGACACGGTCAAGGGCTTGTCGCCGGTGAACGCGAAGCGGGGCACGGTGAAGTCGACCGTCCACGGCGGGATGCCGACCACATCGGCCAGGTGCAGCTGGTGTTCGAGCGACAGCAGGGCTGCCTCGTCCTGGAGTTCGACAAAGGTTGGCACGGCGGCGACAGTACCGTTCGGCACCCCGGGTCACCCGAATCCGGGACACTGTCCCGCTGGTTTCACGAACGTCGATGCGAGGCACGACGCCCGCGCGGGCCGCATAGCCTCTCCGCGTGGCGAAGATCTTGATCACCGGCATGTCCGGCACCGGGAAGTCCTCCGCGCTGCGGGCGCTGGCCGCGAGGGGACACCGAACCGTCGACACCGACACCGACGAGTGGAGCCGGTGGACGTCCGAGCCCGACTGGGTGTGGCGCGAGGACGCCATGACCGCGCTGCTGACCGAACACCGCGACGGCGCTCTCTTCGTGGCCGGCTGCAAGACCAACCAGGTCGACTTCTACCCGCTGTTCGACCACGTCGTCCTGCTCAGCGCGCCCGCCCCGGTGCTGCTCGCCCGCATCGCCGCGCGCACCGACAACCCCTACGGCAAAAGCGATTCCGAGCGCGCCGCCGTCCTGGAGAACCTGGCCCTCGTCGAGCCCCTGCTGCGCGCGTCCGCGACGCTCGAAGTCGATGCCTCCGCTCCGCTGGAGAAGGTCGTGGACCGCTTGGAGGCGTTGGTCAGCCGCCGAACATGAGCACGCCGAGCCACAGGCCCAGTACGGCGAGGACGATCGACAGCGGCACGGTGAGCAGGCCGAGCCGGGTGAACTCGCCGAGGTCGGGCTGGGTGTCGTGCTGGTGCACGATCCGCCGCCACAGCAGCGTCGCCAGCGAGCCGACGTAGGTGAGGTTGGGGCCGAGGTTCACGCCGATCAGCACGGCGAGCACCACGGGGGTCCCGGCAGCGGCGGCCAGCGGCAGGAGCACCAGCACAGCGGGCAGGTTGTTGATCAGATTGGCCACGACTGCGGCGATGGTGGCCGCGAGCAGCAGGGCGAGCAGCGAGGAACCCGTGGGCATCAGGTGGCCGAGGGCGGCGGCGAGGCCGTTGTCCACCACGGCGCGGACCACCACGGCCAACGCCAGCACGAACGCCAGGAAGGGCACGTTCGCCGCGCGCACGATGGCGAACGCGGTGGTGCGCCGACGCTGAAGCGCGCGAAGCGCAAGAGCGAGCGCTCCGGCCGAAGCGACCCATCCCGGGCTGAGGCCGACCAGGGACGTGGCCGCGAAACCCGCGAGGGTCAGCCCGAGCACGACGAGCGCGAAGGTCGGCGTCGGCACGGGCGGAGCGGACTCGCGCGCACGAAGCGCGGCGTTGAGGTCTGCGGCGAAGAACCGGCGGAACACCACGTACTCGGTGGCGACCGCGATCACCGAAGGCAACGCCATCAGAGCGGTGAAGTGCAGGAAGGAGATCCCGGTCGCCGCGACAGCGAGCAGGTTGGTCAGATTGGACACGGGCAGCAGCAGGGACGCCGAGTTCGCGAGGTGCGCGCAGGCGTAGACGTGCGGCTTCGACCGGATGCCGAGCCGAGCGGCGGTCGCGAACACCACCGGTGTCAGGAGCACGACCGTCGCGTCCAGGCTCAGCACCACCGTGATCACCGCCGCGACCGCGAACACCGCCAGCAGCAACCGGCGCGGGCGACCGTCGCTCACGCGGGCCATCAGCGCTCCGGCGTACTGGAAGAGACCTTCCTCCTCGCACAGCCGTCCGAGCACCAGCACCGCCGCGAGGAAACCGACCACCGGCGCCAGGCGGGTGATCTCGGCCCACGCCTCGGGCACGGGGATCGCTCCGACCGCCAGCACGAGCCCGGCGGCGGGAACGGCGACCACCGCCTCCGGCAGGCCCCTCGGCCGCATCACCGCGACGATCAACACCACGAGCAGCACGGCGACGGACACCAGCTCAGCGACCCACCCGGACAGAACGCACCTCCCCCACGCCAGGGGAATCCTAGGAGGCAGCGCCGAGCAGCGGCAGGCACGCCGCGAGGCCGCGCACGGTGACCTCCGTCGCGCGACGGCTCCGCCAAGCGTCCTCGGTGATCCGCAGGCGGTGCTCGAAAGCGAGCGCGCCGCGGATCACCTGGCGCGAGGTGCCGACCTCCTCGTAGCCGAGCTTGCGCGACACCGCCAGCGAGGCCCTGTTGTCGACGAACGCGCTGGAGGACGCCTCGGCCGCGCCGAGTCCTTCGAAGGCCAGGTGCAGCACGGCCGCGCGCATCTCGGTGCCGATGCCCTGGCCGTGGAACCGCTTGCCCAGCCAAGAGCCCGTGTGCACCTCGCGGGTGATCGCGAAGTCCCGCGCGCCGATGCTCTGCTGGCCCACCACGACGCCGTCGCGGAACACCGCCAGGTTCAGCTCCCACATGTCCGGGGCCCACGCACCGAGCTGCGCCCAGTGGTGCTGCACGACTCCGCGCGCCACGTCGGCGGGCGGCTGGTCGGTCCACGCGGCGGCGAAGGGCATGACCTCCGGGTCGTGGATGCCTTCGGCGGCCAGCTCCGCCAGCGCGGCCAGCTCCTCCGGCGCGGGCAGGCGCAGTTCCAGGCGCGGCGTGCCCAGCCGGAGCCCGAGGAGCGGGAAGTGGTCGACCAGCATGCCCCCATCCTGACCTGCGAAACCGCTTCGAGTGAATTCGTTTTCTGTCGCGGTTGGACGGTGAACGCGGGGCTACACGCAGCTGTAGGGGGAATTCGGCGGAGTCGGTGGAGGCGAAGATGAGCAGCACGGCGGGCGTCTACGGCAGGGCATCGCTCAACGACGAGGCCGCGCACAGCATCGCCGAGATGCACCACGCGATCGCCGCCGTCGGACCACCCGCGCAGACCCAACGCCTGCTCGCGGCGCGCTCCGCCCTGCGCACGTGCGCCGACGCCGCCGAGGAGCTGTTCGAGTGCAAGTGCACCACGGCCGTTGGCGACCTGGTGAACGTCACGCGCACGGCGCTGTGCCTGCTGGAGATCACGTTGTGCGAACTGTTCACCTCGTGGGGCGCGCGCACTCCGGCTCCGCCGGTGACCCACCGCTGGGACGCGGAGACCGTGCTGCACGAACTCGCGGTCCCCTTGCTGCGCCTGGGAAACGTGCTGTGGACCGAGGCGAACAGCTCGCGCATCCGCTACGTCAGCGAGCAGGTCCAACGCGTCGCCGGTGACACCCTCGCCCTCACCCGCTGACTAACCGCCGTAGGGGCCTTCGACGGACGGGAGTTCGGCGCGGTCCATGGGGGTGATGATGCCGGGCTCGTCCCCGGCGCCGTTCATGGCCTGGAACCACGTGCGCGCGGGTGACTTGCCGCCGTAGATGAAGCGGCCGTCCGTGCACGGCTTCGGCGGGGCGGAGCCACCGGGATCGCACAGCGTCGTGGGCGTCGAGGTGTCGTCGAAGGTGAAGACGGCTCCCGCGAGCTGCGGTGTGTAGCCGAGGAACCCGGCGGACTTGTGCTCCTGGGTGGTGCCGGTCTTGCCCGCCATCGGCCGGTCCCAGCCGTACTCCTTCGCGGCGGTGGTGGCGGTGCCGGAGATGGCGTCCTTGCTCATGCCGACCGTCATCGCGTCGGCCAGCTCCGGGTCGACGACCTGGGCGCAGGGCTCCTCGCGCAGCGGCACGCGTCGGCCCTGGCGGTCCAGCACCTCCTCGACGGGGCTCGGCGGACACCACGTGCCCGCGCTGGCCAGGGTCGCGCCGACGTTGGCCAGCTCCAGCGTGCTCGTGGGTGTCGGGCCGAGGGTGAACGAGCCGAAGTTCTGCTCGGTGAAGAACTTCCCGACCGTGCGCTTCTTCTTGTCCTCGGTGGCGATCGTGGTGGCGAGGGAGCGCAACCCGAGGCGCTGCGCCATGTCCACCGCCGCGCCGACGCCGACCTTTTCCAGCAGCTGCACGAAGGTGGTGTTCGGCGAGGTGGCCAGCGCGTCCTGCAGGCTCATGCGCGGCGGGTAGTCGCTGCCCTCGTTGTTGCGGACGCAGTACCTGCGCACACCGCCTTCCCCTGCCGGGCAGCTCGCCGCGCCACCGGCGAAGGTGCTGGAGGTGAACGTGGGCGGGGCGGTGACGGAGTCGGTGATCGCCATGCCCTGCTCCAGCGCGGCGGCGGCCGTGAAGAGCTTGTAGATCGACCCGGCGCCGAGGTTCTGCGGCTCGAAGGGCAGCCCGAGGGTGCTCTCGTTCTTGGCGCGGTCCAACCCGTAGGTGCGGTTGGCGGCGAGCGCGACGACGCGGTGCTTGTCCTTGCCGGGCTTGACGATCGCCATCGCGTTCGCGACGTGCTCGGTGTCCGGCGGCACCTGGGCGTCGACCGCGGACTTGGCCTTGGTCAGCGCGTCCTTGTCGAGCGTGGTCCTGATGGTCAGCCCACCGCGCTGAATGTCCTCTTTGGACACTCCGGCCTTCGCGAGGTAGGTCAGCACGTAGTCGCAGAAGTAGCCCGCGTCGCCAACGCCGACGCAGCCGTTGGGCGGGCGGGCCACCTCCGGCGCCAGCCCGAGCGGTTCGCGCTTCTGCGCCTCGGCCAGCTCGGCGGGAATCCGCTTCTGCCTGGCCATCTCGTCGATGACCACGTTGCGCCTGGCGAGCGCGCGGTCGGGGTAGCGGAAGGGGTTGAGCGCGGTCGGCTCGTTCACGATCCCGGCCAGCAGCGCCGCCTGCGCCACGCTCAGCCGCTCCTGCGGGATGTCGAAGTACGTGCGCGCGGCGGCCCCGATGCCGTAGGAGTTGTGTCCGAAGGGGACGGTGTTGAGGTAGCGGCCGAGGATCTCCTCCTTGGACAGCTCCTGCTCGACCTGCATGGCGGTGCGGAGTTCGCGGAGCTTGCGCGCGGCGGATTGCTCGGAAGCCTTGTCGCGCTCCGCTTCCGTCGTCGCGGCCACGTGCAGGAGGTGGTTCTTCACGTACTGCTGGGTCAGCGTCGAGCCGCCCTGGGAGACCTTGCCGCTGACGCTGTTGGTCAGCAGCGCGCGGCCGATCGCCAGCAGGTCCACGCCCGCGTGCTCGTAGAAGCGCTGGTCCTCGATGGCCACCACCGCGTCCTTCACCGCCTGGGAGATCCGCTCGGCCGGCACGTGGAACCGGTACTGGTCGTAGACCACCGCCAACGGCTGGCCGGAGGTGTCGGCGAGCGTGGTCAGCACCGGAGGTTCCTTGCCCAGCACGGCTTTCGCGCTGCCCGCCGTCGCGTCGCTGGTCTCGTTGGAGAGCAGTCCGGCGGCGCCCACGACGGGGAAGCACACCGCCGCCACCAACAGTCCGGCGACGAGGCACAGGCCGACCAGGCGCAGCACGGACAGCGTCCGGGGAACGGCCCGTTCCGGTTCGCCACCGCCGGGGTCGAGCACCGTGATGTCGAGCCGGGACGCACGGTCGGCGCTGCTGGGCATCGTCCCCTCCAAGGCGGCTGATCGCTTCCCCTGAAGGAGAAGTACCCAGTTCACGGCCTCCGCAAGGGTGAACTCAGCCGATCTTGACGAGCAGGTCGGTCAGCTCGCGCGGCATCGTGATCATGCAGTCGTGCCCGGTCGGCAGTTCCAGCACGCGCTCCCCCGGGGGCGCGGCGCGCCGCTCGAAGCCCTCGGGCACCACCGTGGAGTGGATGTGGGTTCGCGGAACGGCCTTCACGGCGGGGTTGTCCAGGCGCACGGGCTCCAGGAGGCAGCGCACCGGCTGGTCGGAGAGCATCGTGCGCAGCCACGCCACGTCGTCCGGGTCGGTCACGCCGAACGTGCCGGGCGGTGGGATGCGCCAGCCGCTGTCGGAGTTCAGCGCGAGCTCGACCAGCTGACGGCTCACGGGCATGACGTCGACCGCCGCCTCTCCGTGCTCCGGGACCATCGCGTCGAGGTGGACCAGGTGCGCGATCCGTTCCGGCACCGCGTTCGCCACCGAGGAGATCACCAGCCCGGCGTAGCTGTGCCCGACCAGCACGACCTCGGCCAGGTCCTGCTCGGTGATCAGCCCGAGCACGTCCGCCACGTGGGTGTCGAGCCCGACCTCCGGCCCGGCGAGGTGGATCTTGTCGCCGTAGCCGGTCAGCGTCGGCGCGAGCACGCGGTGCCCGGCCGCCTCCAGCAGCGGGATCACCCGATCCCAGCAGCGCGCGCTGTGCCACGCGCCGTGCACCAGCAGATATGTCGCCATGGCCGCCCACTTCCTGGCATCATGCAGAGACGGGACACTGTCCCGGTTGACGATACGGGACAGTGTCCCGCTTAGTGAAGGGCGGATTCTGTGCGACCTCAGCGCGCGGACGCGCGGCGCAACAAGCAGACCCTGCTCGACGCCGCGGCCGAGGTCTTCGTCAGCTCCGGCGTGGAGGCGCCGATCCGCGACATCGCGGCGCGCGCGGGCGTCGGCACGGCCACGATCTACCGCCACTTCCCCACCCGCGCCGACCTCATCGTCGCGGTCTACCGGCACCAGGTGGAGAACCTCGCCGAAGCGGGTCCGACGCTGCTGGAGCACGGCTCCAGCCCGTACGCCGCGCTGGGGCGGTGGATCGAGCTCTTCGTGGACTTCGTGATCACCAAGCAGGGGCTCCCGTCCGTGCTCCAGTCCGACGACCCCTGCTACGACCCGCTGCACTCCTACTTCCTCGAACGACTCGTACCCGTGTGCACCGAACTGCTCGCAGCCGCGACGAGCTCCGGCGAGATCAAGCCGGGCGTGGACGCCTACGAGCTGATGCGCGGGGTCGGGGGCCTGTGCGCGGGCGCGGGCACGAACCGCCGCTACGACGCGCGGAAGCTGGTCGGACTCCTCGTCGCTGGGCTGCGCGGGTAGTTCTGCTTGTTCGCCGCGAAGGCCCCCTGTTAGCTTGGCGATCCGGTTGAGAGCGCTCTCACCGGCTCCGAAGGGGTGGTCGGCATGGCCAGAGCTCTGGTCGCTTCCCTGGTCGCGCTGCTGCTGACGCTGTCCTCCGCGCCGCTCGCGCGGGCGGGGACGACCTGGGACTACCCGGAGTTCGGCTACCAACCGACGACCTACCACGAGCCGCAGCGCGGGCAGTTCCACTTCAGCTCGCGTACCGGTTGGATGAACGACCCGAACGGGCTCGTGCACGCCAACGGCGAGTACCACTTCTTCTACCAGCACAATCCGCACGGCCTGGAGTGGGACACCATGCACTGGGGGCACGCGACGAGCCCCGATCTCGTGCACTGGACGCAGAAGCCGATCGCGCTGGAGCCGGGCGTGCACGCGGGGACGCTGTTCTCCGGCGGTGGGGTCGTCGACCGGCACAACACGTCGGGGCTGAAGACCGGGGCGCTGGAGCCGATCGTGGTGTTCTCCAACACCGACGGCGTGAGCATCTTCTACAGCAACGACAACGGCAGGACCTTCCAGTCCTACGACAAGGGCCGCAAGCAGATCGAGATCCCGGTGGAGAGCCGCGATCCGAAGGTGCTGTGGGACGCCGCGCGCAAGCGGTGGGTCATGGTCGTCTGGTCCCAGCGCGACGGCAACGGCGCCGACATCTACACCTCGCCGAACCTGCTGGACTGGACCTTTGCCAGCCGCTACGCCGCGCCGTGGCTCTTCGAGTGCCCCGACCTGTTCCCGCTGCCGCTGGACGGCCGCGCCGACGATCAGCGGTGGGTGCTGACCTCGGCGTCGAGCGACTACGTCGTCGGTTCCTTCGACGGCACCACCTTCCGCGCCGATCGACCCGAGCCCAAGCGGATGGACCTCGGTACCGCGTTCGCCGGCGGTACCTTCTACGCGGCCATGACCTTCAGCGACCTGCCGGACAAGCGCGTCGTGCAGATGGCTTGGCAGGGCGGCAATCGCGGGAGCACGTGGACCGGCAACGCCACCTTACCCGCCGCACTGGGACTGGTCACCGGCCCGAACGGACCTCAGATCACCAGGACACCGGTTGCCGAGTTGGACTCGATCCGCGCGGACACCAGGACCTGGCGGAACCAGGTCGTCGGCGGCGGCAACCTCTTCCAAGGCATCAAGGCCGACACCTACGAGGTCACCGCGCAGTTCGACGTGCGCGACGCGACCGCCGAGCAGTTCGGCTTCCACCTGCACACGCGGCCGGACGGCTCAGCGGACCGCGCTGTGGTCTACGACCGCAAGACGGGCACGCTGGACGGGAAAGCGCTCCAACCCCGCGACGGCAAGGTGTCGATGCGCCTGCTCGTGGACCGGGGCCAGCTCGCGATCTTCGCCGATGGCGGCCGGTTCTCGTTGTCCGACAACGTGAACTTCGACTCCGCCGCGGTCAGCCAGGGCATCCGGTTGTTCGCGACCGGCGGCGAGGTCCGCCTGGACAGCGCGAGCTTCACCCGGCTCGGCACCACGTGGGGCACTGCCGAGTCCACTGTGGACAGCAATGTCGCCGGGCCGTGGCACGCCTCGGGCGGCTCGTGGACCGACGCCGCGCGCGGCAAGCTCGGCCAGGCGCAGAACGACGGCTTCTACCTGGGTGCGGGTACCGAAAGGGACTCCGTCTACCAGGGGGACGTCGTGCTCGGCACCGCGCAGGCCGCCGGGCTGACCTTCCGCGCGAACGCCGACGGAGCCGGGTACACCGCGAGCGTCGACCGCGCCGGGCTCGTCAAGCTCTGGCGCCCGGGAAGGGACATCGCGACCCACGCGGTACCGGTCACCGCTGGCCGCGCCCACCACCTCAAGGTGCAGACCACCGGCTCGCGCATCCGAGTGTGGCTGGACAACGGCTCCGCGCCGGTGATCGACGCGACCGACACCGCGTACAGCTCAGGACGCTTTGGCGCCAACGTTTTCCGGGGCGCGGCGACGGTGCAGAACCTCAACGTCGGCTCTGGCGGCTTCGCGACGATCTCCTCCGGGCCGTGGGCGCCGCGCGGCGGCATGTGGACAGTCTCGCCGCGCGGGCTGCACGCCAGCACCGCCGCCGATGCCTTCTACCTCAGCGACCGCACTGGAACCGACTTCGCGTTCGAGGGCGATCTCTCCGTGGTCAACGGCGTCGGCGCGGGCCTGACCTTCCGCGCGGACGCGTCCGGCTCCGGCTACACCGCGACCATCGACACGAGCGGTGTGGTGAAGTTGTGGCGTCCTGGCAAGGACATCGCCGTGCGCGCGACGCCGATAGCCGAAGGCCGCTCGTATCACGTGAAGGTCGAGGCGGTCGGCTCGCGGATTCGGGTCTGGCTCGACCGCAGCGCCGCACCGGTCATCGACGCGACCGACTCCACGTACTCGTCGGGGCGGTTCGGGGTGAACGCGTACGCCGCCAACACTCTGGCACAGAACCTCATCAGCACTTCGGCGGGGTAGCTGATCACTGAGCGTGCACCGCTGTCGTCGCTCCGCGTCATCGACTTGCCGCGACGGCAACTGATGGCGAGGAGTGTTGCGGGCAAAGGGTTTCAGTGCGCCTTGAAAGAGGGACTACTTCCTGCGGGTCCTGCATCGAAGAGTTTCACGCAGTCTGGTCGGGACGATCACAGGCCCTACGGTGGGCACCCCCTGCCGCCCCCGTAAGGATCACTGTGAAGGCACTTCCCACCCTGTCCGTCGCCACGCTGCTCGTCGCCGCGATAGCGGCCCCCGCCGTCGCGGCGCCGACCCCGCCGCCCGTGCACATCATCCCGCCGGTGCAGCGGACCACCCCGCCGGCGCAGACCACGTCCGCCACTCCGACGACCTCGGTGGCGCCGACGACCACGACCGCCCCGACGACCACGACGACGAAGCCGACGACGCCGCCCGCGAGCGACTGGCGTACCAAGTCGTACTGGGTGCACTGGAACGGGACGCCGGTCACCGACGAGATGCTGGCCGAGGAAGCGCAGAAGCGCGACTACATCCTGCTCAACGCCTGGGAGGCAAGCTACGTCCCCAAGCTGAAGGCGGCCAACCCGACGGTCACCGTGCTGGTGTACAAGGACATGTCCTCCACGCGCTCCTACGCTTGCCGCGACGGCAAGGACGACGAGCACCTGCCGACCGGGGTCGGTTTCTGCGCCGCGGAGAAGAACCGGCCGGAGTGGTTCCTCAAGGACTCCAAGGGAAAGCGGCTGGAGTACGCCGGGTACAAGGGGCACTGGCAGATGGACGTCGGTGACCCGAAGTACCAGGCGGAGTGGGCGGAGAACGTCGTCGCGTCGACGAAGGGCGTCTTCGACGGCGTGCTGATCGACAACGCGCTCTGGACCTGCGACACCTACCACCCCGGCACGTGCCCGTCGAAGTACGGCGACAACGCCTCCTTCCAGGCCGCGTACTCCTCGTTCTTCGCCAACACCCGCGCGACCTTCACCGCGGCCGGGCTGAAGACCGTGGCGAACATGAGCAACGCCAGGCTGCACAAGGACGGCTGGAAGAACTACATGGCCAACCTCGACGGAGGCTGGGACGAGTGGTGGCTGTCCTTCTCCGACACCGAGCAGCTGCCCGACTACGCCGAGGGCTGGCGCCGCCAGGTCGCGCAGATCGCCGACAACGAGGCCGCCGGCAAGATCACCCTGGTGCAGCCGCACTTCTCCAAGACCGCCGTTCGCCCCTTCCGCTACGCACTGGCCTCCTACTTCATGGCGGCGAGCAGCACGAAGTCGGCGATCGCGGAGATGGAGAAGACCGACGGCTACGGCGAACCGTCGCCGTGGCGCCCCGAGTACGACTGGGACCTCGGCAAGCCCTCCGGCCCGTACACCTCCGTCGGCACCAACGTCTACCGCCGCGACTTCGCCTGCGGCACGGTCGTGGTGAACGCCAACCCGACCGAGAGCCAGGCCATCACGCTCTCCCTGGGCGGCGACCACCTCAACGAGGCCGGGACGAACGTGAACTCCGTCAGCCTGCCGGGCACCTCCGGCTCCATCCTCCGCAAGACCTGCCCGAAGCGTTGACCGGAGTGCGAAACGGGAACTCTCAGTTCTCGCGGTAGTAGTCGTGGACCTCGGCGAGCTTGCCGAAGCCCGCTGAGGCGTAGGTCGCCACGGCGCCGACGTTCGAGGTCGGCGTGGCCACCAGCGCGCTCGACGAACCCATTTCCTGGAGCGCCGCCGCCGCGGCCACGGTGATCGCCCTGCCGTGGCCGCGCCCGCGGTGGTCGTTGTGCACGCCCATCGGCTCGATCAGCCCGGGCAGGCCCGGCCCCGCCGACCACACCGTGACCACGCCGACCGCCGCGTCCTGCTCGTCGTAGCCGATCAGGCTCCGCGCGTCCGCGTACGGAGTACCAGCCGACATCGCGTGCCACTTCTCGGCCGCGAACGTCGAGCCCTCGAACGACGCGCGCAGCACCTCGGCCCACAGCTCCGCCTGCTCCTGCCCCGCGATCTCGATCCGCAGGTCGGGCGCCTTCACCGGCTCCGCGAGGTCACGCGACAACGGCGTCCACGGCTCGTCGGTCTGCCACCCCTGCTCCGCCAGCAGGCTGTGCAGCAGCACGCCCATCGGCGCCTCGATGTTGACCTTGCCCGCCGGCAGCACACCGCGCTCCGGCTCGGTCACGTCCTCGACCAGCCGCCGCACCAGCTCCTCATCCTGCTGCACGTCCGCCGCGATCGTGATGCGCAGCAGCGTCGAGCCGTCCAGCAGCCCCACCGCCAGCACCCGTCCGTCGCGGCTCCAGGTCCGGACAGCGCCGGCGGTCGTCTCGGCGCCGAAGCGCCAGAACCAGCCGATGTCGCCCGGGTGCAGTTGCATCGCCCGGTCGCGCTGCCACCCTCGCAGCGCGTTGACGGCCACGCTCAGCCCATCGACATCCGGCGTGTCCAACACGATCGTCATGCCCGCGATCTCACACCAACGTCCGGCCGCCCGCACCCGGGTTTCGGCGTACTCTTCGGCGATGCGGCCGCTTCGGTACTCCATCAACGTCACGCTGGACGGGTGCTGCGACCACCGCGCCATCCCGGCGGACGAGGCTCTGCACCGTCATCACGCCGAGAACCTCGACCGCGCTGACGCGCTCCTGTTCGGCCGGGTCACCTACGAGATGATGGAGTCCGCGTGGCGGTCCCCGAGCCCCCACGACGATGACCCCTTCGCCCGCTCCATCGACGCGGCGAAGAAGTACGTCGTGTCAAGCACTCTGGAGCACGTCGACTGGAACGCGGAGCTCGTGCGCGGCGACCTGGCCACCGCTGTGCGGCGGCTCAAGCAGACTCCGGGCAAGGGCGTCTTCGTCGGCGGCGTGCGGCTCCCGATGGCGTTGGCGGAGCTGGGTTTGATCGACGAGTACGAGTTCGTCGTCCACCCCCGCATCGCGGGCCACGGCCCGACCCTGTTCGAGGGCTTGTCCCAGCACGTCGACCTGAAGCTCGTGAGCCGCTCCAAGTTCGGCTCGGGAGTCATGGTGCTGCGGTACGAGCCCCGCGCCTAGAACGGCGCCGGTTCGGCGATCGGCTCGGGCGCGGTTTCGTAGGTGTGGCCCCTGGGCGTGGTCCAGGTGTGGACGCCGTCTTCGCCGTTGGCGCACTGCCAGTTGGTGTGGGTTTTCATGCGGTGGTGACGCCTGCATTTGGGGCGCAGGTTCGTGATCGTGGTGTTCGAGCCGTTGTAGGGGCGGCAGTGGTCGTAGTCGCAGCGGTGGGCGGGTTGTCTGCATCCGATGGCGGTGCAGGTCGGGTATCTCGCGGCGATGAGTTCGCGTTGTTTGGCGTTGGGGCGGTAGACGTCGCTGATTTCTTCAGCCATGCCGGTGACCGGGTCGGTGAGGATGCGCTTCCAGATGCCACCGGCGGCGATGTCGCGGGCCAAGGGTGCGGGGAGGGGGCCGTCGTCGGTGAGTATTCCGGGATCGTCAGTCAGGCCGAGGGCTGAGGTGACGGGCATGGTCAGGTAGACCACGGTTTGGCCTTGCGGGGCGGCGGTTTCTTTGCCGTGCAAGAGGTCCCTTGCGACGTCGGAGCGCTTTTGGTCGA
Organism: Allokutzneria sp. NRRL B-24872; assembly: GCF_002155965.1. Taxonomy (GTDB): domain Bacteria; phylum Actinomycetota; class Actinomycetes; order Mycobacteriales; family Pseudonocardiaceae; genus Allokutzneria. The sequence goes on from NZ_MUMH01000059.1 coordinate 33,088, forward strand.
GGGTGCGGTGGTCTTTGGGCAGGGCTTTGGCGATGTGATCGACGCGGTCGTAGGACAGGGCGGCGTCGTGGGCGGTCATGGTCAAGCGCAGGGAGGACATGCCGTCTTCGAGGTTGAACTTCTCAACGAGACGGGCTTTGTGCTTCTCCGCGTGGCGGCGTTCGGCGGCTTTGGGGTCGAGGCGGTGGATGAACCGGACACCGTACTGGCGGGTCGCGGAGTAGGTGTTGGTCGCTGCGTGGGTGACGAGGGCTTCCTCCACGATCAGCGCCTGGGTGACAGGGAGGGCGCGGAGGAGGTCGAGGATCATGAGTGACTTGCCCTGGTCAATTCGGCCTTCGGCCATCGCCTCAAAGACCACGTGGCGCTCCACCAGCTCCACCGCGCTGTCGATCAACCGACCCGCTTTGATGGGCGACACCTTCAGCACCGGGGCGATGAAGTTATCGGCAAACTCACGATCACGCGAATCCAGCTCGGCTAGATAGTCGACCAGGGTCACGGAGAACGTTGCGACAGCTTCAGCGATAGCCGCGTACGCTGCTTTTACGTCAGCTTCGTCCATGCCTTCTATTCTACGCCGATTAAATAGTCGATCATGGCCCTAAAGGATGAAATCCCAGGCGCCCGAAAGCCCGAAAGCCTCACGCTGGAACGCAAGGCGCACAACACAACCGAGGCTTTACCTGGGGTGCGCGGGCCATACGCTCGCGCGAGGGCCGGGTGTTCCATCCCGTGCCCCTGTAAGGCCCAGGGGCACGCGCAAGGGGCCCCAGGTCAAGCCGACCCCACGCTGGTACCGGCGCGAGCCGGAAGCCCAGCCGTCCCCCACGCCAAACCGATACGCCACTAGGGGTTGCCCCACTACCAACAGCCACGATCGAATGAGTAAATGCGCGTCCTCTTCACGCCTTTCCCCGCCAAAGCCCACGTCTACAACATGGCCCCCCTCATCTGGGCCATGCGCAACGCGGGCCACGAGGTGCGGATCGCCGCCCAACCCAACCCGGCCGAGCCCAATGCACTTTCCAGTGCGGGCCTTTCCGCCCACCAAGCAGGAAAGCCGCTGAACTGGGAACAGCGCACCGAGGAAGGCGGCGGCGAGTACACCGAGGAAGAACTCGCGCTCATCGCCGAATTCCCCATCGCGCAGATCGACGAGGAGAAGATCACCCCGGAGTACGCGGAGGTGATCTTCGATATCTGGGCGCCGTTGTGCGAGGCGATGGCGGGGCCGGACGTGACCGCGGATCTCGTGGAGTTCGCGCGGGAGTGGAAGCCGGATCTCGTCGTGTGGGACGCGCTGGTCTACGCGGGGCCGGTGGCGGCGAAGGCCTGCGGAGCGGCGCACGCGCGGTTGCTGATGGGCTCGGACAACTTCGGCCGCATGCGAAAAGCACTCCAAGAGCAGCAGCGCGATCCGATGCGGGACTGGCTGACGGGCAAGCTCGGCGAGTTCGGGCTGGAGTTCGACGAGGACGTGGTGCTCGGACAGCTCACGATCGACGCGATGCCCGCGTGCACGCGGTACGAGACGGACGCGAAGACGCTGCCGGTGCGCTTCACGCCGTACAACGGGCCGAGCGAGTCGCCGAAGTGGTTGCGGGACAAACCGACGAAGCCGCGGGTGTGCGTGACGGTGGGCCTGTCGGCGCGGGAGAACGAGATCCCGAACAAGGATGACGGATTCGACGCGGCCGAGCTGTTCGAAGCGGTGCGCGGCCTGGACGTCGAAGTGGTCGCGACGTTGCAGACCGAGAACGCGCCGGAGAACGTGCGGCTGGTGGACTTCGTGCCGCTCAACGAGTTGCTGCCGAGCTGCGCGGTGGTGGTGCACCACGGCGGCACGGGCACGATCGGCAACGCGGTGGTGCACGGGGTGCCGCAGCTGGTGATCCCGGGGTCCACGTGGGGCGAGGCGACAGCGGCGCACGAGCTGGAGAAGGCAGGTGCGGCGTTGACGTTGCGCCCGGAGGAGTTCTCCGCACAGGCACTGCGCGAGCGGCTGGTGCGCCTGCTGGAAGACAAGTCCTTTGTGGACAGTGCGGCGGCGGTGCGCGCGGAGATGCTGGGCAGGCCGACGGTCAACGACGTCGTGCTCGACCTGGAGAAGCTGGCCGCGAGCCGCTGACCCGACGACGAAATCGCCCGCCGCCCAAGAGAGGGTGGCGGGCGATTCCCTTCTAGCAAGGACTCACAGCGTGGCGATCCAGGCGTCGACGGTCTCGGCGACGCTGGCGGAGTGCTCGCCCATCATCGTGAAGTGATCACCGGGGACCTCGGCGAGGGTGTGCGCGACGGGCGGGTTGGTACGCCAGTCGTAGTCCTCGTTCCACTTGCTGGTGACGGGGTTCTCCGGGCGCACCAACAGGGTCGGCGTCGCACAGGGCTTGAGCGTCCAGTCCATTGTGGAGTAATGACCCATCGCGGTCAGCCACGCCTCCCCCCAGATGTCGGGCTCACCGCTGGTGGCGGTCATCTCCTCGGACAGGTCGTCCATCATGGAGTTCATGAAGCGCCCCATGGCGTTGAGGCCGACCTTGTCCTCCAGCGCGTAGGTGTCGACCATGACCAGGCCGGCCGGAGCGAGGCCGACGCTCTCCAGGTACCGCGTGACGGCGTGCGCCACGACGCCGCCGGAGGAGTAGCCGACGAGCACGAACGGCCTGCCGTCAGCCTGCTCCCGGATGGCGTTGGCGTGCAGGTGCGCGACGACCTCGGCGGTGGACGGGAGCAGTTCGTGCCGCGTGAAGCCGGGTTCGCGGAAAGCGAGCACGTCGCGCTTGCCGCGCAGCGCGGCGGCGAAGCGGGCGTACTCCTGCGGCCCGGACCGGCCGATGTAGGAGGTCAAGCAGAACACCTGGCACGGCTCGTCGCCCGTGGCGAGCCTGGTCGGCACGGACGAGCTCGCCGCGTCGGTCAGCTGCGGCCGGAAGCGGGCCATCGCGCCGAGCAGTTCCAGGAAGTCGGGGAACCTGCCCTCCTCAACGGCCTTGAAGTACAGCGCGGTCAGCGCGCCGGACTCCGTTTCCTTCTCCTCGGCCGGCTTGGCCGAGGCAGGCCCGGAACTCAGCGCACCAGCGAGGTAGTCGGCCAGCGCGGAGGCTGTGGGGTGGTCGAACGCCAGCGTCGCGGGCAGCCGGAGCCCGGTGGCCGAAGCGAGCCGGTTGCGCAGGTTGACCGACATGAGCGAGTCGAAGCCGAGTTCGAGGAAGTCCTGGTCGACCTCGATGTCCTCCGGCCCGGAGAACGCGAGCACCACCGCGACGTGCGAGCGCACCAGCTCCAACAAGTCAGCCGGAGAGGACGACGCCGCCGGGGCCTCAGTCGAAACGGCCCGACGGGCGGGGCCGATCAGCTCGCGGATCATCAGCGGTAGCTCGTCCGCGTCCGGAGCCGAGCGGAGAGCGGCCTTGTCGAGGGTGATCGGCGCGAGCAGCGGAGCGGTGTCGGCGACGGCGGAGTCCAGCAGCGCCAACGCCTCCACGCTGGGCAGCGGCGGCATCCCGGCGATCTCACCGGTCAGGTGCTCGGTCATCCCGGACGCCTGCTCCCACAGCCCCCACGCGAGCGAACTCGCGGCCAGCCCCGAAGCCCGGCGGTGGTGGGCGAGCGCGTCGAGGAAGGCGTTGGCGGCGGCGTAGTTCGCCTGGCCCGCCGAGCCGAACACGCCGGAAGCGGAGGAGAACAGCACGAACGCGTCGAGGTCGCTGGTCAGCTCGTGCAGGTTCCACGCCGCGTCGACCTTGGGCCGCAACACCGAGTGCAGCTGCTCGGGGGTCAGGGACTCCAAGATCACGTCGTGCAGCACTCCGGCGGTGTGGATCACCGCGGTGACCGGGTGCGTCGCGAGCAGCGAGGCCAGCGCGTCGTGGTCGGCGGCGTCGCACGCGGCCACGACGACATCGGCGCCGAGCTCGGTCAGCTCCGCGCGCAGCTCAGCGGCCCCAGGGGCGAGGATGCCTCGGCGACTCGTGAGCAGGAGCCGTCGAACACCTTGCTGCACAACGAGATGTCGAGCTGTGAGCGCGCCCAGCGTGCCCGTCGCTCCGGTGATCAGAACAGTGCCGTCAGCACGCCAAGCGTGCGCGTCTGCCACTGGAGCCGCGGCCAAACGAGGCGCCAGCAGAGCCCCGTCGCGGACAGCGAGCTGGGGCGCAGCCGAGGCCAGCGCCGAATGCAGCAGGGCCGAAGAGCCGTCGAGGTCGACCAGGCGGAAGCGGCCGGGGTTCTCGGTCTGCGCCGAGCGCACGAGGCCCCACACGGCGGAGGTGGCGAGGTCGGTGACGTCCTCGGTGTCGGAAGTGGCGACCGCGCCGCTGGTGACGATCACGAGCTGTGCATCCGCGAACGAAGGGGTAGCCAGCCATTCCTGCACCAGGCGCAACGCGTGCTCCGCCGTGCTGTGCGCCAGAGCCGGGACGCCCGAAGCGGAGTTGCGGAAGGACGCCAGCACGAACTGGGACGATGTCCCGCTTTCCGCGAGGGCTGCGAGGTCGGCGTACTTGTCCGACACCGGGAGGTCGAACGGGTCCTCGCCGATCAGCACGCACTGAGCGGACCCCGAGCCGGCAGGAACTGCGGCCCACTCCACGCGGTAGAGCGACTTCGAAGTGGGCTTGGCGGAGAGCTGGTCGGCCGAAACCGGGCGCGCGATCAGCGAGTCCACAGTGGCCACTGGCGCGCCGGTGTGGTCGGCGATGCGGACCGACATGCCTTCGCCCGTCGCGTGCGGGCTCACGTGAACACGCAGCGAGGTGGCTCCCGTGGCGTGCAACGACACCCCGGTCCACGCGAAGGGAACACGCGGAGCCGCGCTGCCACCGTCCTCTTCGGACCGAACGCCCGCGACGTGCAGGGCGGCGTCGAGCAACGCGGGGTGCACGCCGAAGTCCCCGGCCTCCCCCGGGAGCTCGACCTCGGCGAAGAGCTCCTGGCGGTGCCGCCACGCACGGCGCAGGCCCTGGAACGCCGGGCCGTAGTCGAAGGCGGCCTCGGACAGCTCCTCGTAGAAGCCGTCGAGGTCGAGCGCCACCGCGCCCGAAGGCGGCCACGAGGTCAGATCGCCTTGCGGCGCAACGACAGACGGTGAGAGCCAACCGCTCGCGTGCAGCACCCACTGGTCGGAAGCACGCGAGTGCACGCTGAACTGCCGACGGCCGTTCTGGTCGGAGTCGACGCGGAGCTGGTACTGCACGGGCTCGACGAGCGTCAGCGGGGCGTGCAGCGTCAGCTCTTCGAGGTGCCCGCACCCGACCTGGTCACCCGCGTGAATCGCCAGGTCGACGAAGGCGGTTCCGGGCAGCAGCACCACTCCGTGCACGGCGTGGTCGGCGAGCCAGGGTTGCCGGTCGAGCCCGAGACGTCCGCTCAGCACGAGCTGCCCGGATTCGGCGAGCGGGGTGATCGCGCCGACGAGCGGGTGCGTGGACGGCAGCAGGCCCGCCGAGCTGACGTCACCGAGGCCGACAGTGCTCTCCAGCCAGTAGCGCTGACGCTGGAAGGGGTAGGTCGGCAGGTCGACGTGCGCCGCCTTCGGCGTCAAGGAAGCCCAGTCGATCGGCACGTCCGCCAAGTGCAGCCGTGCCAGGGCGCCGAGGAAGGCCGTGGTCTCGGCGGTGTTCTTCGGCAGCGTCGCCACGAGCGTCGCGGCGCTGTCCTCGGGCAGGCAGCCCTGCGTCATCGCGGTCAGCACGCCGTTGGGGCCGAGTTCGAGGAACGTGCCGACGCCCTCCTCCACCAGGGTGTCCACGCCGTCCGCGTAGCGCACGGTCTGCCGGACGTGGCGCACCCAGTACTCCGGGGAGAACTCCGCGAACGCACCATCCACAGTGGACACAACGGGGACCTGCGGCGTGCCGTGGGCGAGCTTGGCGACCGCGGCGCCGAAGGAGGCCAGCATCGGCTCCATCAGCGGCGAGTGGAACGCGTGGCTCACCCGCAGCCGCCGCGTCCGCGTGAACCGCTCGCCGATCTCCGCCACGGCGTCCTCGTCCCCGGCGATCACCACCGACCGAGGGCCGTTGATCGCCGCGATGCCGACCCGAGAGGTCAACAGCGGCAACACATCCGCCTCGGTGGCTTCGATCGCCAGCATCGCGCCCCCGGCCGGAAGCGCCTGCATCAGCCGCGCCCGCGTGGTGACCAGCAGCGACGCGTCGGCGAGGGAGAGCGCGCCGGAGACGTGGGCCGCCGCGATCTCGCCGATGGAGTGGCCGATCAGGTAGTCCGGGACGATGCCCAGGCTCTCCACCAGCCGGTACAGCGCGACACCCATCGCGAAGAGCGCGGGCTGCGTGAACTCGGTCTGGTCCAGTTCCTCACCAGCGAACATCACCTCACGCAGCGGACGCGGCAGGTGGGCGTCGAGGTGCGCGCAGACTTCGTCCAGGGCCTCAGCGAAGACGGGGAACGCGGCGGCCGACGAAAGGCCCATCCCCGGGCGCTGAGAACCCTGACCGGGGAAGGCGAACGCGATCCGACCCGGCCGGACCACCACGCCCGTGATGACATCAGCGCATTCCCGACCGGAAGCCAAGGCGTTGAGAGCAGATGTGGCGTCGCCCGCGACGACCACAGCGCGGTGCCGGTGCGTGGAACGGCCAACCGCGAGGGCGCGCGCCAACTCCACGGGGTGGTGCGAATCGAGCAGAGGCAGGAGCTGGGCAGCCTTGTCCCGCAACGCCTGCTCGGTGTGCGCGGAGAGCAGCAGTGGAACGACCTGATCCGCAGGTGCCGCAAGGGCTTCCTCGGTGGCAGGAGCCTCCTGGATGATCAGGTGCGCGTTGGTGCCGCTCACGCCGAAGGACGAGACGGCCGCCGTGCGCGGACGGCCCGTCTCCGGCCATGCGAGAGCCTCGGTGAGCAACGAGACCTTGCCGGCGGCCCAGTCCACGTGCGGCGTCGGCACGTCGACGTGCAGCGTCTTGGGCAGGGTGCCGTTGCGCATCGCGAGGACCATCTTGATGATCCCGGCGACGCCAGCGGCGGCTTGGGTGTGACCGAGGTTGGACTTCACCGAGCCGAGCCACAACGGCGTCGAGCGGTCCTGCCCGTAGGTCGCGAGAAGCGCTTGCGCCTCAATGGGATCACCGAGCGTGGTGCCGGTGCCGTGCGCCTCCACGACATCGACGTCGGCGGCCTTGACACCGGCGTCGGCCAGCGCGCGGAGGATCACGCGGCGCTGCGAAGGACCGTTGGGCGCGGTCAGGCCGTTGGACGCGCCGTCCTGGTTGATCGCCGAGCCGGGGATCACCGCGAGCACCGGGTGCCCGTTGGCGCGCGCGTCGGAAAGCTTCTCCAGCAACAGGATTCCGGCGCCTTCGCTCCAGCCGGTGCCGTCGGCGGCGCCCGCGAACGGCTTGCAGCGGCCGTCCGGGGCGAGGCCGCGCTGGCGGCTGAACTCGATGAAGGTCTCCGGCGTGGACATCACCGTCACGCCGCCCGCCAGCGCCAACGAGCACTCGCCGCGCCGGAGTGCTTGTGCGGCAAGGTGCACGGTGACCAGCGAGGACGAGCACGCGGTGTCGACGGTGATCGCCGGGCCTTCGAGGCCGAGCGTGTACGCGACACGGCCCGAGGCGATGCTGGGCGAACTGCCGTTGCCCAGCTGGCCCTCGAAGCCCTCCGGCGAGGGTTGCAGGCGCACGGAGTAGTCGCTGTACATCACGCCGACGAACACTCCGGTGGAGCTGCCCTTCAGCGAGCGCGGACTGAGGCCGCCGCGCTCGATGGCCTCCCACGCGGTCTCCAGCAGCAGGCGTTGCTGCGGGTCGGTCGCGAGGGCTTCGCGCGGTGACATCCCGAAGAACACCGGGTCGAAGTCGGCGGCGTCGTAGAGGAATCCGCCCTGGTTGGTGTAGCTGGTCCCGGCGTGGTCGGGGTCGGGGTGGTAGAGGTTCGCGACGTCCCAGTCACGGTCGGTCGGGAACTCCCCCACCGCGTCGCGGCCCTCGGCCAGCAACTCCCAGAGCTGCTCGGGGGTCCGGACACCGCCCGGGTAGCGGCACGCCATGCCGACGATCGCGATCGGCTCGGACTGCCGTGCGGCGAGTTCTTCGTTGTCCTGGCGTAGTTTCTCGTTCGCCTTGAGCGACGCACGGAGCGCCGTGACGAGCTTGTCCTGCTGCGCGTTCATCTCTTCGCTCCGGTCAGTTCTCAAGTGCGAGGTCGACAAGGCTGTCGATGTCCATGTCGTCGATCGAAGTCGCCGACCCGGCGGGAGTCTTCGCGGCGGATTGCTTGCCCGCCAACGACAGGACGCTCTCCAGCAACCCGGCCTCGCGCAGCGACTCCAGGGACACCGAGGCCACCATGCGACGGAGTTCCTCGTCGGTGTCAGCAACGACAGCGGGGAACAGCGACTCGCGCACGTGCTCGGCGAGGGCCTGCGGGCTCGGGAAGTCGAAGACCAGCGTCGCGGGCAGCCGCAGCCCGGTGGCCGTGGTGAGCTGGTTGCGCAGCTCCACGGCGGTCAGCGAGTCGAAGCCCAGCTCGGTGAACGCGCGATCCGGTTCGACCGACTGTCCGCCGGAGTGGCCCAGCACCGTCGCCGTGTACTCGCACACCAGCTCCAGGACCGCCTTCGCCCGCGCGGACTCCGACATCCCGGCCAGTCTCTGCTGGTAGGACACCGATGTGTCCGCGCCACGTGCGGCTCGGCGAACTGGGGCTCTGACCAGGTCCTTGAACAGCGCGGGCAGGTCCCCGTTCTCGGCCAGGGTGCGCAGTGCGGGCATGTGGAGCTTCACCGGCGCGAGCACCGGTGCTTCGCCGCGCACGGCGACATCGAAGAGGCCCAACGCCTCCGAAGCCGACATCGGCGCGAGGCCGCCGCGCGAGATCCGGGCAAGGTCGCCCTGGCTCAGCGCCCCGGTCATCCCGCTCGCGTCGGCCCACAGGCCCCACACCAGCGACGTCGCCGGAACACCCATGCCGCGCAGGTGCGTGGCGTAGGCGTCCAGGAAGGCGTTGCCCGCCGCGTAGTTGCCCTGCCCGGGGCCACCGAGCGTGCCCGACGCCGAGGAGAACAGCACGAACGCCGACAGGTCGAGGTGTGCGGTGCACTCGTGCAGTGCCAGGGCCGCGTCCACTTTGGGACGCAGTACCTTCGTCACCTGCTCCGGCGTCAGCGACTCGATCACGCCGTCATCGATCACGCCAGCCACATGCACCACGGCGGTGAGCGGGCGGTCCTCCGGGATGTCAGCCAGCAGCGCGGAGAGCGCGGCCTTGTCCGCGACGTCGCACGCCACGACCTGAGCCCCCAGCGCGGCCAGCTCCTCGGCTCCGGGCGCGGCCATGCCCCGACGGCTGGTGAGCAGCAGGTGCCGCACGCCGTGCGTGGTGATCAGGTGCTTCGCCATGAGCGCGCCGAGTGTGCCGGTCGCGCCGGTGAGCAGGACCGTTCCCGAGCTGTCCAGGCCGCGGCTCTCGGTGGTGACCGCCGCCCGCACCATGCGCGGGGCGGCGGTGACGCCGTCGCGGATCGCCAGCTGGGGTTCGCCGGTCGCGACCGCCGCCACGAGCTCCTGCGGGCTCGCCCCGGAGTTGTCCAGCAGCACGAAACGACCGGGGTTCTCCGCCTGCGCGGCGCGGACCAGGCCCCAGATCGCGGCGTGGCCGAGGTCGGTGCCGTCCTGGCCGCCCTTGGTGAGCACGACCAGCGTCGAGTCGGCGAACTTGGCCGTGCTGAGCCAGGTCTGCAACGCGGAGAGGGCTTCAGTGGTCACCTGGTGGGTAGACGCGACCACGTCCTCCGACGAGGCAACAAAGCTGATGAGCACCGTTGCCGGGCTCTCCGGTCCCCGTGCGAGTGCGAGCAGTCCGTCCGCGCCGCGCACGTCGGCCCAGTCGGTCGGGACGGACTGGGGCGCAGTAGGTACCGGCACCCAGTCGACGCGGTAGAGCGGATTGCCCAGGTCCACTGCAAGCGGACGCAGGGTCAGCGACTCCACCGTCGCGACGAGCCCGCCGGTGCGGTCAGCCGCCACAAGCGAGACAGTGTCCCCCTTATCCGAGGTGAGCCGCACGCGAAGCTGTGTCGCCCCAGTCGCGTGCAGTGAAACCCCGTTCCAGGAGAACGGCATCAGGCCCTGCGTGCTGTTCTCATCGGCCTCGCGCAGGCCAACGGTCTGGACGGCCGCGTCGAGCAGCGCCGGGTGCAAGCCGAAGTCCCCGGCCTCCCCCGGCAGCTCGACCTCCGCGAAGACCTCGTCACCGCGACGCCACGCCGCACGAAGCCCCTGGAACGCCGGGCCGTAGTCGAAGCCGGTCTCGGCGAGGCGCGAGTAGAAGCCGTCCAGCGCGACGGGAACCGCATAGGTCGGTGGCCACGTCACGAGGTCGGCGTCGACCGCGGGAGCGACCGGCGCGAGCCAGCCGCTGGCGTGCAGGACCCAGTCCTCGTCGGTACGCGAGTGCACGGTGAGTTCGCGGCGGCCCAGCTGATCGGGCGCGTCCACGCGGAGCTGGAAGCTCACCGCGCTGTCCTCGGCGAAGGTCAGCGGCGCGTAGAGGGTCAGCTCCTCCAGCAGGGCGCATCCGACCTGGTCACCGGCGTGGAGCGCCAGCTCGACGAACGCGGTTCCGGGCAGCAGCACGGTTCCGCGCGCGGCGTGGTCGGCGAGCCACGGGTGCGCGCTGAGGCTGAGGCGGCCGGTCAGCAGCAGCTGTCCGGAGTCCGCCAGCGTGGTGAGCGCGCCGACGAACGGGTGCTCGCCCGCGCTGAGCCCGGCGGAGCCGAGGTCACCGGCGGCGGCCGTGGGCGTGAGCCAGTAGCGCTGGTGCTGGAAGGGATAGGTCGGCAGGTCGACGTGCCCGGTCACCGGCACGGACGGCGTCCAGTCCACGGGCACATCCGCGATGTGCAGTCGCCCCAAGGCCGTGAGCACGGCAGTCGTCTCGGCGATGTTCTTCGGCAGCGTCGCCACGAGCGTCGCGGCGCTGTCCTCGGGCAGGCAGTCCTGGGTCATCGCCGTCAGCACGCCGTTGGGACCGAGTTCCACGAAGGTTCCGATGCGCTCCGCCACCAGGGTGTCGACGGCGTCGGCGTAGCGGACCGCCTGGCGCGCGTGCCGCACCCAGTACTCCGCGTTGAACTCGGCGAATCCACCATCCACTGTGGACACAACGGGGATCTGCGGCGCGTTGTGCGTGAGCTTCGAAGTCACCGACCGGAAAGCGGCCAGCATCGGCTCCATCAGCGGCGAGTGGAAAGCGTGGCTCACCCGCAGGCGCCGCGTACGAGCGAACCGCGAGCCGATCTCCAGCACCGCGTCCTCATCACCGGCGATGACCACCGACGTGGGGCCGTTGACCGCCGCGACGCTGACGCGATCGGTCAGCAGCGGCAGGACCTCGTCCTCCGTCGCGGCGATCGCCAGCATCGCGCCGCCGACAGGCAGCGCCTGCATGAGCCGCGCCCGCGTGGTGACCAGCAGCGCGGCGTCTTCGAGCGAGAGCACGCCGGAGACGTGGGCCGCCGCGATCTCGCCGATCGAATGACCGATCAGGTAGTCAGGCGTGACACCGTGCGCCGCCAAGAGCCGGTACAGCGCAACGCCGATCGCGAAGAGCGCGGGCTGCGTGAACTCCGTCTGGTCCAGCTCTTCACCGCCAGCGAAGATCACCTCGCGCAGCGGGCGAGGAAGGTGCGCGTCGAGCCGCACGCAGACCTCGTCCAAAGCGTCAGCGAAGGCGGGGAATGCCGCGTACAGCTCCTGGCCCATGCCCGCGCGCTGCGAGCCCTGGCCGGGGAAGGCGAACGCGATCCGCCCCGGCTTGCCCGCGAGCCCCGACACCAGGCCCGGCGCGCTCTTCCCTTCCGACAAAGCGACGAGACCGGCCTCACCCACGACCACGGCACGGTGCCGCTGAACGGCGCGCGCCGTGAGCAGCGCGTGCGCGAGGTCGACCGGGCGGCTCGAACCGAGCACAGCGCGGAGCTGCGAAGCCTTGTCGCGCAACGCCTGCTCGGAGTGCGCGGACAGCACCAGCGGCACGACCTGGTCCGCAGGCGATGCGACGGCCTCCTCGAAAGCGGGTGCGTGCTGGATGATCAGGTGCGCGTTGGTGCCGCTCACGCCGAAGGACGAGACCGCCGCCGTGCGCGGACGACCCGTCTCCGGCCAGGGCTGCGATGATGTCGCGAGGGAGATCGCGCCGGTGCTCCACTCGACCTGAGTGCTGGGCTGGTCGACGTGCAGGGTCTGCGGGATCGTCCCGTTGCCCATCGCGAGGACCATCTTCATCACACCGGCCACGCCAGCGGCGGCCTGCGTGTGCCCGATGTTGGACTTCACCGAGCCGAGCCACAACGGCTCGTCGCGGTCCTGCCCGTAGGTCGCGAGAAGTGCTTGCGCCTCGATGGGATCGCCCAACGTGGTACCGGTTCCGTGCGCCTCCACCACATCCACGTCCGAAGTGGACAGACCGGCGTTCGCGAGCGCCGCGCGGATCACACGCTGCTGCGAAGGACCGTTCGGCGCGGTGAGCCCGTTGGACGCGCCGTCCTGGTTGATCGCCGAACCGCGAATCACCGCGAGCACCGGGTGGCCGTTCTCGCGCGCGTCGGAAAGGCGTTCCAGCACGAGCATTCCCGCGCCCTCACCCCAACCTGTGCCGTCGGCGGCGTCGGCGAAGGGCTTGCAGCGGCCGTCCGGGGCGAGGCCGCGCTGGCGGCTGAAGGAGATGAACGTGCCCGGAGTGGACAGCACCGTCGCGCCACCGGCCAGCGCCAACGAGCACTCGCCACCACGAAGTGCTTGCGCCGCAAGGTGCATGGCGACCAAGGAGGCCGAGCACGCGGTGTCAACCGTGATCGCCGGGCCTTCGAGGCCGAGGGTGTAGGAGATGCGGCCGGAGATCACCGCCGAGTTGCTGCCGGTGAGGACGTAGCCCTGGAGGTCGTCGGGGACCTGCTCGGGGGCGGCGGCGTAGTCGAAGCCGTTGGAGCCGACGAAGACGCCGGTCGCGCTGCCCTTGAGCCCGCGCGGGTCGATGCCGGCGCGCTCGACGGCCTCCCACGAGGTCTCCAGGAGCAGGCGCTGCTGCGGGTCGGTCGCGAGGGCTTCGCGCGGGGACATCCCGAAGAAGTCCGCGTCGAAGCCCGCCGCGTCGTGCAGGAACCCGCCGTGCCGGGTGTAGCTGGTCCCGGCGTGGTCGGGGTCGGGGTGGTAGAGGTTCGCGACGTCCCAACCACGGTCGGTCGGGAACTCCGTGATCGCGTCGCGCCCCTGCGAGACCAGCTCCCACAGCTGTTCCGGCGCGGCGATCCCGCCGGGGAAGCGGCAGGCCATGCCGACGATCGCGATCGGCTCGTCCGTCACCGCGGCGACCGTGACGGCAGCGGCGGTCGCGGTGTCGCCGAGGAGCTTGGTCAGCAGGTGGCGGGCCATCTCGACGGGGTTGGGGAAGTCGAAGGCCAGCGTCGCGGGCAGTTGGAGCCCGGTCGCCGCCGCCACGCGGTTGCGCAGCTCGACGGAGGTCAGCGAGTCGAAGCCGATCTCCTTGAACGCCCGTCCCTCGTCGACCGCGTCGGAGTCGGAGTGGCCGAGCACCGTGGCGGCGTTGGCGCGCACCAGGTCCACCATGATCCGCTCACGCTCGGTGGGCGAGGCCGCGGTGAGCTTCTGCACGAACGCCGAGCCGCTGTCGGCCTCTTCCGGAGTGGCGGAGGCGCGGGCCCGAACCACTGCGGGGATGTCGTTGATGAGCGGGCAGTGCGCGGTGGTCTGCGGGAAGCGGTCCCACTCGATCGCGGCCACTGTCAGCACGGGCTCGCCGTGGTCGACGGCCTGCGCGAGCCCGGTGATCGCCAGCGCGGGGTCCATCGGCAGCATGCCCTGCTGGCGCATGCGCTCTTCCAGCTCCGCGCTGACCAGCCCACCACTGCCCCACGAACCCCAGCCCAGCGAGGTCGCGGGCAGGCCACTGGCGGCGCGGGACTCGGCGAGCGCGTCCAGGTAGGCGTTGGCCGCCGCGTAGGCACCCTGGCCGACATCGGGCAGCGTGCCGCCGAACGAGGAGAACAGCACGAACGCGTCGAGCTTCGAGTTCTCGGTCAGCTCGTGCAGGTGCCGCGCGGCGTCGAGCTTCGGCCGCAGCACTCCGGCGATGCGCTCCGGGGTGAGCTGGTCCAGCACCACGTCGTCGACCACTCCGGCCGCGTGGATCACCGCGCTGAGCGGGCGGTCCGCCGGGATGTCAGCCAGAAGCGCGGCGAGCGCGGCCCTGTCGGAGACATCGCACGCGGCGATGGTGACCTCAGCGCCGAGCGCCTTCAGTTCAGACTGAAGAGAAGCAGCTCCGGGCGCGTCCGGGCCACGGCGGCTGGTCAGCAGGAGGTGTTCGGCGCCGCGCCCGGCCAGCCAGCGGCCGAGGTGCGCGGCGAGCGTGCCGGTGCCGCCAGTGATCAGCACGGTGCCGCTGGGCTTCCACTCAGGCGCGGTGGCCGCGCCGAGCGGAGCCGGGGTCAGGCGGCGCGCGTACGCGCCCTGCGATCGCACGGCGAGCTGGTCCTCATCGGTACCCGCGAGCACGGCGCACAGGCGCGAGGCGGCGCGGGACTCGAAACCAACTGGTACGTCGACCAAGCCGCCCCAGCGCTGCGGGATCTCGGCAGCGGCAGCGAGCGCGAGACCTCGCACGGCGGCCTGGTTGGGACTGGTCAGAGGATCGTTCCGGCCGACCGAGACCGCGCCGGAGGTCAATGTCCACAGCGGAGCGTCGATCCCGGCGTCCCCGAGGGCCTGCGTCAACATGACCGTGGCGGCCAGCCCCCTGGTCAGACCAACGGGAAGCATGTCCTCGTCGAGCGCGAGCAGCGACAGCACTCCGGCAGCGCCCGAGTCGAGCTGCGCGGCGAGCGAAGCGCGGTCGGTACCACTAGGCACCGTGACCCGGACGACTTCGGCGCCGCGCTCGCGCAGCACGTCCTCCACGGCGAACCACTCATGCGACGTCGGCGGCACGACGAGCAGCCAGGTGCCGGACAGCGCGGGCGAGCGCTTCTCGGTGACCGGCTGCCACGTCGATCTGTACCGCCAGCCATCCACAGTGGACTGAGTGCGCCGCTTGCGCAGCCACGAGGACAGGGCGGGCACCACAGTGTCCAAAGAGGACCGATCGGCGAGGTCGAGCGTCGTGGCGAGGGAGTCAAGGTCCTCGCGTTCGACGGCCGCCCAGAAGTCCGCGTCCATCTCCGAGACGGCGGCCTCGCGCGAAACCAGCTCCAGCCAGAAGTTCTGCCGCTGGAACGCGTAGGTCGGCAGGCCAACGCGATTCGCTCCGGCGAACAACGGGCGCCAGTCCACCGCGACACCTCGGCTGTGCGCCTCGGCGAGCGAGGTGACGAAGCGGTCGAGCCCACCCTCGTCGCGGCGCAGTGAGCCCACGGCGACGACCTCGCCGCCTGCGGCCTCGGCGGTCGCCTGGACCGCCATGGTCAGCACGGGGTGCGCGCTGGCCTCGATGAACGAACGGTAGCCCTGCTCGATCAGCGCGCGCGTGGCCTGCTCCAGGTGCACGGTCTGCCGCAGGTTGCGGTACCAGTACCCGGCGTCAACGGGCGAGTCGAGCCACTCCCCCGTCACGGTGGAGAAGAACGGCACCTCGGGCTCGCGCGGCGTGATCCCGGCGAGCACCGTCAGCAGTTCGTCCTCAATGGACTCAACGTGCGCGGAGTGCGAGGCGTAGTCCACGGGAATCGTGCGAGCCCTGATCTCCTCGGCCTCGCACTCGGCGACCAGCTCAGCCAAGGCGTCGGGGTCGCCGGAGACCACCACGGACGCGGGGCCGTTGACCGCCGCGACCGAGATCCGGCCGTCCCAGCGCGCGATGCGCTCGTTCAGCGACTCCAACGGCAGCGAGACGGACACCATGCCGCCACGGCCCGCGAGCTGGAGGATTGCCTTGCTGCGCAGCGCAACCACGGCCGCAGCGTCCTCAAGGGACAGTGCGCCCGAAACGGCGGCGGCGGCGATCTCACCCTGGGAGTGGCCGATCACCGCAGCGGGCTCGACGCCGAAGGACCGCCACAGCGCCGCGAGCGACACCATGACCGCCCACAGCACGGGCTGCACGACATCGACCCTGTTCAGCGCCTGCTCGTCGGAGAGCGCGTCGCGAAGGTCCCAGTCGGTGTGCGGGGCCAGCGCGGCGGCGCACTCGTCGAGCCGGGTACCGAAGACCGGCGCGGAGTCGGCCAGCTCCAAGGCCATGCCGAGCCACTGCGACCCCTGGCCGGGGAACACGAAGACCGTCCGGCCAGCGGCGCGCGTGGTGCCGGTGATCACCGACGGATCGGCCTCACCACGCACCAACGACTCCAGGCCGGAAGCAGCGAGCACGACCGCGCGGTGTTCGAAGGCGGAACGCGTGGTGGCCAGCGACAGGCCAAGGTCCTTGAGGGCGATCGACGGGTGCTCGCGGAGGTGGTCGAGCAGGCGGGAAGCCTGGTCCAGCAGAGCGTTCTCGCTCTTGCCGGAGAGCACGAGCGGCGCGATCGGGTGATCGATCGCCGGGTGCTCGGGCACCTCCTCCGCAACGACCTCCTCGGATTCCTCATCCGAGGAGACCTCAACCGGAGGCTCTTCTTCGATGATCACGTGCACGTTGGTGCCGCTGATGCCGAAGGAGGACACGCCCGCGCGGCGCGGTTCCCCGGTCTGCGGCCACGGCACGGTCTCGGTCAGCAGCGACACCGCGCCCGCCGACCAGTCCACGTGCGGGGTCGGCTCGGTGACGTGCAGGGTCTTGGGCACCACGCCGTGCTGGATCGCCAGCACCATCTTGATCAAGCCCGCCATGCCGGACGCCGCCTGGGCGTGACCGATGTTGGACTTGATCGAGCCCAGCAGCAGCGGGCGGTCTGCGGGGCGCCCCTGGCCGTAGGTGGCCAGAAGTGCTTGCGCCTCAATGGGATCGCCCAGCGAGGTGCCGGTGCCGTGCGCCTCCACCACGTCGACCTGGCCAGCGGAGAGGCGCGCGGTGGTGAGCGCCTGGCGGATGACGCGCTGCTGCGCCATGCCGTTGGGCGCGGAGAGGCCGTTGGAGGCGCCGTCCTGGTTGACCGCGCTCGCGCGCACCACGGCCAGCACCTCGTGGCCGTTCTTGCGGGCGTCGGAAAGGCGCTCCAGCAGCACGAGCGTGACGCCTTCAGCCAGCGACATGCCATCGGCCGAAGCGTCGAAAGCCTTGCAGCGGCCGTCCGCGGCGAGCGCGCGCTGACGGCTGAAGCCGATGAAGGAGCCCATGTTCGCCATCACCGCGACACCACCGGCCAGCGCCAGCGAGGACTCGCCCTGCCGCAGCGAGTGGCAGGCGAGGTGCAGCGCGATCAGCGACGAGGAGCACGCGGTGTCGATGGTGACCGCAGGCCCCTCAAGGCCCAGGGTGTAGGCGATGCGGCCGGAGAGCACGCTGGGCACGGTGCCGGTGAGGATGTGCCCCTCCAGCTCCTCCGGCGCGTCCTCCACGGTCGGGCAGTAGTCGGAGTAGTTGCAGCCGACGAACGTGCCGACCTTGGTGCCCTTCAAGGAGTGCGGGTCGATGCCCGCGCGCTCGATGGTCTCCCACGAGGTCTCCAGCAGCAGGCGTTGCTGCGGGTCCATGGCCAGCGCTTCACGCGGGGAGATCCCGAAGAACGCCGGGTCGAACTCGCCCGCGTCGTGCAGGAAACCGCCCTCGCGCACGTAGTTCTTGCCGTGCCGGTCGGGGTCCAGGTCGAAGCTGCCCTCGACGTCCCAGTTGCGGTTCACCGGCAGCTCGGAGATCACGTCCGTGCCCTCGGAGAGCAGCCGCCACAACGCTTCCGGTGAGTCCGCGCCACCCGGGAGACGGCAGCCGATGCCGACGATGGCGATCGGCTCCTGCGCGCGGTCCTCCACCTCGCGCAGGCGGCGCTTGGTCTGCCTCAGGTCCGCGCCGACGCGCTTGAGGTAGGCGAGGTACTTCTCTTCGGTGGACATCTGGGCGCTGCTCCTCGCCGTCGCTGCCGAACTCGGGTCTGACTCGCTCACAAGGACCCCATTTCCTTGTCCAGCAAGTCGAAGATGTCGTCCTCGGTGGCCGAGGCGAGGTCGTCGTCGGAGGCCTTGCGCGCCTTCGCCGGACCAACCGTGCGCTCGTCCCACTTCGCCAGGAGGGCCTGGAGGTGGGTGCGGATGCCCGCGCTCTCCTGCTCGTCCGCGCCGAGCGTGGACAGGGTCGCCTCCAGGCGGTCCAGCTCGGTGTGCGCGGCGGAGACGGAGGTGGTGTCCTCGCCGAAGAGCTCCACCCGTAGGAAGTCCGCGAGCGCCTTGGCGTTGGGGTGGTCGAATACCACGGCCGCGGCGAGGTTGAGCCCGGTGGCCTTGCGGAGGCGGTTGCGCAGTTCCACGGCGGAGAGCGAGTCGAAGCCCAGCTCCCGGAAGGCCCGGTCCTCCTCAACGGCAGCCGAGCCGGAGTGGCCCAGCACCGCGGCGGCCGTGGCGCGCACCAGCTCCAGCAACGCCTGCGCACGCTCCACAGTGGACGCTCGCGCCAGGCGACCGGTCAGCGAGGAGTCCTTTTCCTCTTCTAAGACGGGAGCTTCGGTCAGCATCCGCCTCGCCTCGGGCACGCCGGAGATCAGCGTGCTCGGCCGCGCGGAGGTGAACACCGGGACGAAGCGGTCCCAGGTCACATCGCCCATCGCCACGAAGGTCTCGTCCCGGTCGAGCACCCGTTGCAGCGCGCTCAGCGCGAGGTCGGTGTCCAGCATCGCCAGGCCCTGGCGCACGGTCCGCTCGGAGACCTCGGCCTCGCGCGCGGCGTGCTCGCTGTTGTCGAAGGCGTTGCGGGCGGCCCAGATCCCCCACGCGATGGAGGTTCCCGGCAGGCCGCGACCCCTGCGCTGCTCGGCGAGCGCGTCGAGGTAGGTGTTCGCGGCGGTGTAGGCCGCGTGCTCGCCGCTGCCCCACACCCCGGAGATCGAGGAGAACAGCACGAACGCGTCGAGGTCGGCGTGGTCGAAGATCTCGTCCAGGTACCGCGCGCCGGTGACCTTCGCGTGCACGACCTCGGCGAACTCCTCCAGGGTGGTGTCCGCGACGAAGCCGAGTTCGATCACCGCCGCCGCGTGCATGACGCTCCGGATCGGCGTGCCCTCCGCCGCGACGCGCTCGACCAGCGCGGCGAGCGCGGCCTTGTCGGTGACGTCGCAGACAGCCAGCGTGACGCGGGCGCCGAGCGCGGTCAACTCCTCCACCAGCTCGGGTGCTCCGGGCGCGTCGGCTCCGCGCCTGCTGGTGAGCACCAGGTGCTCGGCGCCGTTCTCGGCCAGCCAGCGCGCGAGTTCCCGTGCCAGCACGCCGGTTCCGCCGGTGATCAGCACGGAACCGCGCGGCTTCCAGTCCCGCGTGACCGGAGTGTCCACAAAGGAGGATCGAACGAGCCTGCGCGCGAAGAGACCTTCCGGCCGCACCGCGATCTGGTCCTCGTCACCGGCTCCCGCAAGCACGCCCGCGAGGCGGCTCAACGCCCGCTCGTCGGAGGTGCCCGGCAGGTCGACCAAGCCGCCCCACCTGCGCGGGAACTCCAGCGCGACGGTCCGGCCCAGGCCCCACACGGCGGCCTGGTCGGGGCTGCTCACCACGTCGGTCACGGCGACGGACACCGCGCCTCGGGTGAGGCACCACAGCGGAGCCTCGATCTCGGCTTCACCAAGCGCCCGCACCAATTCCAGGGTTCCGGCGAGGCCCACGGTGAGGCCCGGGAACTCGGCGAGCTGGCTGGTGTCCAGCGCGAGGCCGGAGATCACGCCAGTCAACGGCGGGAGTGCCCTCAGCCGAGTGACAAGCGCGGCCCGGTCGGAGACCGCCGCCGGGTCCAGCTCGATTCGCTCGACCGTGCCGCCGTGGCGCTCGATCGCGGCCACTGCCTCGTCGAGTCCAGTGGTGGAGATGACGAGCCACGTGCCCGACAGGCTGGGGTTCGCGGTGTCGGCGACGGGCTCCCAACCGATGCGGTAGCGCCAACTGTCCACAACGGACTCTTCGCGTTGCTGCTTGCGCCACTGGGACAGCGCGGGCAGCACGGCTTCGAAGGCGGGCAGGGCCAGGGTCGTGGAGAGCGTGCCGAGGTCGCCGCGCTCCACGGCCTGCCAGAACTCCGAATCGACAGCACTTTCGGCGATCTGCTCGGCGCGCGGCTCCATCTGCAACCAGTAGCGCTCGTTCTGGAACGCGTAGGTCGGCAGGTCGACGCGACGACCGCCAGAGGTCGCCTGCGCCCAGTCAACGGCGACACCGTTGACGTGGGCTTCGGCCAGCGAAGTCAGGAACCGTCGCAGGCCACCGTCTTCGCGACGCAGCGAGCCGACCACGGTCGCCGGAGCGCCGGTCTCGTCGATGATCTCCTGGACCGCCACGGCCAAGCCGGGGTGCGGGCTGGACTCGACGAGCGCGTGGTGCCCGTCCGCCAGCAGCCTGCGAATGGTCTGGTCGAAGTGGACGGTCTGGCGGAGGTTGCGGTACCAGTACTCCGCCGTCAGCTCGGCCGTATCGATCGGCTCGCCGGTCACTGTGGAGTAGAAAGGGATCTCCGAGGTGCGCGGTCGGATCGGCTCCAGCGCGGTGATGACCTGCTCGCGGATCTCCTCCACGTAGGCGGAGTGCGACGCGTAGTCCACCGGGATGCGGCGGACGCGGACGTCGTCTGCGGCCAGCTCCTCCAGCACGGCGGCCAGCGGATCGACCTCGCCGCAGATCACGACGGACGTCGGGCCGTTGACGGCGGCCACGGACAGGCCGGGGTAGGCCGCGATGCGCTCGCGGACCTGCTCCACCGGGAGCGAGACCGAGCCCATACCGCCGAGCCCGGCCAGGTCCTCGGCGATCGCCTTGCTGCGCAGAGCGACCACGCGGCAAGCGTCCTCAAGGGACAGTGCGCCCGCGACGCACGCGGCAGCGATCTCGCCCTGGGAGTGGCCGATCACCGCTGCGGGCTCAACGCCGTAGGACCGCCACAACGCCGCAAGGGAGACCATCACCGCGAAGGTGGCGGGCTGCACCACGTCGACCCGCTCGAAGCCGGGTGCTCCGTTCAGGATCTCGCTCAGCGAGAAGTCCACGAACGGGGCCAGGGCCTCCTCACACGCACGGATGCGGTCGGCGAAGACCGGCGAGGTGCGCATGAGCTCCACGCCCATGCCGAGCCACTGCGACCCCTGGCCGGGGAACACGAACGCGACGCGGCCCGATTCTCCGGCGAGGCCCTGCACCACGTTGACCGGCTCTTCACCACCGGCCAGTGCGTCCAAAGTAGACAGTGCTTCGTCGCGGTCCCCGACCACGGCGACCGCGCGGTGGCGGTGCTGCGTCCGAGAAGCCAGGGTGTGGGCGATGTCGAGCAGGCTCGCGTCGGCGCGCAGCTTCCGTGCCTGCGCCGCAATGCCTTCCCGAGTGGAAGCCGAGATCAGCAGTGGTAGCACCTCAGGCGCTTCGTCAGCGGCCGGCTCTTCGACGGCGGGAACTTCCTGGATGATCAGGTGCGCGTTGGTGCCGCTCACACCGAAGGACGAGACGGCCGCCGTGCGCGGACGCCCGGTCTCCGGCCACTCCACGGCTTCGGTGGCGAGGGTGATGTTGCCTTCGCTCCACTCCACGTGGGTGCTGGGCTGGTCTACGTGCAGCGTGCGCGGAACGGTGTTGTGGCGCATTGCCATGACCATCTTCATCACACCGGCGACGCCCGCAGCGGCCTGGGTGTGACCGATGTTGGACTTGATCGACCCGAGCCACAACGGGTCTTCCCGATCCTGCCCATAGGTCGCGAGAAGTGCTTGCGCCTCAATGGGATCGCCCAGCGTGGTGCCGGTTCCGTGCGCTTCGACGACGTCAACGTCCGAAGTGGACAGACCGGCGTTCACCAGGGCCTGGCGGATCACGCGCTGCTGCGACGGGCCGTTCGGCGCGGTCAGGCCGTTGGACGCGCCGTCCTGGTTCACCGCTGAGCCGCGAATCACCGCGAGCACCGGGTGGCCATTGGCACGGGCGTCGGAAAGGCGCTCCAGCAACAGGATTCCCGCGCCCTCGCCCCAGCCGGTGCCGTCGGCGGCGTCGGCGAAGGGCTTGCAGCGGCCGTCCGGGGCGAGGCCGCGCTGGCGGCTGAACTCGATGAAGGTCTCCGGCGTCGCCATCACGGTGACACCGCCAGCCAGCGCCAGCGAGCACTCGCCACCGCGAAGTGCTTGCGCCGCGAGGTGCATGGCCACCAAGGACGACGAGCAGGCGGTGTCGACGGTGATCGCCGGACCTTCGAGTCCGAAGGTGTAGGAGATCCGCCCGGACGCCACGCTCGGCGCGCTGCCGTTGCCGACCTGGCCCTCGAAGCCCTCCGGGATCGCGGGCTGCAAGCGGCTGGCGTAGTCGCTGTACATGACGCCGACGAAGACGCCGGTGGACGTGCCCTTGAGCGAGCGCGGGTCGATGCCGCCGCGCTCCACGGCCTCCCACGAGGTTTCGAGCAGGATGCGCTGCTGCGGGTCGGTCGCGAGGGCTTCGCGCGGGGACATCCCGAAGAAACCGGGGTCGAACTCCGCCGCCTCGGCCAGGAACGCGCCGTTGCGGGTGTAGCTCGTCCCCACGTGGTCGGGATCGGGGTGGAACAGGCTGTCCAGCTCCCAACCACGGTCAGCCGGGAATCCGCCGACCGCGTCGCGGCCCTCGGCCAGCAACTCCCACAGCTGCTCGGGAGTCCGCACACCACCCGGGTAGCGACAGGCCATGCCGACGATCGCGATCGGCTCATCGGCCGCGACCGGCGCGACCGTGTCCACAGTGGACGGAGCGGCGCTGCCCAGGAGCTTGGTCAGCAGCAGCGCGACGATCGCGGCCGGGTTCGGGTGGTCGAAGACGAGCGTGGCGGGCAGCGACACCCCTGCCGCCGCGGCGAGCCGGTTGCGCAGCTCGACCGAGGTCAGCGAGTCGAAACCCATCTCCTTGAACGCCCGCGTCGCCGTGACCTGGTCGGTTCCGCTGTGGCCCAAGACGGCCGCCGCGGTGGTGCGGACCAGGTCGAGCAGCACGCGCTCGCGCTCGGCCTCAGCCAGAGTCGCCAGCCGCTGCGCGAGACCACCGGTCGGTGCGGTGCCCGCGACGGCGCGCTTCGGCGTGGCACGGACCAATCCGCGCAGCAGGGGCGGAACGGTCGCAGCACCGCGCAGCGCCGACAGGTCGAGGCGCAGCGGCACGATCACGGCCTCATCGACCAAGTGCGCGCCGTCCAGCAGCGCGAGCCCGGTGTCCGAGGGCACGGGGAGCATCCCGGAGCGCGCCATCCGCTCGACGTCCGCGTCGGTGAGGTGCGCGGTCATCCCGCTGCGCTGCTCCCAGAAACCCCAGGCCAGCGACGTGGCAGCCTGCCCGGTGGCGCGGCGGTGCTGCGCCAGGGAGTCCAGGAACGCGTTGGCTGCGGCGTAGTTCCCCTGGCCCGCGTCCCCGAAGGTCCCCGCAGCCGAGGAGAAGAGCACGAACGCTTCGAGGTCGCTGGTCAGCTCGTGCAGGTTCCACGCCGCGTCGACCTTCGGCCGCAACACCGCGTCCAGCCGCTCCGGGGTAAGCGAGGTGATCAGCGCGTCATCGAGGACGCCCGCCGCGTGGACCACGGTGGTGACGGGGTGTTCCTTCGGCACCTCAGCGAGAACGCGCGCCAGCGCATCGCGGTCGGCGGCGTCGCAGGCCGCGACTGTCACGTTGGCGCCAAGCGAAGTCAGCTCCGCAGCCAACTCCGCCGCGCCCGGCGCGTCCATGCCCCGACGACTGGTCAGCAGCAGGTGGTCAACGCTTCCGCCCAGCACGAGGTGACGCGCGACCAGAGCACCGATCGCCCCGGTCCCGCCAGTGATCAGCACGGTGCCCGCCTCGGCCGCCGTCACGCCACTGTCCAAAACGGACGAAGGCACGGCGCGCACGAGTCGCGGAACGAGAACTTCCTTGCCCCGCACAGCGATCTGCGGCTCATCGAGCACCAGGACCGGCGCCGCGTCCGCATCGAGGTCGAGCAGGGTGAAGCGACCGGGGTTCTCCGCCTGAGCGGAGCGCAGCAGCCCCCACACGGCGGAGTGCGCCAGGTCGGTGACGTCCTCGCCGGACCTCGTCGCGGTGGCCCCGCGCGTGGTGATCACCAAGGGCGTGTCGGCGAGGCGCTCCTCCGCGAGCCACCGCTGCACCAACGTCAGCGCGCGGTGCGTCGCGGTGTGCACGGACTCCGCCATCCCGCCGTTGCTCCCCGTGAAGGAGGCGAAAACGACCTCGGGCAGCTCACCTGAGAGCAGTGCGTCGATCTCAGCGACGTGCGGACCGATCTCCACGCTGGTGCGCTCGACAACAGGCGCAGCGGCCGGAATCCACTGCACGCGGTAGAGCGAGTCCATGCCGGTGTTGGAGAGCTGGTCGGCCGAAACCGGCATGGAGACCAGGGACTCGATGCTCGCGACCGGCGCTCCGGTGGTGTCGGAGATCCGCAGGGAGATCGCGTCGGAACCGTTGCGCGCCAGGCGAACTCGCAGCGCCGAAGCGCCGACCGCGTGCAACGACACGCCACTGAACGCGAAGGGCAGGCTGGCCGAACCGCTGGAGCCCAGCTCGCCGACCTGGAGCGCCGCGTCGAGCAGCGCTGGATGCAGGCCGAAGCCCGACACATCGCGGTCGAGCGCCACATCGGCCAGGATCTCCGAGCCGAGCTTCCACGCGGCGCGCACGCCCTGGAACGCAGGGCCGTAATCGTAGCCAGCCTCGGCGAGCTTGTCGTAGAAGCCATCGAGGTCGATCGCGGTGGCCCCGGCGGGCGGCCACACGTCCTCGGCGAAGTCGGGCGCAGGCGCTCCGACCGCGAGGACACCACTGGCGTGGCGGGTCCACCGCGAGTCATCGCGAGAGGAGTGCACCTGGATCGCGCGCTTGCCGGATTCGTCCGCAGCGCCGACCCAAACCTGCACGACAACGCCGTCGCGCTCGGGCAGCAGCAGCGGCGCTTCGAGGGTCAGCTCGTCGAGCAGATCGCAGCCCGCGACGTCGCCCGCCCTGATCGCCAGCTCCACGAAAGCCGCGCCGGGCAACAGAACCGTGCCCATGACGGCGTGCTCCGCCAGCCACGGATGCGTGCGCAGCGAGAGCCTGCCGGTGAGCAGCAGCCCGCCGTCCACCGCGAGCCCGACCTCGGCGCCCAGCAGCGGGTGGTTCGCGCCGCGCAGACCGGCCGCCGAGACGTCACCGACCGCGAGCGGAGTCTCCAGCCAGTAGCGCTCGCGCTGGAACGCGTAGGTCGGCAGATCGATGGTCCGAAGTGGACGATCGAGCCACGAAACCTCGGCGCCACGGACGAAAGCCCCGGCGACCGAGCTGAGGAAGCGGTCAAGGCCGCCCTCGTCGCGGCGCAGCGAACCGACCGCGAGGCCGTCGCGCCCACTGTCCTCAATGGACGCTTGAACGCCGACGGTCAGCACGGGGTGGGCGCTGGACTCCACGAAGATGCCGTGGCCCAGCTCGACAAGACGGCGGACCGTCTGGTCGAAGTGGACGGTCTGGCGGAGGTTGCGGTACCAGTACTCGGCGTTGAGGCCCGTCGTGTCGTACAGGTCGCCGGTCACGCTGGAGAAGAACGGGATCTTGGCCGCGCGAGGCGAGATCGGGCCGAGCACGGTCAGCAGCCGCTCGTGGATCGCCTCCACGTAAGCGGAGTGCGAGGCGTAGTCCACCGGGATGCGGCGAACGCGAACGCCCTCGCCGTCGAGCTGAGCGAACAGCTCGTCCAGCGCGTCGGGCTCGCCCGCGACCACCACGGAGTCGGGGCCGTTGACGGCCGCGACGGAAATCCTGCCGCCCCAACGGGAAATGCGCTGGTCCACGTCCTCGATGGGCAGGGCGATCGAGGTCATGCCGCCCTTGCCCGCCAGCTCCTCGGCGATGACCTGGCTGCGCAGCGCGACCACCCACGCCGCGTCTTCCAGCGAGAGCGCTCCGGCCACGTAAGCAGCGGCGATCTCACCCTGCGAGTGGCCGACGACGGCCGAGGGCTGCACGCCGTAGGAGCGCCACAGCGCCGCGAGTGACACGTTCACCGCGAAGAGCACGGGCTGCACGACGTCGACCCGCTCCAGCGACGCGGCGCCGGGCTCTCCGCGCAGCACCGCGAGCAAGTCCCACTCCACGAACGGTTCCAGGGCCGAGGCGCACGCCTCGATCTCCGCGCGGAACGCGGGCGCCGTCTCCAGCAGCTCCAAAGCCATGCCCGCCCACTGCGAGCCCTGGCCGGGGAACACGAAGACCACGTGCGAGGAGCCTTCGACAACGCCGCTGACCACACCCGGCGCGGGAAGATCCGCGGCGAGGGCGTCGAGCCCGGCAAGCAGGCTCTCTGGACGGTCGGCCACGACCACGCCCCGGTGCTCGAACAGCTCACGCGTCGCGGTCAGCGAGTGCGCGAGGTCGCCGAGCGCGATGTCCGGGTGCGCGTCGAGGTGCTCGCGCAGCCGCGAAGCCTGTGCCCGCAAGGCTTCCTTCGACCGCCCAGAAAGTGCGAAGTGCAGCACGCCCGCGAATTCTTCAGCTGGCGCCGAATCGTCCTCCGGCGCCTCCTCCAGGATGACATGCGCGTTGGTGCCGCTCATCCCGAAGGACGAAACGCCGGCGCGGCGAGGATGACCGTTGGCCTTCCACTCCACGTCCTCGGTCAGCAGCGCCACCGCGCCGGAGGACCAGTCGACGTGCGGGCTCGGCGCGTCGATGTTGATCGTGCGCGGCAGCACGCCGTTGCGCAGCGCCAGCACCATCTTGATCACACCCGCCACGCCCGCGGCGGCCTGGGTGTGGCCGATGTTGGACTTCACCGAGCCCAGCAGCAGCGGCTTCTCCGGCGCGCGGTCGCGGCCGTAGGTGGCCAGCACCGCCTGCGCCTCAATGGGATCGCCCAGCGTGGTGCCGGTGCCGTGCGCCTCGACGGCGTCGACCTCGTCGGCCTTGAGCCCCGCGTTGGCCAGCGACTGCAAGATCAGCCGCTGCTGCGAGGGACCGTTCGGCGCGGTCAGCCCGTTGGAGGCGCCGTCCTGGTTGATCGCCGAGCCCCGCACCACCGCGAGCACCCGGTGGCCGTTGCGGCGCGCGTCGGAAAGCCGCTCCAGCACGAGCATTCCCGCGCCCTCACCCCACGCGGTGCCGTCAGCGGCGGCGGCAAAGGGCTTGCAGCGGCCGTCGGCGGAGAGCGCGCGCTGCGTGCTGAAGGCGACAAAGGAGCCGGGGTTGGACAGCACCGCGACACCACCGGCGAGCGCCAGCGAGCACTCCCCCGCGCGCAGCGACTGCGCGGCCAAGTGCAGCGCCACCAGCGACGACGAGCACGCGGTGTCCACTGAGACCGCAGGCCCTTCAAGGCCCAGGGTGTAGGAGATCCGCCCCGACGCGACGCTGGTGGTCGCACCGGTCACCAGGTAGGCCTCGGCGCCTTCCTCGGCCTCGTGCAGGCGGGGGCCGTAGTCCTGCGGCTCCGCGCCGACGAACACACCGGTCTGGCTGCCGCGCAGGGACTTCGGCCTGATCCCCGCGCGCTCCAGTGCCTCCCACGCGGTCTCCATCAGCAGCCGCTGCTGCGGCTCCATGGCCTGCGCCTCACGCGGGTTGATGCCGAAGAACGCGGGGTCGAACTCGGTGGCCTGGTTGAGGAATCCGCCGGAACGCGTGTAGCTCGTGCCCGGCCGCTCCCCCTTCGGGTCGTAGAGGCCGTCGACGTCCCAGCCCCGGTCGGCGGGGAACTCCGAGATCGCGTCGCCACCCGCGAGCAGGAACTCCCACAGCTTCTCCGGGCTGTCCAGGTCTCCAGGGTAGCGGCAACCCATGCCCACGATCGCGATCGGCTCATCGGAGCCCGCCGCGACCGAGGGCGCGAACACCGCGCCACCGAGGCCCAGCGACTCGGCGAGCAGGTGCTGGGCCAGCGCGAACGGCGTCGGGTAGTCGAAGGCCAACGTCACCGGCAGGTCGAGCCCGGTCGCCGCGGCGAGCCTGCGGTGCAGCTCCACGGCGGCCAGCGAGTGCAACCCCAGCTCCCGCAACGGCCGGTCGGGCGCGACGGCCTCCGGCCCCGGCAGCTCCAGGGCTGCGGCGGCCTCGGCGCGCACCAGCTCCAGCAGCACGCGGTCGCGCTCGGCTTCGGACAACTCCGTGAGACGGTGCGAGAACAACGATCCTCCCCAGGACCTGCGCTGTCAGCGCTGGACTAGCGCCTTGCGGTGCTTGAGCGCGCGGTCGGGATCGACCGCGACGACCTCGAAGGACTTCGTGGAACGCAAGCGGCGGAACAGGTTGTCCGAGCCGGTCACGCAGACCTGCTCCACGCCGTGCCGGCGCAGGGTCTGCACAACCGAGTCCCACCGCACCGGCTGGACGATGCTGGCCAGGTGCAGCTCGCGGACCCCCTCCCCGGTGGTCACCAGCGCGCCGTCGTGGTCGGCGACGAGCGGCAGCTCCGGGTCCGCGAAGGTGTAGGCCGGGTAGATCTCCCGCGCGGCGTGCTCGCGCTGCGGCTCGAACAGCGAGCTGTGCGCGGGCGGGCGCATCGTGTACATCGAGTAGCCGCCCACGTCGCGGATGCGCTGCTTGAACCAGTCGAGGTTGTGCTCCCGCAACGAGACGTTGAAGAAGCCGTCCTCCAGGTAGGAGGAGATCTCCGCCCACTCACCGCGCTCGTCGAGCTCGCCCAGCATCTCCGCGAGCGCGTCGCCCGGCGTGCGGACGAAGGAGTGCGTGACGATGTCGGCGTTCTCCGCGCGGTCGAAGTACTCCCGCTCCCACCGCGCCAGATCGGCGGTCAGCCGCACCGCGTCGGCGAAGGACAGCGCCCCGGAGAACGCCGTCGCGGCGCGCAACCCGTTGCTGGGCCCCGCGCACAACAAAGGACTCAGTCCCAGGTGGTCCCGGGTCCAGTCCGCGACGGCGATCGAGTTCACCACGAACGCGACCTGGGCGACCTCGGTGTAGGCGTGCTCGGAGCGGCTGAACGCGGTGAGCACGTCGTAGCCCACCGCCTCCGAGGCCTCGGCCAGCCGCGCCTTCGCCACCGGGTTGACGATCATGAACTTGCCCACGTCGGCGAAGGTCGACGGCCCCATGCCCGGGAAGACCACGGCGGTACTCATGCCGCCTCCACTGGGACAATCATGTCGGCGGTACTCATGCCGAGACCCCGGCCGTCTCGACACCGAGTGCCATCTTCTCCAGCTGCTTGCGGTCGGGCTTGCCGTTGCGGTTGAGCGGGAAGCGCTCCAGCACGCGCACCTGGTTGGGGTGTTCGAAGGGCGGCAGCACGGCCGAGACCATCCCCCGCCAGTACCGGGCGTCGCGGTCCTGCTCGTCCTCGACGAAGAAGACCAGCTGCGCGCCCCTGCGCTCGTCCGGGATGGCGATGATCTTCACCGAGCAGCCCGCCGCGGCCAGCTTGTGCTCGATGATCTCCGGGTAGAGCACGTACCCCATGCGCTGCACCGCGAACTTGCGGCCGATGACGAAGACGTTGCCCTCGTCGTCGACGTGCCCGAGGTCGTTGGTGCGGAACCAGCCGTCGTCCAGCGCGACCTCGACGACCCCGCCGTCCAGGCCGAGGTAGCCCTCCATCATGTCCGGCGTGCGCACGATCAGCTCGCCGACCTCACCGGGCACCACCTCGGCGCCGTCCTCGTTGATCACGCGCACGTCGATGCCGTCCATCGGCTGCCCGGTCGCGACCGGGTTCTCGTTGGTGGCGAAGGCGACGTTGCCCATCTCGGTGCTGCCGTAGCTGTCCAGCAGCGGCAGCCCGAAGGTCGCGACCGCGCGCGGCACCAGCGTCGGGTCCAGCGGCGCGGCACCGACGCAGAGCATCCGCGCGGTGCGCAGCTCCTCGCGCAGCGCGGGACGGCGTTCCGCGAGGTTCAGGATGCTGCGGTAGGTCGCGGGCGTGGCGTCCACGACGGTGACCCCGGTCTGCCCGGCCAGCCGCAGCGCGCGGTCCAGCCGCTTGTACGGCGCGATCACCAGCGAGCACTTGGCCAGCCACGCGATCAGCACCATCGACAGGCCGTACTGGTGGGAGAAGGGCAGCAGCGGCAGCAGCACGTCACCGCGCCGGTGGCCCATGTGGTCGGCGTTGCGCACCAGGTTGCGCAGGAACTTCCCGCCGGACTTCACGATGCCCTTGGGCGTTCCGGTCGAGCCGGAGGACCACATGATCAGCCCGTCCACCCGCTCGCCCCACGGCCCGAAGTCCAGCCGCCGCTCGGAGTTCGACCACGCGATGTGCTCGTCCAGCGCGGCGACGAACAGCTCGTAGAGGTAGATCCGGTCCTCGTCCTCCGGCAGCGGGGCGTCGTCGTCCACCAGGCACCACGCCGCGCCGGCCTGCCGGGCGATGAAGCGGGTCTCCTCGGCGCGCTCCTGGTGGTCCACCAGGACGATCGAGGCGCCCAGGTGCATCAGCGCGAACAGCGTGCCGACGTAGGCCAGGGAGTTCCCGGCCTTCAGCAGCACCCGGTCGCCGGGCCGAATCCCCTTGGCGCGCAACACTTCCACCACTCGCAGGGTGTTGCGCTCGAACTCCGCGAAGGTCTGCACCGAGTCCAGGGCGAAGAACTTTGCCGTCATCGGATCGAACTCCTTCCCACCTCGTGCCCGAGCGCCGTCACCAACCGCACACCGCTGCTTTTCAGCCGATTCGACAATGGTGTCGAACGGTGACCCCAGTAATCACACAGCGTGCTTGCACATACAGAGTCGGGCGCGACAAACCTACGTCCGGGCAGCTCACGGACGACACCCTTTAGGATGCCCTTACACCCCCTATCACGAAGAACACGAAACGATAACAACGGGGTTAACGTGGGCTTTTCCAATCCGCTGGACACGCATGCCCTCGCAAAAATCGCAGACAATCGAAAAACCATTAACACGTGACTCACACCGACATGACCCGATCCCGTCGCGCGGACGAACATGCAGGTATAGGGGTTGTCGCTACGGCGACACAGTCCTAACCTGAGGATGATTCAACGTCGCTCAACTGCCATCGAGGACGCTGCGGTCCTTCAGGCAGCGCGTATTAGTGTTCTTGATCCACGGGAACGCGAACGGCCTCTCTCCATTACCGCGGAGACATCGCCGCGAATAGACTGGTCACCTCGGTCAACAATGTCGCGAGCATGCCGGAGTCCGTTGTTCACGGGGTTGAACCGGTGCGCGAGGAGCAGTGCCACGAGATCTTCGCAAACATTTTCCGCTCGGCGGTGCCCGGCCACCACGTTCCTGGGGGAACCACACGATGCTCTCGCTGCTGACCGACCAGCACGCCCTGCCCGAGCCCGCCGGCCCGCTGACCATGTTCGGCCCGGACTTCCCCTTCGCCTACGACGACTGGCTGGCCCACCCCGCCGGGCTCGGCCGGGTGCCGGAGCACGTGCTGGGAACCGAGGTCGCGGTGATCGGCGGCGGCCTCTCCGGGCTGGTGACCGCGCACGAGCTGATGAAGCTCGGCCTGCGCCCGGTGGTCCACGAGGCCGACCAGCTCGGCGGCCGGATGCGCTCCACGAGCTTCGAGGGCCACCCCGGCTCGGTCGCGGAGATGGGCGCGATGCGCTTCCCGCCCTCGGCGACCGCGCTCGGGCACTACCTGGACCTCGTCGGCCTGTCCACCGCGCCGTTCCCGAACCCGTTGTCCCCCTTCACCCCCGGCACCGTGGTCGACCTCAACGGGGTGAGCCACTGGGCGCGCACCTCCGCCGAGCTGCCGACGGTCTACCAGGAGGTGGCCGACGCCTGGGAGAAGGCGCTGCACGAGCACGCCGAACTGTCCATGATGGACGCCGCGATCCGCAGGCGCGACGTCGCCGGCGTCAAGGCGATCTGGAACCGCCTGGTGCCCAAGCTCGACGACGTCTCCTTCTACGGGTTCCTGTCGGCATCGCCGTCCTTCGCCTCCTTCCGGCACCGCGAGATCTTCGGCCAGGTCGGCTTCGGTACCGGCGGCTGGGACACCGACTTCCCGAACTCCATGCTGGAGATCCTGCGCGTGGTCTACACCGGCGCGGACGAGGACCACCGGCGCGTTCTTGGCGGATGCCAACAACTTCCCCTCAGCCTCTGGGACTACGCCCCTGAGCGGATGGCGCACTGGCCCACCGGTACCTCGCTGGCGTCGCTGCACGGTGGTCGGCACCGCCCGGCGGTGACCGCGATCGACCGCGTCGGCACCGGATTCCTGGTGCACGACAAGGAAGGCGTGGCCCGCGAGTACCCGGCCGCGGTCTTCGCCGCGCAGAACTGGATGTTGCTGTCGAAGATCCGCTGCTCGGAATCCCTGCTGCCGGGCCCGGTGTGGACCGCGGTGGAGCGCACGCACTACATGGGCAGCTCCAAGCTCTTCGTGCTCACCGACCGCCCGTTCTGGCGCGACACCGACCCCGCCACCGGCCGCGAGCTGATGAGCATGACGCTCACCGACCGGATGCCGCGCGGGGTCTACCTCTTCGACGACGGACCCGACCGACCAGGCGTGATGTGCTTGTCCTACACCTGGAACGACGATTCGCTGAAGTTCGCCGCGCTGCCCGCCGACGAGCGGCTGGAGGTCGTGCTCGGCTCGCTGGCGGCCATCTACCCCGGGGTGGACATCCGCTCCCACGTGATCGCCCCGCCGGTGACGATCACCTGGGAGAACGAGCCCTACTTCATGGGCGCGTTCAAGGCCAACCTGCCGGGCCACTACCGTTACCAGCGCCGGTTGTACACCCACTTCAAGCAGGACGGGCTCGCCACCGGCCATCGGGGGTTCTTCCTTGCGGGGGACGACATCTCGTGGACCGCGGGCTTCGCCGAGGGCGCGGTGACCACGGCGCTCAACGCGGTCTGGGGCGTGCTCACCCACCTGGGCGGCGCGACCGCGCCGGGCAATCCGGGACCGGGTGACGTCTTCGACCAGATCGCCCCCGTGGAGTTACCAGATGATTGAGCACCGCTTAGGGGACCGCGAAACATGATCAAATTAGGCAAGGCCCGCTGGGGCATCCTGGCCGCGCTGGCCATGAGCGAGCTGCTGGTCACCGTCGACAGCACCGTGTTCGGCCTGGCGATCCCGTCGATCACCCAGGACCTGCGGCCCAGCCTGTCGCAGCTGCTGTGGATGAACGACGTCTACCCGTTGCTGCTGGCCGCGCTGCTGCTGACCTCCGGCTCGGTCAGCGATCGCTTCGGGCGCAAGAAGATCCTGCTGCTGGGCTTCCTGATGTTCGTGGTGAACTCGCTGTTCGCGGCGTGGGCGCCCACCCCGGAACTGCTGATCGCGGCCCGCGCGGGAACGGCGGTCGGCGGGGCGATGATCATGCCGGCGATCATGTCGATCACCAGGGTGGTCTTCCCCGACCGCAAGGAGCGGACGCTGGCCATCGCGGTGCTCGGCGCGGTGCTCTCCATCGGCGCCGCGCTCGGCCCGCTGCTGGGCGGATTCCTCTTGGAGCACTTCACCTGGCACGCGGTGTTCCTGATCAACGTGCCGGTGATCGCGGTCGCGACCCTGGTGGTGCTGCGCTTCGTCCCGGAGTCGCGCGCCAGCGGCCCCGGCGGCATCGACGTCCTCGGCTCGGTGCTCTCCGTGCTCGGCATCGGCTGCGTCGTGCTGTGCATCAAGACCGCGACCAGCTCCGGCTTCACCCTCAACGCCGCGCTGCTGCTGCTCGGCGGGATCGTGGTGCTCGGCGCGCTGATCGTGTGGCTGCGCCGCGCTCCGCACCCGCTGCTGGACCTCAACATGTTCCGCAACAGGGGTTTCAGCACCGGCGTGGGTTCGGCGGGTGTGGCGATGCTTGCCATGTCCGGCGTGATGTTCGTGCTGGAGCAGCTGTTCCAGTCGGTGCTGCACTACAGCCCGATGCGCGCGGGTTTCGCGCTGTTGCCGCTGCTGCTGGCGATCGTGCTGTCCACCTTCGTCGGCATGCTGATGCTGCGCTGGGGCCACCGCCTGCTCTTCGGCGTGGGACTGGGGCTGACCTCGCTGTCGCTGTTCGGCAGCTGGCTCGCGCTGGAGGCGGGCGGCTACCTGCCGATCGCGGCCATGATGGTGGCGCTGGGCGCGGGCATCGGCCTGACCATGATCGCGGCCAACGACGCGGTGCTCACCGTCGCGCACATCGACCACGTCGGCAGCGCGGCGGCCACCGAGGAGACGACCTACGAGCTCGGCATCGGCGTCGGCATCACCGTGATGGGCGGCATCGCCTTCTCGGTGTACGCCGACTCGCTGCGCTCCATCCCCGGTATCAGCGAGCAGACCATGAACGCAGCGCGGGAGTCCGCCAGCGCCGCGGTCGCCGAGGCCGCCACGCTCCCGCCGGATCTGGCCGCCCGGCTGCTGGCCGATTCCGGGGCGGCGTTCATCGACGGCATCCAGCTCAACGGGCTCATCGGCGGTGCGCTGGTCGCGGTCGTCACCGTGGCCGCGTGCGCCCTGATGCCCAGGCACATCACCGCCGAGGACGAGGCTGAACCCCGTCATGAGGATGATCTTCAGGCGCCGGTGAAATCGTCGAGCGACTGACGCGCCCGCTGGGTCGGCTCTGTTTCCCTGGTTGCGGAAGCAGCGCCGACCCAGACGGGGAGCACCACCATCATGAAGATCGTCATCACCGCGGTCGGTGTGCGCGGGGACGTCGTCCCCTTCACCGGCCTCGGTCGGCGGCTCGCCGAGGTCGGCCACGAGGTCGCCGTCGCGACCGCCGAGGCCCACGAACCGCTGGTGCGCGCGGCGGGCCTGGACTTCCTGCACCTGCGCGGAGCCGACTCCTCGCACTCCGCGTGGGAGGAGACCGGCGCGGGCGCGGCGCTGGCCGGGGCCCGCCAGTACGTCGAGCTGATGCGGCAGCTGTGCGACGGCGTGCTCACCGTCGCGGAGGACGCCGATCTCCTCCTGCTGCACCACCTCACCATCCCCCAGGGGTACGCGGTCGGCAAGGCGCTCGGCATCCCCACGATGGCGCTGGAGCTGTTCCCCACCGCGATGGCGCCCACCGGTGACTTCCCCCCGGCCGAGGCGTCGCTGCCGAACCTGGGCCGCTGGGCCAACCGCAACCTCGACGGCGTGCTGCGGACGCTGACCGCGCCGACCGTGCGCTTCTTCGCCGACTTCCAAGCCCGGCTCGGCCTTCCCGCCGTGGGGCTCAACGCGATGCTGCGCGCGATGCACCAGGAGAACTACCCGGTGCACCACGGTTTCAGCCGCCAGGTGGTGCCCCGCCCGAGCGACTGGCGGCCCGGCCTGGAGATCAGCGGCTACTGGTGGCCCGCCGTGCGGGAGGACTGGACGCCCTCGGCCGAGCTGACCGACTTCCTCGCCTCCGGCCCGCCCCCGGTCTTCGTCAGCTTCGGCAGCATGGCCGCCGGTGACGGTGACCGGCTCTCCGAAATCACCGCAGCCGCGCTGCGCCGGGCCGGGGTGCGCGGGATCGTGCAGGCGGGCTGGGCGGGCCTCGCGGTCGCGGACAACGACGACGTGCTCACCATCGGCGAAGCGCCGCACGAATGGCTCTTCCCGCAGATGGCCGCGGTCGTGCACCACGGCGGCGCTGGCACTACCGGAGCCGCGCTGCGCGCCGGAGTTCCCGCTGTGCCAACGCCGTTGACCGCCGACCAGCCGTTCTGGGCCGCGCGCCTGAAGAAGCTCGGCGTGAGCCCGGGTTCGGTCCCGCTGCGCAAGCTCACCGCCGAGCGCCTCGGCGAGCTGGTCCACCGCGCGGCGCACGAGCCGTCCTTGAGCGCGGTGGCCGACGCCGTCGGCGAGCAGATCCGCTCCGAGGACGGCGCCGGCCAGATCGTCAAGGCGGTCGAACTCCTTGCCTGACAAGGGGTTCTCAGCAGATGCGGGCCTTGGGCTTCTCGGTGCTCTCCCAGACCAGCAGGTCCGCGCGGCTGTTGACCTTGAGCTTGCGGTAGACCCGTGTCAGGTGCTGCTCGACCGTGCTGACCGTGATGAACAGCTTGCGGCCTATTTCGCGGTTGGTGTGCCCGCGCGCGGCGAGTGCCGCGACCCGGCGCTCCGCCTCGCTGAGCTGCGCGAGACCCTTCACCTCGGTGGCGCTCTTGGTGTCCGACGGCAACGATTCCCTTGCCAGGGAGAGGAGATCGCCGCAGACCGTGCGCTCGGCGTGGCACTGCTGCGCCAGGTGCACGGCACGGCGCACCATCATCCTCGCGCGGTAGAACTCGCCGAGCGCGTAGTGCGTGCGGCTGAGTTCGGCGAGCGTCTTGGCCAACTCCAGCCGGTCCCCGCACGCTTGGAGGATGTCGGCTGCCTGGCGCAGCAACCCCGGTCGCTGACGCAGCTCCACCGTGGAAGCCAAGACCCGCAGGGAGATCCCGCGCGCGCGACGCAGACCGGCGGAGCGTCCGAGCTGCTGTTCGGCGAGTTCGCGCGCCTGCTCCCGCGCGCCGAGGCGCACCTGCACCTGGGCGAGTTCGGAGCGCCACGGGATCAGCGCGGGCGCGTCGGTGCCCCACTGCGTCATCAGCGAGCCACAGCTGCGGAAGTCCGCTTCGGCCGCCTGCGGCCGATCCGTCGCGAGGAAGTGCACCCCGCGCGCGAGCAGGTACGGCAGGCTGTACCGCGAGCGCAACATCAGCTCGGGCACCGGAAGGCGCAGCACCTCGGCGGCGGCGGAGTGCTCGCCCATCTCGGTCAGCGCCAGCACCCTGATGCCCTGCGCCGAGCGCGCTCGCACGCCCAGCCCCTGCACGCCGACGTGGGTCAGCGCCGCGGCCGCGTGCTCGTCGGCTTCGGTCAGGTCACCGTGCCGCAATGCGATCTCCGCGCTGACCAGCGACAGCACCGCGCGCCACGTCGGCACCTCGCGGCTGGTCGCCTCGCCGAGCAGCGGCACGCAGTAGTGCGCCGCGCGGTCGGCCCGGTCGGCGTAGACCAGCGCCATCAACGCGAACTCGATCGCCTCCAGGTTCGCCGCGCTGAGCCGGGTGGCCTGCAGGACCTCCTCCGCCGCGAGCACGATCTGGTCGGTGTTGCCGTTGGCCAGCGCCCTCGCCAGAACGGCCGCGGCCGACGGCGTCGGGCGCAGTCCGTTCGGCGAGGTACCGAGTTCCGCCACACGCGGCGCGGCGGGCAGCCGGGCGAGCAACTGCGGGAAGCTCGCCAGCAACTGGTGCCGCACCAGGGTGATCTGCCCGTCGCGGCCCGGCACCGACACGTCCCAGCGCAGCAGCAGCCGGTTCGCTTCGTCGACCCGGCCGAACCACAGCAGGCAGGACAGCAGCGAGAGCTGGTCGGTCTGCTCCAGCAGGTCCAGCTCCGCGAGGTCGACCAGGCCCGCCAGGTGCCGCGCGGCGTCGGCCGGGGCGACCAGCCACAGCGCCTCGACCAGCCGCAGCGTCACGACCGCGCGACGGCGCTGCCCCGAGCACGCCAGCTGCGCCAGCTCCAGGCAGCGCACCGCCAGCCCCGAATCGTCCACGGCGAGCGCGGCTTCGGCGGCTTCCTCCAGGATCGGCACCACGGCCGGGTCCTGGTCCCAGCCCACCGCGAGCAGCAGGCGCGCGATCGTCACCGGCTCACCCTGATCTGCCCGCAGCAGCCACGCCGCGCGCACGTGCAGTTCCGTGCGCTCCGTCGCGGGCAGGTTCTCCAGCACCGCCGCGCGCGCGGCCGCGTGGCGCAGCCGTCCGCGCTCCAGCAGTCCGGCCATGTTCAACGTCTGGATCGCCTGGATGACCGCTTCGGGCTCCAGGTCCAGCAGCCGGTGCAGCATCGACGGCGTCGCGGCCTCGTGCAGCACCGCCAGCCCCGCCGCGACCTCCGCCACCGGCGGCTCGCAGCGGTAGAGGCAGGCCAGCACCGCCTGCCGATAACCGTCGCCGACCACCGGTTCCGGACTCACCCCCGTCGGCAGCTCCCGGCGCGCCGCGCGATATCCTTCGATCAGCGCGTTGAGCAGCAGCGGGTTTCCGCCACTGGCCGCGAAATAGGTCGGAGTGGTCTCGTTCGTTGCCTCTTCTCCCAGTTCGGCGGCCAGTCGCCGCATGACCCCGGCGGGCGTGAACGGAAAGAGCCGGACGCGCTGGCAGTAGGGCTGCCGCAACAACTCGGCCCGAAAGTGCAGATAGGACGGGGTAGAACTCTCCCCTTCGGTGACAATTACCATCACGCGGGCCGACCGCAGTCGCCGCAGCAAAAAGAGAACGCACCGCAGCGAAGCGGTGTCCGCGTGATTCAGGTCATCGAGGGTGAGGATGACCGGCTGCTGCCGCGCCGCCGCGAACAGCAGTGAGCACACCTCGTGGGCGATCTGCGCGTGCTCCTGCGGGATGACGTCGCCCCCGCCGGTCTCCGGCCCGCCCGCGTGCGCGGCGAGCAACCGGGCGATACCGCCCGTGTCCGCCGGAATCCCTTGCAGCAGTTGGTGAAGGAACCCGAACGGCAGGCACCGCTCCGCACGCGAACCCGTCGCCGCCAGCACCACCGCGCCCGCGTCGAGGGCCTCCTCGGTGACCGCGTTGACCAGCTCCGTCTTGCCCACCGCGGCCCCGCCCGAGACGACGACGACCCTGCCGCGCCCGTCCGCGCACTCGGCGAGCAGATCGCGCAGAATCCGCAACTCATCGTCCCGCTCAACCAGAAACATGCCGCTCCTCCCCAGGTAAACGGCCCATCAACCAAGTGAATCCCTGTTCGGGCAGTGCACCCAAAGCCCAGAACGCGAAGATCCATCCGAAAGGCTAGTCATCACGCTACCAACCCCGCCGCCGCCATTCGGCGCAATTAGATTTACATACAAATACTGACGTCATTGACTCAGGCTACGCATCATTGCAAGAGGAATCAGAATCTTCGATTCGCACTCCGCCCCCGGCAACCGCACCATCCCACAAGCCACTACGGCGAAGTCCAATAGATTGAGAAACTTGTTCACACATCATCCTGAGGTGGCATCCGCCTGATGATTTTTGCCGCTCAGCCGTCATCCCCGCCCCCGGCCGCCCCACTCAGCTGTGCACGGCTTTCCGCGTGGAGGGCAAGCAGTCCCACCAACCCTCCGGATCATCGATGTCACCCCCTGGCCACATCAGGCCGCCCAGCCCGGGCCACCCCCGTCGCATTGCCCCAGCCAGAGCGCGTCCGGCCGCACCGCGTTCGCCGGTCTTCAACCACCCAAGCACTCTGCGACGCCGGGTTTGGGGCGGTCAGCGATGATCACCAAGGCGGTTCGGCAGTCCTGAAGCCCCGCCGCAACGCCCCCGGGCCTTTCAGCCCAGCAGCTCGTAGTCCACCATCTATCTCCACCGCCGAAACCCATGCAAAGACCAACCGCACGCCGACAAACCGCCAGCTCAACAAGTGTCTTCCCCGCGCGAGCGGGGGTGGTCCCGCCTCACGGTCACAGGCATGTCGGAGCCGGAGTCTTCCCCGCGCGAGCGGGGGTGGTCCCTCTGCGCTCCGGTCGTCCTCTAGCACTACGGCAGCCAGGGGTGCTTCCAGCGAGACGGCCGGAGTTTGCCGGTCTTCAAGTACCCACAACCCCGCTCTTCGCGGTCTTCAACCGCCGCAAACCCTCTGCCGTACAGGGTTTGCGGCGGTTAACGATGATCACCAAGGGGGTTGGTGGTCTTGAAGACCGACAAACCTCGGTGGCATCAGGCCAGCACCTCAGCCGGGCAGGCGGGATTCGAGGGCGACGAGCAGGAGGTCAAGGCCGTACTGGTACTCGCGCTCGTGGTCGCACGACGCCAAGAAAGGCGCGGATTCGGCGAGCGCCGGGAACGGGCCCGCCGAGAGGTCGGCCTCGCGCCGGGCTACGGCCGAAGCGTCGGAGCCGTCGAAGGCGGGGGTGGACTCGACCTCGCGCAGCACGGTGCCGACGAGGAACGCCAAGACGGCGCGCAGGGCGTGGACGGCCTCCGAGGAGGAGAACCCGGCGGCGCGGAGCGCGGCGAGGGCGGCGTTCGACGCGGCGAGGCTGCCACCGGAGACGAGTTGTCGAGTGAGGAGCAGGCGCGCGGCGTGCGGGTGGCCGGTGGCGGCAGCGCGGAAAGCGTCGGCGAGGGCGCGCAGGTCGGCCTTCCACGAGCCGGTGGGTTCGGGCAGGACCATGCGCTGGATGACCAGCTCGGCGATGCCGTCGATGACGGCGTCCTT
This sequence comes from Allokutzneria sp. NRRL B-24872, assembly GCF_002155965.1. Lineage (GTDB taxonomy): Bacteria > Actinomycetota > Actinomycetes > Mycobacteriales > Pseudonocardiaceae > Allokutzneria. The sequence continues at coordinate 73,255 of NZ_MUMH01000059.1, forward strand.
GTTGGGCACGTGGTTGTAGAGCGACATCGCCTCCACGCCGACGGCGGCGGCGAGCTTGCGCATGCTCAAGCCCTCGATGCCGTTCTCCTCGACCAGGGTCAGGGCCGCTGCCAGCACCTTCTCGCGAGTCACCTTGTCGCGGGGCTCCATCGCACGCGCCTTCCAGTTGACGGACTTACAGTGTAAGTGCTTCGCTGTGACTTACAGCGTAAGTACACAGGGAGGCCCGCGTGTTCGATCCCGCCGACGTCGCAGCACTGCCCAGCCTCGGCGCGGCGGTCGAGGTGTTCGACGCCCTGCCCGGCGTCCCGGGCGGCTTCGGCGCGAAGCTGGCGTGGGCGCGCACCCGCGCGGCGGACTTCCGCAGGGAGTTCTCGGCGACGGGCACCCCGGACAGCGTGATCACGTGCGACCTGGTGACGCTGCCCTACCCGACGCGCTTCGGGTTGTTCCGCGCGAGCCGCGCGATCGCGCCGTTCCTGTCGATCACCAACCGGATGCTGGTGATCCGCTGGCACGAGAGCGACGGCCGCCAGCGGACGCTGTTGTTCGAGCCCAGCGACGTGGAGCGCGGCGAGAACACGCCGTACTTCGCGGCGCTCAAGGCGCGGCTGCCGAACTTCATGGAAAAGCTCGCGGTCACCCGGCACGGCACGGTCCAGCACCACCTGGCCCGCATCGGCATCCGGCCGGAGGAGGTCGACTACCTGATGTTCGACCACCTGCACACGCAGGACCTGCGCCGCTGGATCGGCACCACGGCGAACCCGCGCGAGGCGTTCTTCCCCAACGCCAAGGTGATCGTGCAGCGCGACGAGCTGGCCGGGATGGCGAACCTGCACCCGTTGCAGCGCCCTTGGTACCAGGTCAGCGCCTTCGACGACGTGCCAGCGGAGGCGTTCCTGGCGGCCGACGGCGGACTGGTACTCGGTCCCGGCGTCGCGGTGCTCAGTACCCCAGGGCACGTCTTCGGCAACCAGACGTTGGTGCTCAACACCTCCACCGGCATCTGGGCCAGCAGCGAGAACGTGATCGCCGCCGAGTGCCTGACGCCGGAGCACAGCCGCCTGCCCGGCATCGCGAAGTGGGCGCGCGCGTGGCAGCAGGAGGTCGTGCTCAACGCGAACACCCTGGAGACCACGGCGGACCAGTACAACTCGATCATCCTGGAGAAGTCGATCGTGGACCGCTCCCAGGCCGATCCCCGGTTCCTCCAGTTCTTCCCGTCCAGCGAGCTGACCGCCGCGTGGACCAACCCCGGCACCACCCCGACGTTCACCCACAAGACGCTCAGCTGAGGAAGACCATGCTCACCGACGAGGTCCGCGCCGCCCGCGAGAAGCTCGTGCTCGACCACTTCCAGGACGAGGTCGACCACCGCTGGGACGACGTGCTGTCGACGTTCCCGCACCCGCGCTACGAGATCATCGCGACGATGACCCTGCACGACGGCGACGCCGCGGTGCGCGGGTACTACAACGAGACGCGCACGGCGTTCCCCGACCAGCACCACGAGATCATCAAGCTGCGGCACACCGATGACGCGATCGTCGTGGAGTTCTGGCTGATGGGCACGCACCTCGGCCCGCTCGGCAAGATCCCGGCCACCGGCAGCACGTTCCGCACCCGGATGACGGCGTACTTCATCTTCGACGAGAACGAGACGCTGGTCTGCGAGCGGATCTACTTCGACTCGCTCACCCTGCTCCGCCAGCTCATCGGCGGGCTGGACCTGAAGAAGCCCGCCAACTGGTGGCTGCTGGCCAGGTGCGTCAAGGGCGCGCTGTCCATGACCGGCGGCAAGCCCGCCCCGGCACTGCTCAAATGAGCCTCACGGCGCGGGAGTGACCTTGTAGAACTGTCCTCCCGCGCCGAGGAGCACGCTGCCACCGGGAACGTCGGAGCCGGTGACCGCGCGCCAGCCGGAGCGGGTTTCCCTGGTGCCAACGGTTTTCGCCACGTCCGGCCGGGGCAGCCCGGCGATCCCGCCGCCGACCACCGTGCCCTGCGCGTCGACCACCAGCACGCACTCCGGGCGGTGGTGGTCGATCACCGCCCACCCCCTGATCGCGGAGTCCCCCTTCAGCGGACCCGATTCCAGGTGACCCTGCGTCGGTCGCCCCGCGCCGGGATCGGGCATCGGGCGCACGCGCGCTGGGTCGACTTTGGAACCCAGTTCCTGGCCGCACCCCAGCCTGAAAGAGTCCGAGTACGGGTAGGCACCCAGTGCCCGCACGGGCTTGAGCGCGCTGATCGGTTCCAGGCGCAGTTCCGCCATGGTCCTCGGCGCCTCAACGCGCACAGCGATCGCGAGCAGGTTCTGGTCCGGGTAGTTCGCGCGCACGGTATCGGCCGCCTTCGTGCCCATCGCGAAGGTCAGCAGCGCGACGGCCGTGGCCGCGAACGCCGTCGACCCGCTGGAGGGCTGCCACGCCAGCACCGCGAGCACCAGCAGCGCGGAGATCGCCAGCGCCGGGATCACCGCGTACCGGCTGGTCGAGCCGAGCTGCGTGGCGAGGTTGATCCGCGACAGGCTCACCATCCCGGCGACGAGCACCGCGTACAGGCCAAGACCCGCCCAGCCCGCCGCGCGCCGCACGGCCCCGTCCTCGACGCGGTCCCGCAGCACTCCGGCCACGAGCACCACCAGGATCAACCCGGTCAGCACGCCGCCGAAGACCGCGACGTCGCGGACGGAGGACCACAGGGAACCCAGTGTCTCCGCGAAGGTCGACAGGTAGCTCTCCGCGCCGAGCGGCTTGTCCGGAGTCGGCAGGTGCTCAGCCCGCTTGACCAGCAACCACGACACCCCGACCGCCACGCCGAGCCCGGCCGGGAGCACGATCTGCCACCCGCGATCACGCCGCAGCCACGCCACCAGAGCGACCGCGAACCACACCGGGAACGCGCTGCCGTAGCCGAGGCACCCCACAACTGCGGCGATCACCGCGAGCACCGTCCGGCCCCGGTGCGCGAAGAGCAGCGCGACCACGCTCGGCAGGTAGCCGGACAGGCCGTGCACGCCGTTCATGCTCATGCCGAACAGCTCAAGACCGCTCGGCGACAACAGCAGGAACGCGAAGACCATCGTCAGCGCAGCGCGCTTCGCCCGATCGAGGTCCTTGGGCAGCATGCGGTTCAGCACCAGCACCATCAGCACCGCCGCGAGCACCACGGCCATGCCCAGCGCCTGGTTCGAGCCGCCGAGGAAGCGGATGTCGATCCAGAACAGCAGGCCCGGCCAGACGAAGGGGTGCTCATTGTGCAGGTTCACCAGGCCGCTCGGGTGCAGCGAGCCGTCGTCGTTGGTGGCGTTGCCCAACATCGACCAGAAGTCAAGGAAGTTGAGCATGGGCGAGCGCAGCACCTCGACCACCATGATCATCACGGGGACCGCGGTGAGGGCCAGCAACCCCAGCTCCAGCCAGCGGTCCCGGCGATCGGTCATCACGGTGGCGGTCTCCGCCTGGTCCTCGCGCACCGCCGGAATCTATCCCGACGCCAGCTGGTAGAGCCGTCCACCCGCCGACACGACGACGCGGTCCCCCGCTGTACCCGGACCCGCGATGGCGGTGAAGCCCAGGCGCGGGTCCGCGGCTCCGAGCGTCTGCGCGACATCCGGCCGCGGCACGCCGGTGACCCCGCCGCCGACCACCGTGCCCGCGCCGTCCAGCACCAGCACGCAGTCGACGCGCTTGTCCGCCACCATCGCCCACCCGTTGATCAAGGAGTCGCCGACCGCGGGGCTGTCCAGGTTGCCGCCCGTGCGCTCGGTCGCCGACACGCCCCGCACCGGCGTGAGCGCGTCCGCTCCGATCACCTGGCCCAGCTCGTGGCCACCGCAGCCCAGGCTGAAGTCCTCGTTGAACGGATACAGCCCCAACGCACGCGCGGCGGGCAACGCGGCGACCTTCGCCCGCAGCTGCGTGACCATCGTCGTCGCATCCGTGCGCATGGCGATCGCGAGCAGGTCCTGCTTCGCGTACTGCGCGCGCACGTGCCCCGCCTGCACGCTGCCGATCGCGTAGGTCACGAGTCCGACCGCGACCGCCGCCCCGGCAACTCGGATGGCGCTGACCTTCGGCCAGCTGATCACCACGAGCGCGAGCGCCGCGCACGCGGCCAACGCCGGAATCGACGCATAACGGCTGGTCGAAGCGATGTCCAAGCCAGCTCCTGCGCGCGCCGCACTGATCATCACCGCCGCGCCCGCCGCGTACACCGCCACGCCGATCCACGGTGTCTGCGGGTGCTGGACGTCGTCCGCGAGTCGCCTGCGCACGGCCAGCCCGGCGAAGCCCGCCACCAGCAGGCCCGTCAGCACTCCCGCGCCGGTCGCCACGTCCTGGTTGGTCGACCACAACTGGCCCAGCGCCGCCGCCACCGCCGACAGGTAGCTGTCCAGGCCGAGCAGGTCGCCCTTGTCCAGGCTCGGTTTCGGGCCGTAGGTCATCGCCCAGCCGAGCACGACCACCACGCCGATCGCGAGCGGACCGACCACCCACCGCGCGCGCTCCCGCCGCAGCCAGTTCACCAACGCGAGCGCGGGCCACACCGCGAAAGCTGTTCCGTAGCAAGCACATCCAAGCAGTCCGACCGCGATCGCGCCGAACCGCCTGCCCCGCCACGCGAGCACGAGCGCGCCCACCGCGGCCAGGTTCGCCGACAACCACCCGATCCCGCTGAAGCCGAAGGAGAAGTTGTGCAGGCCGCTCGTGGTGAACAACAGGAACGAGAACCCGGCCGTCAGCGCGGCGCGCTTGGTGTCGCCCAGTTCGCGGGGCAGCAGTCGGTGCAGCAGGAGCACGGTCGAGCTGACCATGATCACATCGATCAGCCCGAGCACCTGGTTGTAGCCGCCGAGCAGCTTCGCCTCCAGCCAGAACAGCAAGCCGGGCAAGAACATCGGGTGCTCGTTCTGGTACGTCAGCACGCCGCGCGGGTACAGGCTGCCGTCGTCGTTGGTGACCCTCGTGAAGACCGACCAGTAGTCCAGGAAGTGCAGGCGCGGCGAGCGCAGCACTTCGAACAGCATCGCCGCGACCGGCAGCGCGGCCAGGACCAGCAGCAGGATGACCGGACGGCCTACGCGGGCGGGCGCGCTCGACGACATATCGGCGAACCGTACCGGCACCCGTTTCGCACTACCGTGTCGGTCTGCCGCTGGACTGCGAGAATGGCTCGATGACCGAGAGCGACCGTCCACTGTGGCTGTTCGGAGACCAGCTCGGGGCGCACTTCCACCAGGGCGCGCGCGAAGTGCTGCTCATCGAGTCCGAGAACGCGCTGCGGCGGCGACCGTACCACCGGCAGAAGCTGCACCTGGTGCTGTCCGGGATGCGGCACCTCGCTGAAGAACTCGGCGAGCGCGCGACGCTGATCCGCGCCACCACCTACCGCGAGGCGCTGGCGGAGTACGGGCGCCCCGTCGCCGTGCACGAGCCCGGTTCGCACGCAGCTGAGGATCTGGTGCGGGCGCTCGAACGTGACGGACTCGTCGCGGAGGTGCTGCCGACACCAGGATTCGCCTTGTCCCGCAAGGAGTTCGCCGAGTGGGCACGCGGGCGAGAACGCTTCCTGATGGAGGACTTCTACCGCGACCAGCGCCAGCGGTTCGACGTGCTCATGGACGCGGGCGAGCCCGTGGGCGGACGGTGGAACTTCGACGCCGACAACCGCGAACCCCCGCCGAAGGGAGCTTCCAGGCTGCCTGTGGAGCCGCCGTGGTGGCCGGAGGAGGACGAGGTCGACGAGCGGGTCCGCGCCGACCTCGACGCGATGGGGCTCGATACCGTCGGCCGGGATGGTCCTCGCCTGTTCCCGGTCACCTCGGCGGAGGCGAGCACGGCGTTGGAGCACTTCCTGCGGCACCGGCTCGCCGCGTTCGGGCCGCACGAGGACGCGATCCTCGGCGAGGACTGGGCGATGGCGCACTCGCTGCTGTCCGTGCCGCTGAACCTGGGGTTGCTGCAGCCGCTCGACGTCGTCCGCGCGGCCGAGCGCCGGGTCGGTGACGCGCCGCTGAGCAGCGTCGAGGGCTTCGTCCGGCAGGTCCTGGGCTGGCGTGAGTACGTGTGGCACCTGTACTGGCACTTCGGCCCGGAGTACAAGCGCAACAACGGTTTCCGCGCTCGCGTCCGGCTCCCGGAGTGGTGGGCCGAACTCGATCCCGGTGCTGTGCGGGCGAAGTGCCTCAAGTCCGCGTTGACCGGTGTGCGCGATCGCGGCTGGGTGCACCACATCCAGCGGCTGATGGTGCTGGGCAACCACGGCCTGCAACGCGGCTACGACCCCGCCGAGCTGAGCGACTGGTTCACCACGTCCTTCGTCGACGGGTTCCCGTGGGTGATGCCGGTGAACGTCGTCGGCATGAGCCAGCACGCCGATGGCGGCTTGATGGCCACGAAGCCCTACCTGTCCGGTGGCGCCTACGTGAACCGCATGAGCGATCACTGCTCGACCTGCACCTACGACCCGCGCAAGCGCCTCGGCGAGCAGGCGTGCCCGTTCACCGCGGGGTACTGGGCGTGGCTGCACGGCAACGCGCGCGAACTGCACGGCAACCACCGGATGACCCGCGCGCTCAGCGGGCTGCGACGGCTCGACGACATTGAGGCGGTTGTCGAGCAGGAACTCGATCGCGAACAGTTCTGAACCTGCACGATCGGGCGACAACGACAAGGCTGGGCCCATGCGATGCCTGGCGACTGGAGCGACCGGATACCTCGGCGGACGACTCGTGCCGCTGCTGCTCGCCGAGGGCCACGAAGTGCGGTGCCTGGTGCGAGACCCCGGCAAGCTGCGCGACGTGCCGTGGGCGCGGCAGGTCGAGGTCGTGCGCGGCGACGTGCTCGACGAAGCTTCGGTGCGGGCGGCGACCGAGGACGTCGACGTCGTGCACTACCTGGTGCACTCGTTGAACCACAAGGACTTCGCCAAGATCGACCAGCGTGCTGCCCGGACTGTGGCCGACTGCGCGCGCTCGAACGGTGTGCGGCGCTTGGTCTACCTCGGCGGGATCACGCCCGCCGGGAACGAGCTGTCGGACCACCTCGCCTCGCGCGCCGAGGTCGGTGAGATCTTCCTGCGCTCCGGCGTGCCGACGGCCGTCCTGCGCGCCGCCGTGGTCATCGGCTCCGGCTCGGCGAGCTTCGAGATGCTGCGCTACCTGACCGAGCGCCTGCCCGCGATGATCACGCCGAAGTGGGTGCACAACCGCATCCAGCCGATCGCCGTGCGCGACGTGCTGCACTACCTCGTCCGCGCCGTCGACCTGCCCGCCGAGGTCAACCGCGCCTTCGACATCGGCGGCCCCGACGTGCTCACCTACGTGGAGATGATGCGCCGCTACGCGCGGATCGCCGGGCTGCCCAAGCGCGTGATCATCCCCGTTCCCGTGCTCAGCCCCCGGCTGTCCTCGCACTGGGTCAACTGGGTCACCCCCGTTCCCGCTTCGATCGCGCGGCCGCTGGTCGACTCGCTCGTGCACGAGGTCGTCCGCTCCGAGCACGACATCGACGCCCATCTCCCCCAGCCCCCTGGCGGGCTCACCGGCTACGCGCGCGCCGTCGAGCTGGCGCTCGCCAAGATCCGCGACGGCGCCGTGGAGACCCGGTGGTCCAACGCCTCCCCCGCAGGCGCCCCGTCCGAACCGCTGCCCAGCGACCCCGCGTGGTCCGGCGGCTCCGTCTACACCGACGTGCGCGAACAGCGCTCCGCTGCCGCCCAACCGGCCGTGTGGCGGGTGATCGAGGGCATCGGCGGCGAGAACGGCTGGTACTCCTTTCCCTTGGCCTGGGCCGTGCGCGGGTGGCTCGACCGCGCCGTCGGCGGAGTCGGCCTGCGCCGCGGCCGCCGCGACCCCCGCGTCCTGCACACCGGCGAAGCGCTCGACTGGTGGCGCGTGGAGGAGATCGAACACGGCTCCCTGCTCCGGCTGCGCGCCGAGATGCGCGTCCCCGGCAAGGCGTGGCTGGAGCTGTCCGTCGCCGAGGCTCCCGGCGGCTCCGTCTACCGGCAGCGCGCCGTCTTCCTCCCGCACGGCCTGCTCGGCCACCTCTACTGGTGGGCCGTGTGGCCCTTCCACGGAATCGTCTTCGGCGGCATGGCCCGCAACATCCTCGCCGCCGCTACCCGGGGGCCGGCACCTCGATGACCTCGTCCCCGTCCGCTGCGAGGAGTACTCAGTGCCATCCGGCACCGTGGTGCGGAATGGGGTGACCGACCGGATCAGATCCACAATCTGGCGCCTCGACTCCTTCGGCTTCGGTCACAGTCGTCCCGCCAGGGTTCGAACCTGGGACCTTCCGCATGTCGAGCGGACGCTCTACCGGCTGAGCCACGGGACGTGCGGTGCGCGTGCCAGGACTCGAACCTGGGATCTCCCCGATGTGAACGGGGTGCTCTCGCCGCTGAGCCACACGCGCTCGGTGGAGAACGAGGGTGTCGAACCCTCCAGGACGATCGTGCAAGGATCGTCTGCGCCCGGCGCGTTCCCCGCGGAGGACGCAGGATTCGAACCTGCGCGGGCGCTCTGCACGCCCGACCACCGTTTTCGAGACGGCTGTCATCCCGGACTCGGCCAATCCTCCTTGTGCGGCAACACTTCCTCGGTGCTGCCGTGGTGTCGTGCGCGGAGGGCGCGCGGCCAGCCCTCCATCGTCGTTCTCGCTGCCCGTCGAGGGTTCGAACCTCGGTCCCCGCGTCCAGAGCGCGGTGTCCATGCCGACTGGACCAACGAGCATCGGCTCACGTCACCGCCGGGTGGCGTGAGCGTGGGGTGCCGCGGCGCCCGAGGCGCGCCGCGGCCCGTGGTGGAGGAGGGAGTCGAACCCCCTGTGCCGCGCGGGCTCCCGGGTTACAGCCGGGCGGGGCTCCAACAGCCCCATCTCCACCAAGAATCGAAATGCGTGTTCAGATGTCAATGAACTGCGAAACCGCGCACCGATGGAGGGAGTCGAACCCCCGGGAAACGACTTTGGAGGTCGTTCCGCTTCCGAAGCTCATCGGCCGGAATTTGAGAACGCGAATGAAGAAAGCCGCCCGGATCGGTTTCCCGATGGGCGGCTCCCCGTCATGACCCGTTCGGGTTCACGGCGGGGAGTCCGCGTCAACGGAGGAGGCCTGGACCTGCCAGGACACGGCCTGCGACACGTGCGCGGCGGTCGCGGCGGCCTGATAGGGCCACTGCGCCTCTCGCGTCCCCGTGCTCGCCATGACCGCTCCTCGTATCGCTTGTGTTGACACCATCATCACCGCGCGCGCCCGCCGCGTCAATCTTATTTTTCGTCCTGCGAATTCGCGCGGTGCACGGCTTCGAACACATCGAGCGTCTTCTTGTCGAACAGTACCAAGCGCACTGAGGCGATACCTGGGACTTCCTCGGCGAGCGCGCTCAGCGCGATCTTCGCGGCGGACTCGACGGGCCAGCGGTAGATCCCTGTGGAGATCGCCGGGAACGCGACGCTGCGCGCCCCGAGCTCCGCCGCCACGAGCATGGAGTTGCGGTAGCAGTCGGCCAGCAGTCCCGAGCGGTCCTCCGTCGCCGACCACACCGGCCCGACCGTGTGCACGACCCACCGCGCGGGCAGCCTCCCCGCCGTTGTCGCCACCGCCTGCCCCGTCTTGAGCCCGCGCCCGTAGTGCCCGGCGCGCAGCTTGCGGCAGTCCTCCAGGATCGCCGGGCCGCCCTTGCGGTGGATCGCGCCGTCCACTCCCCCGCCGCCCAGCAGGGAGGAGTTGGCCGCGTTCACCACGACGTCGACGTGCTGCTCGGTGATGTCACCCTGAACGATCTCGACGAGGTCCACCCGGCATTCTCCCCACGCCCACCCGCTGCGGCGCAGCCGAAATACCGCACCAGCGCTCAGGCGTGGTCGGCAGTGGCGGGCCAGGCGGTCCCGTCGGTGAAGTGGGTGGCCCAGTAGAAGGGGTTGAGCTCGGCCAGCGTGCGGGCGCTCCAGCCACCGGGCGCGGTCCGGTCGGCGACGGCGACCTGGACGTCGGGTCCCCACAGCGCGAGCCGTTCCTGGCAGATCCCGCAGGGCGCGAGGATTCCGACCGCCCCGTCGTTGCGGCACACGCACGCGGACGCGGTGACGCGCCTGTCCATCGTGTACGCCTGGCACAGCGCGCCGGTCTCCGCGCACAGCCCGGCGCCCGCGTTGATGTTGTCGAGGCCGACGCTGGTGATGATCTCGCCGTCCTCCAGGCGCACGGCGGCGGCCACGGCGAAGTCGGCGAGTGGCCAGCGGCGGTCGAGCAACTCCGTCGCTACATCGATCAACCGCTGATCGAGGGTCATGGCGGCCAGTCTGCCACGGTGAACTTCCTTCACCGATCTCAGTTTCACCACGGCCGAAGCACGACTGCACCGATTCAGTAGTGAATCGATGCATGAACCTACTTCCGGCGCGGTGTCGATTCGGGTCGAGCCCGTTCGTAGCCAGGGTGAGAGACACCGAGCAGAGGAGCACGCCATGACCACGACCTACACCTTCGACGTCCTGTCCACCGTCGACGGCTTCGGCTCCTACAACGAGGAGGGCGACTGGGGCGGCTACTGGAGCAAGCACGGCCCGGAGTTCCTGGAACGCCGTCTCACCCAGTACCGCGAGCAGCAGCGAATGGTTCTCGGTGCCAACACCTTCCGGCAGTTCCAGGAGATGCTGGGCCCGATCGCCGAGTCCGACATCGACCCGGTGAACGGCCGGATGCGGAGCATGCCGACGACGGTGGTCTCGACCTCGCTCACGGGCCCGCTCGACTGGCCGGACGCGACCCTGATCAGCGGAAACGCCGTCGACGTCGTGGCGAGGCTGAAGGAGGAGTCGGCGGTGCCGCTCCGCTCGCACGGCAGCCTTTCGATGAACCGCGCGCTGATGGCGGCCGGGCTGGTGGACTTCGTGCAGCTGACGATCTTCCCCGTGCTCAGCGGCCGGACCGGGGCGGCACCGATCTTCTTGGGCGCGGCCGACTTCGATCTGGAACTGATCGAGAGCCGCACGCTCGACGGCCACACCCAGGAACTGCTCTACCGCCCCACCCCGCACAGCTGAGGACCGGAGCGGCGTTCGGGTTCGGAGAACGGCGAAGGACCTGTGAAGTGCCTTGTCCTGGCGCGATTCGTCTGCTTGTTTGACGGCCGTGACCGACGTCAGCTCAGCACGCCTCGTCGAGGCCCTGCGCGCTTCCCTGGTGGAGAACGAGCGCCTGCGGGAGGCGGCCGACCGCGCCGAGGAGCCGATCGCCGTCGTGGGGATGGCGTGCAGGTTGCCCGGAGGGGTCGCGAGCCCGGAGGAGCTGTGGCGGCTGCTGGACGGAGACGGCGACGCGATCGGCCCGCTGCCCTCGGACCGGGGTTGGGACCTGGACCACCTCCACGACCCGGACCCGGACCGCCCGGGGACCTCCATGACCCGGTTCGGCGGGTTTCTCGACGGCCTCGCGGAGTTCGACGCCGGGTTCTTCGGGATCGGGGAGCGCGAGGCGCTGGCGATGGACCCGCAGCAGCGCCTGCTGCTGGAGTCGGCGTGGGAGGCGTTCGAGCGGGCGGGGATCGACCCGGTGTCGTTGCGGGGCAGCGACACCGGGGTCTACGTCGGGATCGCGGACTGGGCGTACGGGCCGCGGCTGGACCAGGTGCCCGAACACCTCGAAGGCTTCGCGTTGACGGGCTCGGTCACCAGCGTGGCCTCGGGGCGGATCGCCTACCGGCTCGGGTTGCAGGGGCCAGCGGTCAGCATCGACACCGCGTGCTCGTCGTCGCTGGTGGCCGTGCACCAGGCGTGCCGCGCGCTGCGGCTGGGCGAGTGCTCGTTGGCGTTGGCCGGCGGGGTGACCGCGATGCCGCACCCCGGCATGTTCATCGAGTTCAGCCGGCAGCGCGGGCTGGCGCCGGACGGGCGGTGCAAGTCCTTCGCCGCCGGGGCCGACGGCACGGCGTGGGCGGAGGGCGCGGGGCTGCTGGTGCTCCAGCGCCTCTCGGATGCGGAGCGCGACGGCAGGCGGGTGCTCGCGCTGGTGCGGGGTTCGGCGATCGGCCAGGACGGCGCGTCGAACGGGCTGACCGCGCCGAGCGGGCCCGCGCAGGAGCGGGTGATCCGCCGGGCACTGGCGGAGGCGCGCCTGCGACCGTCCGATGTGGACGTCGTGGAGGCGCACGGAACGGGAACGCGGCTCGGTGACCCGATCGAGGCAGAGGCGCTGCTGGCCACCTACGGGCGGGACCGCGAGCACCCGCTGTGGCTGGGATCGCTGAAGTCCAACCTCGGCCACGCCCAAGCCGCCGCCGGGGTGGCCGGGCTGATCAAGGTGGTGCTCTCCCTCCAGCACGAGCGCCTGCCGCGAACGCTGCACGTGGACCGGCCGACCCCGCACGTGGACTGGTCGGCCGGGCAGATCCGGTTGCTGACCGCGGCGGAGCCCTGGACCTGCGGTGACCGGCCGCGCCGCGCGGGTGTGTCGTCGTTCGGGATCAGCGGGACCAACGCGCACGTGATCGTCCAAGAGGCTCCGCTGCGGCTCGACCGCGAGCGCGAAGCATCGACCGGGCCAGCGCTGTGGGTGCTCAGCGGGCGCGGCGGCGAAGCGCTCCGGCAGCAGGCTCAGCGGCTGGCGCGGTGGGTGCGCGAGCGGCCGGATCTCTCCCCCGCCGACGTCGGTCTCTCCTTGGCCACAACGCGAACCGCCTTCGACCGCCGGGCTGCCGTCGTCGGGTCGCGGCGGGAGGAGCTGCTGGAGGGCTTGGCCGCGCTGGCGGAAGGCCGCCCGTCGGCGCGGGTGGCGCGCGGGGTCGCCGACGTGGCGGGCCGGACGGTGTTCGTCTTCCCCGGGCAGGGCTCGCAATGGGTCGGAATGGGCCTGGAGCTGGCGAAGTCCGCACCGGTGTTCGCCGAGCGCTTGGCGGAGTGCTTCGCCGCGCTGGAACCGTTCGTGGACTGGTCGCCGCAGACCGCACTGCGAGCATCGGAGCTGGACCGGGTGGATGTGGTGCAGCCGCTGACGTGGGCGGTGATGGTCGCGCTCGCCGAGCTGTGGCGCTCCTGCGGAATCGTGCCCGACGCGGTGGTCGGGCACTCGCAGGGCGAGATCGCGGCGGCCTGCGTCGCGGGAGCACTGTCCATTGAGGACGCTGCGCGCGTGGTGGCACTGCGTTCCAAGGCGATCACCGCGATCGCGGGCGGTGGCGCGATGGTGTCGGTCGGCCTGCCGCGTGAGCGCGTGGAGCCATTGCTGACCGGTCGCGGGGTGTCAGTGGCGGCGGTGAACGGTCCGAGCTCGGTGGTGCTGGCCGGCACCGTAGGCGAGGTGGAGCGGATCATCACCGAACTCACCGACCAGGGCGTTCGCACTCGGCGCGTTCCGGTGGACTACGCCTCGCACTCCGTTGCCGTGGAAGCGATTCGCGAGCAGCTGTTGGACGTGCTGGCTTCGACGAAGCCGACGGCGTCCACGGTTCCGTTCTACTCCACGGTGCACGCGCGCGTCGTCGAGGGGACGGAGCTGGACGCCGCGTACTGGTACCGGAACCTGCGCGAGACTGTCCACTTCGGACGGACAGCGGAGGCTTTGCTGGCGGATGGTTTCCGGATGTTCGTGGAACCGAGTCCGCATCCTGGTTTGGCGGTGTCGCTTCAGGAGACGATCGACGCGGCCGGGTTCAGCGGCACGGCGGTGATCGGCTCGCTGCGCCGCGAGGACGGCGGGCTGGACCGTTTCCTGCACTCCCTCGCTGAGGCCCACGTTCGCGGTGCGCGGCCGGACTGGGCGTCGGTGTTCGCCGCGCACGAGCCGCAAGCGGTCGAGCTGCCGACCTACGCCTTCCAGCGCAAACGCTTCTGGCTCAGCACAACGCGCGAGGTGGACGTGGCCGCTCCGGCCGTGCCCGAACGGGACACCGATCCGCTGCGCCTGGTCCGCGAGCACGCTGCGGCAGCGCTTGGCACGGACAGCGTGGGCGCGGAGGAAAGCTTCGCCTCGCTGGGCTTCGATTCGTTGACAGCACTGGATCTGCGCAAGCGACTCCAGGAGACGACCGGAGTGCGGCTGCCTCCGACACTGGTGTTGGAGTACCCGACTCCGCGCCACCTCGCCGAACACCTTGCACGAGCCAAGCCGACCGCCGGGTTCCACGGCATCGCCGCCCTCGTCGCGCGGGCGAGCGCCGACGCGGCGTTCGACCTCATGCTCGCGGCGGGGCGGTGTCTACCGGAGACGTCGCCGTCCGCCGCCCGTCTGGTTCCGCTGCGCTCGGGCTCGACGGGACCGACGGTGGTGTGCCTTCCCACCGTGCTGGCGCTGAGCAGCGGCTACCAGTACGCGAGGTTCGCCGGCGCGTTGCCCGGCGATCGGGCGGTGGAAGTGTTGTCGCTCCCGGGTTTCGGGCCGGCCGAACACCCTCCGACGGACCTGGAGAGCCTGCTGGAAGCACTCGCCGGTGCGGTGCCGGGAGGACCGGTCGTGCTGCTGGGGCACTCCTCCGGCGGGTGGCTGGCCACCGAGCTGGCCGCTCGCACGGACGTCGCCGGGCTCGTGCTGCTGGACACGCGTCCCGCGCTCGCCGCGACCACGCCGGGATTCCGGACGGCGGTGCTGCGGGAAATGCTGGCCAGGGCCGGGAAGTTCGACGACCTGGACTGGCGGTTGACCGTCACGGGCCGCTACCTCGATCTCTTCGCCGACTGGAAACCCTCTGCGGTCACCGCCCCGACCCTGGTGGTCGAGGCGGGCCGCGCGATGGCCGACGAGCCGTCGCTCGCCTGGCCGTCACCGCACGAGCTGGTGACGGTCGCCGGTGATCACTTCACCATGCTGGAGGACGGGGCCGACGCCACCGCTGAGGCCGTCCACGACTGGCTGGAAGGACGATTTCGGTGACAGAGCCCAAGTTCTCCGAGATCTTCGCTGATCCGATCTTCGACTTCGACAGCACCGCGTCCACCTACGACCGCGTGCGGCTGGTGCACGACCAGCTCCGCCTCGCCACTCCCCTGCTGCACGAACCCGAACGGCTCCAGGAGATGCTGGAGCTGGCGGCGATGGTCGATCCCCGCGTCTTCCACGTCTTATTCCTGCACCACTGCATGACGATGGGCGCGGCCATCGGGCACGGCGCTGCACCCGCCGACCTGGCGGAACTGACCGGCGGCGCGGCGATCGGAGCGGTGCTGATGACCGAACTGGGACACGGCAACAGCATCGCGAACATCCGCACACAGGCTGTGCACCAACCGGACACCGACGAGTTCGTGCTGCGCAGCCCGGGTGCTGGAGCGGTGAAGTTCCCGCCGAACGTGGCGGCTGGCGGGGTCGCGCGGCTCGGCGTGGTGGGTGCGCGCCTGATCGTCGGGGGCGTTGATCGAGGCGTGGCGCTGTTCCTGGTGCGACTGCGCGAGGTCTCCGGCCCGCGCCCGGGCGTGGTGATCAAGGCGCAGGAACCGACATCGTTGCTGTCGCTGGACTACGCCTCGGTGCGCTTCGACGACGTCGTCCTGCCTCGGTCGGCGTGGTTGGCCGACGGGGCGGAGATCTCCGGGTCCGGGGAGTTCCACGACCGGCTGGACCCGGTGGCGCGCACCGGGCGCAGCACGAGCTTCGGCCGTTTCGCCTGGGGCGCGGTCTCGGTCGGCCTGGCCGCCGTGGCGCGCTCGGCGGTCGCGATCGCGCTCGGCCACGCGCAGCGGCGGATCGCATCGGGAAGGGAGATCGCGGAGCAGCCGGTGATCCGCTACCCCAACCAGCAGCGACTGTTGTTCACCGCGCTCGCCGAGGCGACCGCGGCGACCGTGCTGGCGCGGCGGGCGATCGGGCCGTGCTGGCGACCGGAGCAGCCGAGCCGGTCCCAGCTGCGCGCGGCGTCGCTGACGAAGGTGCTGTGCGACCGGCTCGCCGAGCGTGCGGTATCGCGCTGCCGAGCGGCCAGCGGCGCACTCGGTTTCCTGTCCGTCAACCGATTACTGGACTACCAGGGATTGGCGCTGGCGTTCACCTCGGCGGGCTCGGACAACCAGCTGGTCTCCCTGGAAGCCGCGAGAACCCTGTTGGCGGACAACAGCTCCGAGACCGCCGAGGACAGTCCACTGTGGATTCGAGAGGTGTGGCTGCGCTCGCGGCTGCGCTCCAAGGTCGCCAAGAGCAGCTTCACCGCCGAACTCGACCTCGCCGAACAGCTCGCTCAAGCGCACGCGACGCGGCTGCTGTTCCAGGCGCTGGCGGAGGAGGAGATCGACGACGACCTGTACCGGCTGCTGAAGCTGCTGGAGCTGTCCGAGCACGACGGCTGGTACCTCTCCGCCGGAGTGCTCAGCGCCGAACGCACGCGGTCGCTGCCCGAGGAGATCACCGCCACGTGCGCACGGCTGCTGCCCCGGGTCGCCGATCTCGTTGCCGCCCTTGACGTTCCACTGGAGCTGGTGCGCTCACCACTGGGCGGCCCCGACTACGTCGCCGCGTTCGCACCCGACTGACCGGGCGCTTCGGCCAGCACGACGTGGGCGTTGGTGCCGCTGAGCCCGAAGGCGCTCACGCCCGCGTAGCGCGGTCGTGCCGTGCGCGGCCACGGGGTCAGCTCGGTGGGCACGTGCACCGGCGCCCGGTCCCAGGGGATCAGCGGGTTGGGCTCCTGGAAGTGCAGGTTCGCCGGGATCTCACCGTTGCGCAGCGCCAGCGCGGCCTTGATCAACCCGGCGACCCCCGCGGCGGCGTCGGTGTGGCCGATGTTGGTCTTCAGCGAGCCGACGCGCACCGGGCTGTCGCGGCCGGGGCCGAGCGCGCCGAGCAGGGCGGCCATCTCGATCGGGTCGCCGAGCGCGGTGCCCGTCCCGTGCGCCTCCACGTAGCCGACCTCGGCCGGGTCCACCCGCGCCCACGACAGGACGCGCTCGATCAGCCGCTGCTGCGCCTGCGCGCTCGGCACGGTCAACCCGGCGCTGGAGCCGTCGTGCCCGACACCGCTGCCCTTGATCACCGCGACGACGTCGTCGGAGTCGGCGAGCGCGTCGCTGAGCCGTTTCAGCACCACGACGCCGCACCCCTCGCCGCGCACGAACCCGTCCGCCCGCGCGTCGAAGGTCTTGCAGCGGCCGTCCGCGGCCAGCGCGCCGACCTTGGTCAGGAACAGGGAGATCTCCGGCGACAGGATCAGGCTGACGCCCCCGGCAACGGCGAGATCGGCCTCACCGGCGCGCAGGCTGTGGCACGCCTGGCTGATCGCGACCAGCGAGGAGGAGCAGGCCGTGCCGATCGCGACGGCCGGCCCCTCCAGTCCGAGCTGGTAGGCGACGCGGCCGGGCCCGAAGCTCGGATCGAGGCCGTTCATCAGGTAGCCGGGGCCGATCGGAGCGCGGCCACCGGCCTCGGCCAGCGCGTAGTCCTGGCCGAGGAAACCGAAGTACGCGGCGGTGAGGCTGCCGCGCAGGTCATCGGGGCGGATGCCCGCGTCCTCCAGCGCGGACCACGTCACCTCCAGCAGGACCCGGTGCTGCGGGTCCATCTGCGCGGCCTCGGCGGGGCGGATGCCGAAGAACCTCGCGTCGAAGGCGTCGACGTCGGGGAGGAAGCTGCCCCACCCCGGCGTGTCGTGGGCGGCCGGGTCCCACCGCTCGGCCGGGATCGCGGTGACCGTGTCGGTCTTCTCCCGCAACAACTCCCACAGCTCGTCCGGCCCGTCAGCGCCGGGGAAGCGGCAGCCGATGCCGATGATCGCGATCTCACCCGTCATCCGGCCAGCTCCACGACGAGCCGGGTGATGCTGGCCAGGTCCTTGAAGTCCGCGCCGACGATGCGCTCCGGCGGCACCACGACGTGGAACTCCGCCTTGATGAAGGCGACGAGCTTCACCATGGTCAGCGAGTTGAGCACGCCCCACTCCAGCAACGGGGTGTCGCCGCGCAGCCCGGAGTCGGGTGTGCGCAGCACCTCGCGCTCCAGGAAGTCCTTGAGCAGCACGATGATCGGCTCGTGGTCCATCTCGTCACTCCGTCGCGAGCAGGTGTTCGGCACGGGCGGTCAGCGCGCGCCGGTCGGTCTTGCCTGTACTGGTCAGGGGAAGTTCCACCACCGCGACCACCCGGTCGACGATCATGTGGCGGGGCAGCGATGCGGCGCAGTGGGACTTCAGTTCCAGCAGGGACGGTGGCTCGCCCGCCACGAACGCGACGAGCAGCGCGGAGATCCCCGAACCGGCCACCACCACCGCGACGGCGTCGACGCGCTCGTGCGCGGACAGCACCGCCTCGACCTCGCCCAGCTCGACGCGGAACCCCCGGAGCTTGGTCTGGTTGTCGCGCCTGCCAACGAATTCGTAGTCGCCGTCCTCGTTCAGCACGACCACGTCACCCGTCGCGTAGGGGCCGCGCTGATCGGGGTGCCCCCAGTAACCGCGCATCACCGTCGGCCCGGAGACGATCAGCTCACCGGTGTTCTCGTCCAGCCACGCGGACGCTCCGGAACAGGGGCGGCCGATGGGCATCGGGCGGGTCCGGTCAGCCGGGATCTCGGTGACCTCGTGGAAGGTGCAGACGTTGGTCTCGGTCGGCCCGTAGAGATTGAGCAGGCGTGCCTGCGGTAGCGCCGCGCGCAGCGCCCGCAGGTGCGCGAGCGGGAAGACCTCTCCAGCGAAGAGCACGGCCCTGAGGTGGGGCAGTTGCCGCTCGGTGAGCGCGCCACTGGTGAGCATCAGCACCAGCGCGGACGGTACCGAGTACCAGATGGTGAGCCGTTCGCGGACGAGGAGTTCCACCAGCTGGTGCGGTGCGTACGCGGTTCCCTGTGGAACCAGGTGCACCGAAGCTCCGGCGCGGAAGGCGACGTAGAGGTCCAGCACCGACAGGTCGAAGTGGAACGGGGCGTGGTTGCCGAAGCGGTCCCCCGGTCGCGCGCGCAGCTCCGCCGCCGCCCAGTCGATGAACGCGAGCGCGTTGCGGTGGCTGATCCGTACGCCCTTCGGCTCCCCAGTCGAACCCGACGTGTAAAGCAGGTAGGCCAGGTCGTCCTCGTGGATCTCGTTCTCGTTCTCGGGCACAGGTTCCGCGGACAGGTGCGCCACGGGTGCGTTGATGTCGAAGGACGCGCCGGGGCGGTCGCTGACCACCAGCCGGGCGTCGCAGTCGCGCAGGATGCGCTCGGCGCGCGCTACCGGGGCCGCCGGGTCGATCGGCACGTAGCACGCACCGAGTCGCAGCGCCGCCTGCATCACCGCGACAACGCGCGGAGACTTCTCCGCCCAGATGCCCACGCGGTCACCCCTGCGGACACCGGCCGCGCGCAAGGCGTGCGCGAACTGCGTGCTGAGCAGGTCGAGGTCCCGATAGGTCCGCGAGTTCACCGCGAGCACGTCCGGAGTGCGCCGCGCCGCGTCGATCACCAAGTGGTGCAGCACTACAACCCCAGCTCCTTCGCGATGATCTCGCGTTGGATCTCCGAGGTCCCGGAGAAGATCGTCGAGCCGACCGCGTCGCGCAGCAGGGCGTCAACAGCGCCGTCCCCGGCGTAGCCCGCCGCGCCGAAGATCTGCACCGCCGCGAGGCCCACCTCCACCGCCGCCTCGCTGACCGCGAGCTTCGCCATGGCCACGTCCAAGTCGCTGACCTCGTCGCGGTCCATCGCGGCGCACGCCCGGTACAGCAGGGCGCGGGCGGCTTCGACCCGGACCTTGAGGTCGGCGAGCCGGTGCGAGACCGCCTGGTTCGCGCCAATGGGGCGGCCGAACTGACGGCGCGTGCGGGCGTGCTCCACGGTCCGCCCCAGCACGCGGTCCATCGCGCCGAGGTAGGCGGCGAACAGGCACGTGCGCTCCCAGCGCATTGAGGCGCGGAACACCGCCGCCCCAGCGCCTTCACGGCCGATGAGGCTGGTGACGGGCACCTGGCAGTCGTCGAAGCGGACGACGGCGGCCGGGCAGCCGGCGAGCCCGAGCTTCGGCAGCGGCTCGCCCACGGTCACCCCCGCGCTGTCCCGCTCGACCAGCAGCGCGCTGATCCCGAGGTAGCCGAGCGCGGGGTCGGTCACCGCGTAGACCACGAACACGTCGGCCGCTGTCGCGTTGCTGACAAAGGACTTCTCGCCGTTGAGCAAGTAGTGCTCGCCGGAGCGGACGGCGGTCGTGCTGAGCTTGCTCGTGTCGGAGCCCGCGTCCTTCTCGGTGATCGCGTTGCCCGCGATCCACTCGCCTGAGCACAGCCTCGGCAGCACTTCGGCGCGCAGCGCGTCGTCGGCGAACTCCGCCACCGGCATGGCGCAGGCCAGCAGGTGCGCCATCACGCCGAAGACGAGCCCGAGGTCGTGGTGCTCGCGCCCGAACGCCTCGACCCGCTCGGCGGTCCCCCACGCGCCGAGGCCGCCTCCGCCGAACCGGCTGGGCACGCAGAGCCCGGCGAGACCGTCACCGGCCGCGCTCCGCCAGGCTTCGCGGAAGTCATCGGTGTTCACGGGAGGACATTCTTGCCACACTCCGGCGGGGAAGGCTAGAAAGAAGCGTGTCCCGTTCTCCGAACGTTTCGGTCCCCTGGCTTCTTTCCGGCCGGAATACGGAAACCCTTCAGCTTCAGGTGAAGCGGCTCGCGGCCTTCACCGAGCGGTCGCAGCCACGCGCCGCCGACGTTGGATTCTCTTTGCTGACAACGCGAACGGCGTTCCAGAACCGAGCCGTGGTGTTCGCGGACGACACCGGTCCGACGTCGTGGGACATTCCCGGGATCGTCACGGGAACAACCGGGCCTGAAGGTGAGTCGGCATTCGTCTTTCCCGGGCAAGGTTCACAGTGGGCCGAAATGGCGCATGCCCTGTATTGCTCCGAACGGGTGTTCCGGGATGCCTTCGATGAATGCGGTGGAGCTTTCGCGCCCTTTGTGGAATGGCGGTGGCAGGACGCCGTGGGCGGCACACAGGAGCTGGACCGGGTCGACGTGGTCCAGCCGATGCTGTTCGCCGTGATGGTCTCGCTGGCCGCGCTCTGGCGCGCGCACGGCGTGGAACCGGCCGCCGTGGTCGGGCACTCCCAGGGCGAGCTGGCCGCGGCGCACGTGGCGGGCGCGCTCGACCTCGACGACGCCGCACGGGTGGCGGCGCTGCGTGGACGGGCGTTGCGGAAGATCAGCGACCTAGGCGGGATGCTGTCGGTCGCCCTGCCGCAGGCAGTCGCCGCTGAGCGGATCGCCGCGTTCGGCGGGCGGCTCGGCGTGGCCGTGCACAGCAGCCCACTGTCCACTGTGGTCTCCGGTGATCTCGGCGCGCTCCGCGAGTTCGAGGCCGAGTGCGCGGCGACAGGGGTGCACGCCCGCCGGGTCCTGATCGACTATGCCTCGCACTCCCCGCACGTGGAACAGGTTCGCGACCGGGTGTTGCGCGAGCTGGCGCCGATCCGGCCTCGCGCGTCCGCGGTGCGCTTCTACTCCACCGTCACCGCCGACTGGCTCGACACCTCCTGTCTCGACGCCGAGTACTGGTACCGCAACCTGCGCGAACCCGTCCGCTTCGAAGAGGGCGTTCGTGGACTGCTCGCCTCGGGGCACCGGTACCTCATCGAGTGCAGTGCGCACCCGGTGCTGACCACCGCGATGCAGGAAACCGTTGAGGCCACGGGGATCGATGCCGTCTGCGTCGGCACGCTGCGGCGCGGGGACGGTGGGCGCGAGCGCTTCCACCGGTCCCTGGCCGAGCTGTACGTGCGCGGACGTCAGGTGGACTGGTCTCCGGCGTTCGACGGGTTGAACGCCCGTCGCGTGAAGCTGCCGACCTATCCGTTCCAGCGCGAGCGCCACTGGCACCGCCTCGCCCCGCCGTCCGGCGTGGTGCCCACAGGCCATCCGCTGATCAGCGGTGTGCTGGCGCTGCCGGACACCGACGAGTTCGTCTTCATCGGAGAGCTGAGCACGCGGTCGCACCCGTGGCTCGCCGAGCACGCGGTGCTCGGCTCGACCGTGGTGCCCGGCACGGCGATCGCCGAACTCGCCGTCGCGGCGGGCGCCAGGATCGGCGTGCCGCGGCTTGGCGAGCTGACGCTGAGCACGCCCCTCGTCCTCTCGGAGACCTCGGCCGTGCGGCTGCGGGTTCTCGCCGCCGACGCCTCCGGCAACCGCGAGTTCACGTTCGCTTCGTCGGAGGTGCACGCGAGCGGCGTGCTCGGGTCCGGCGTGGAACTCGCTCCCTCCACCGCTGCTCGGCCAGCAGAGGCGGAACCCGTCGACATCGCGGGCTTGTACGAGCGGTTCGCGGAGCTGGGCTGCTCGTACGGTCCCGTTTTCCAGGGGCTGCGAGCGTTGTGGCGGCACGGCGACGACGTCTTCGCCGAGGTGCGGGTGAGCGAAGACGTCCCGTTCCCGGCCCTGCTCGACACGGCGCTGCACGCGGCCGTCGCTCCGGGAGTGCTCAGCGGGGAAGCCGGGCTTCGGCTGCCGTTCGCTTGGTCCGGCGTCACGCTGGGCAGCCCGACCGGCTCGCTCCTGCGAGTGCGAGCGACTCCTCTGGGCGCGGACACGTTCGCTGTCACGGCGGTCGATCAGCTCGGTCGCGTGGTCGCCCAGATCGACGCGGTGACGTTGCGCCCGGCAGACTCCCTCGGCGCGCACGAGGATCTGCACGTGGTGGCGTGGAAGCCCTTCCCGCTCGACGCACCAGCCGCTCAGGCGACGGTGCACGACACGATCCCCCAGCCCGCACCGCACGTCGTCGTGCTCCGCATTGAGTCCACAGTGGATGCTGTGCTTCCCGAGCTCGCCAGGCACCGACTGCACTCCACGTTGGAGCTAGCGAAGCGCTGGCTGCGCGAACCCGAGGGGCGCCTGGTGCTCCTGACGCGCAACGCGGCGCACAGCAACGAGCCTGACCTGGAGCAGGCCGCGTTGTGGGGGCTGATCCGGTCAGCGCGCTCGGAGCACCCCGGCCGGTTCGCGCTGATCGACTGGGACGGCCGACCGGAGTCGCGGGGGATGCTGGGCGCCGCGGTCACGGCGGACGTCCCGGAGCTGGTGCTGCGCAACGGCGAAGCGTTCGTTCCCGAGCTGAAGCGGGCGTCAGCGCCGTTGCGGCTCCCCACCAGCGGCCCGTGGCGGTTGGAGTCACCGCGCACCGGCGGGTTGGCCGAGCTGGCGCCGATCCCGTGTCCGGAGGCAGCTTCCGTGCTTGCCGACGGAGAGGTGCGGATCGAGGTCCGCGCGGCCGGGGTGAACTTCCGCGACGTGCTCAACGCGCTCGATGTCGATCTCGCGGGCGCGGGCGGCCCGCTCGGGGTCGAGGCGGCGGGCGTGATCACCGAGATCGGCCCCGGAGTGACCGGTCTGCGGCCCGGCGACCGCGTGATGGGCTTGTGCACGGCCGCCTTCGGGCCGCTCGTACGCACCGACCACCGCCTCGTCGCGCCGATCCCGGACGGCTGGTCGTTCGCGACCGCCGCGTCGGTGCCCGTGATCTTCCTGACCGCATGGCACGCGCTGGTCGACCTCGCACGGCTGCGCAGCGGCGAGTCCGTGCTCGTGCACTCCGCGGCGGGCGGGGTCGGCGTCGCCGCGACGCAGATCGCCCGGCACCTCGGCGCCCGCGTGCTCGGCACCGCGAGTCCGTCGAAGCACTCCTCGCTGCACGGCTTCGCCGACGACGAGGTCGCC
Source organism: Allokutzneria sp. NRRL B-24872 (assembly GCF_002155965.1). GTDB lineage: Bacteria > Actinomycetota > Actinomycetes > Mycobacteriales > Pseudonocardiaceae > Allokutzneria. Next base: position 96,855 of record NZ_MUMH01000059.1, read on the forward strand.
AGCTCGCGTGATCTCGGCTTCGCGCAGAAGTTCGGCACCGTGGACGTGGTGCTCAACTCGCTCGCGCGGGAGTTCGTCGACGCGTCGTTGGGCATGCTCGGGCGCGGCGGCCGGTTCGTCGAGATCGGCCGTACCGATCTGCGCGCGGCGGAGGAGCTGGACGTGGAGTACCACGCGTTCGACCTCCGCGAGGTGAGCCCGGATCGCGTGCGGGAGATGTTCACGGAGTTGTTGGTGCTCTTCGAGTCCGGCGTGTTGGCCCCGCCGCCGCTGGCGGTGTGGGATCTCGGCCGCGCTCGGGAGGCGTTGGAGCACCTGCGCCAGGCCCGCCACGTCGGCAAGCTCGTGCTGACCGTGCCGCGCGGGCTCGATCCCCGGGGCACGGTGTTGATCACCGGCGGAACGGGCGCGCTCGGGCAGCTCCTCGCCCGGCACCTGGTCACCGCGCACGGCTGCGAGAACGTGCTGCTGGTCAGCCGCGGCGGCCAGCTCCCACCGGATCTCGGTGCCCACGTGCGCGCCGCCGCCTGCGACGTCGCCGACCCGCGCGCGCTGCGCCAGCTGCTCGACTCGCTTGAGGCCCCGCTCACCGCCGTGATCCACAGCGCTGGCGTGCTCGACGACGGTGTGCTCACCGGTCTGACCCCTGATCGCATCGACTCCGTCACCCGCCCGAAGATCGATGCGGCGTGGCACCTGCACCAGCTCACCCGTGACCGGGATCTTGCCGCGTTCGTGCTGTTCTCCTCGATCTCCGGGGTGCTCGGCGTGCCGGGGCAGGCGAACTACGCCGCGGGCAACGCCTTCCTGGACGCGCTCGCCGCGCACCGCGCCGCCGCCGGCTTGCCCGCCCAGTCCCTGGCGTGGGGTTTGTGGGCGACCGGTGCCGGCATGGTCGGCGCGCTCGACGAGGCGGACCGGGCGCGACTGGCGCGGCTCGGTGTCCTGCCGTTCCCGCCCGAGCACGGCTTGGCCCTGTTCGACCTCGCGCTCGCCGATGGCACCCCCGCGCTCGTGCCCGCCCGCCTCGGCACCGCCCCTCCCACGCCCGTCGTCGAAGTCCTCCAGCGCGGCGGCGATGAGCTCCTTGAGATCGTCCGCGAGCAGGCCGCGATCACCCTCGGCCGCCCTGTCGCGGCGGACATCTCGTTCCAGGATCAGGGTTTCGACTCGCTGGCGGCGGTCGAGCTGCGGAACCGCATCAACTCCGCGACCGGTGTTCGGCTGACGAGCACCGCGGTCTTCGCCCACCCCACACCGGCGGCCCTCGCCAGCCACTTGGCAGCGCTGCTGGCTCCCCCTGTGGAGGAACCGGCTCCGCCCGCCGAGCCCACCTCCCTCGCGACGATGGACGCCGCTGACCTCATCCGCCTCGCGCTCGGCGAGTGAGCGCGAGGGGTGCTAGCCGGCCCGCGCGGAAGACTTCGATCATGAAAAACGATGTGTTCGCGTTCCTGCGCGGCAGCGCCAAGCTCGCGCTCGTCGGACCGCTCTCCTTCGCGGTCGGCGTCGCGCTGGTCGCCGTCGTGGTCCTGGCGTGTAGGCCGATCGCGAGGGTCCACTGTGGACTGACCGAGTCCATGCCGCGCTGAGCCGACCGCCAGCGCGAGTCCGGCTTCGCCTGAGCGCACGCTCCTCCTATCCGGAGAGTCGTGGGTCGACTCTGATGTTGCGCAGGGGTTTCTGCTCCGGGTCCACCCACTGCGGCGGGATGAAGTCCGGCCGCCCGTCCAGCTCGCACAGGTCCTGGGAGATCGTGGCATCCACATCGCCCGGTCCGCTGACTTCGGCGCCGGTGGAAGTGACGCGGAGGAATCGCGACTCGCCGGAGAGAACCACCTCGACGACGACGTCCTCGTCCGTGCTGCTGAGCGGCGTCGTGAATCTGGAGCTGATCTCGCTCACGACGAGGTCCGCGCACGTCGAGCGCCCGACCTCGGCCACGACGGCTTCCACGGACCGCCGGTCCGATCCCGAAGCGGAAATCAGTGCCCTGACAACGTCGAGCGTCATCGCTCCCCCTGGTGAACTTGATCTTCCCCCGGGTTCGCAGGCTAGCAGGGCGCCCGACCGCCTCCCGTCAGTGCGCGGGCACCGAGACGCACACCATCGTGGTGTCCTCAAGGGCTTCCACAACGCCCGGTGCCTGCTCCGGAACGTGCACGAAGTCGCCTCCGCGCACGGTCGCGGCGCCCACGCGGAGTGCTCCGCTGAGCACCACCCAGACCTCGGCGTAGGGAGCCGGGAGGTCGGCGCGCGCCCCCGCGCGGAAGAACGCCGTGTAGGCGCTCATCGACCCGCCGGTCTCCGCGTCGAGGGCGGGCGCGATGAGGACGTGGTCGTTGAAGCGGACGGCGTTCTCGCCGAGCTCCGAGCTGAACGCGCGGACCTGAGCCATGTCAGGCGTCGAGCTCGGCGGCGGCGACGGCGTGCACGGGTGGCGACTGGAGTCCCAGTTCCCGTGCGATGTCCGGGATCTCGGGGTCGGCGAGGAAGCCCTCGTAGTCCTTCGCGTCCCAGTCGAAGACCGACCACACCCGGTGCGGGTCGTCGGGGTCGAAGTAGGCGCGGGCGCCGCGGCAGCCGTGCTCCAGCCGCTTCCGAGCGCCAACGGTCTCGAAGACCTCCAGGAACCGTGCGGGGTCGACGACCCTGGCGATGGTGACGATCACTGTGAGCTCCCTTCCCCGGTGCTCATGACCGTAGAACCTCGACTCCGCTTCAGGTCAAGTCGAGGATGTCGGAGAGGCTGGAGATACTGGCGTTGCCGAGGAACTTCACGACGGGGATGTCCTTGCCGAGGTCCGCGCGGATGCGGGCGCGGAGTTCACTGGCCATGAGCGAGTCCATGCCCTGCCGGTTCAGCGGAGCGCCCGGGTCGAGATCCAGTCCCGACAGGTGCAGGATCTCGCCGATGGACGCACGGAGGTAGTCGCGCGCGTCCGACCGCAGCGGTGTGGGCTCAGGGGCGGGACTGGCGATGGGCGGTGGCGTGGAGTGGAGCAGTTCACGCAGCAGCGGGTTGCCCGCGGTCGTGGGATGGGCGACGGCCCAACGGGGCCAGTCGGTGGGGGCGAGCACGGCCTGCACCACATCAGCGGCTAGGTAGGAGTCGAGTGCGGCCAAGGCTTCGCGCGGGGAGAAGCCGCGCATTCCTTGGGGGACGCGCGAACCCTCCATCCGCGCGACGATGCCGACCTCGTCCCAGAAGGCCCAGTTGACGCTCGTCGCCGCCTGGCCACGGCCGCGTCGGTGCCAGGCGAGAGCGTCCAGGTAGGCGTTGGCGGCGGCGTAGGCGCCGAGCAGCGGGGACGGCAGGAGAGCGGAGAAGGAGGAGAAGAGGACGAAGAAGTCCAGCTCTCCGTTCGAGAAGAGCCGGTCCAGGACGTCGGCGCCAGCGGCCTTGCCGTCGAGCGCTTCGGCGAGGTCGGGGGTGCCGATCGCCTCGATGGCGTTGAAGGCGGCAGCTCCGGCGGCGTGCAGGACGCCACGCACGGGTGGCTTGCCGTCGCGCGCCCACTGGTCGAGCACTCCGCGCATGCCTGCCTCGTCGGCCGCGTCGACGGCGACGTAGTGAACGTCCGCGCGCGCCTGGAGTTCGCGCAGCTGGGAGGCGCTGGGGTGCTCGGCGAGCGGAGTGCGGCCGGTGAGCAGCAGGTGCCGGGCGCCGCGCTCGATCAGCCAGCGCGCGAGCACGGTGCCGATGCCGCCGAGGCCCCCGGTGATGAGGTAAGCGGTGCCACTAGGAACTGAACTGAGTACCGAATGGGCCGACGTCCGCTCCGCGGTGGGCTCGAAGGACAGGATGAGGCGGCCGACCTGCTGTGCGCGAGCGATGAGGTCGAACGCGGTACTGGCCTGAGCCGCGGGGAAGACGTGGTGCGGCAGGGGAAGCAGCTTGCCGCGTGAAGCGAGGTCGGCGATTTCGCGCATGGTGCGCTCAAGCCGCTCGGGCTGGCGCAGCGCGAGGTCGAGGATGTCGAGCGCGAAGAACGAGAGCGGCCTGCTCACGGGCGCGACCTCGGGTGCGGACGCGGCCTCCAGGGCGATCTTCTTGGTGAGCTCGACCCAACGCCCGTGCGGAGCGAGCACGCCGAAACCGGCCGCGCGGGTGACTCCGGAAAGCATGTTGATGACGACGTCGACGCCGCGACCGCGGGTGACCTCGTTGACGAGGTCGGTGTAGCTGGTGGAACGCGAGTCCCCGACGAACTCGATCCCCATGTGGCGCAGCAGGGAGCGCTTGTACTCGCTGCCCGCGGTCGCGATGACCGTGGCGCCCATGTGGCGCGCGAGCTGGACGGTCGCCAGGCCGACGCCGCCCGCCGCGCAGTGGATGAGCACGGTCTCCCCCGGCCGCAACCGCGCCAGCTCGTCGAGCGCGTAGTGGGCGGTGGCGAAGGTACCGGGGATCGTGGCGGCCTCGGCCGGGCCCAGATGGTTCGGGGTTCGCTGGACCAGCACCTGGGGAACCACGATGTGATCAGCGATGGGGCCTGAGGCGAAGGCGATCACCGGGTCTCCGACCGCCAAGCCGGTGACCGCTGAGCCCACCGCGCGGACGCGGCCCGCGAAGCCCGAGCCCAGGTCCGTGCGCGGATAGGGCTGGTCGTCGTACTGGCCGACCGCGAGCAGCACGGCGCGGAAACTGACTTCGGCGTGCGAGACGTCGATGGCGACCTCGCCGTAACCGGGCTCTCGGCGCTGCGCAGCTTCGAGATGCAGCGCTCCCAAGCCGTTCCCCGTGCTGACCAAGCACCTGGCGGCACCGTCCGGAACGGGTTGGATCACGACGTTGTGCGGCCGCAGCCGCGGCACCAAGCGCCGACCGCCGCGCAGCGCGACCTGAGTCTCCTCGTCGGCTCGGGACAGCTCCGCCGCCAGCGCCTCGACGGAAGAACCCGAGTCGAGGTCGACGAGCTTGCAGTGCAGCGCCGGGTACTCCGCCATCGCCGTCCGGCCCAGGCCCCACAACAGCGCCCGCGACGGGTTCTGACACGTCCCGTCCGCGGCCTGGGCGCCACGGGTCACCACCGTGATCGCGGTGCTGCGGGAGAGGAAGCGCAGGACGTCGATGAGATGAGCCAGGTGATCACGGCTCTGCACAAGAGAATTCGCGTCCAGCACGGACATGTGCACGATGTCGGTGGGCAACGCGGAACCGCTGAGCAGCGCGCTGACGTCCTCGCCGGGGTACGCGAGCGTGCAGCGCGCTCCTCGAGCTGCGAGGTGCGCCGCGAGGTCGTCGGCCACACCGCCGCCGTCGGCGAAGATCAGGTAGTGCCCGCCGGAGGGCTGCGGCAGAGCCGCGGCGGCCTCCCACGCGATCTGGAGACGGCCATCGTCGGCAGGCTGTGAAACGGCGGGCGTCAGGAAACGGATGTAGGCGTCGTCGGCCTCAGCCAGGACTCGGCCGTTCTCGTCCGTCACGACGGCCGTGCCACGGAAACCCGTCTCGTCTGAGCTGGTCAGGCGCGCGTGGCACCACATCGTGTCGGTCGGCGCGGAGTACAGCCGAAGCCGTCCGAAGCCCCCGCCGACGATCGACGCCTCAAGGTCTCCGCCGACCGAGCCCGGCGGGTTCGGCCCCAGAGCGACGATGCTGTGGCCGACGCTGTCCAGAAGCGTTGGGTGCCAGACGAATCCCTCGCCGGAAACGCCCTTGGGCCTGCACACCCGGGTCAGCACTTCGCCGTCGCCGCGCCACAGGTCGGTGACGCCTTGGAAGGTGGTTCTCCAGTCGTTGCCGAGCTGCTTGTAGTGCTCGTAGACCTCCGCGCCGGTCACGTGCCGGCCGAAGCGCGCCTGCACTTCGTCGAACTCCTGCGGCGGCGGGGGCGAGCCGGGATTCGACGACAGCGAGCCGCTGGCGTGCGCCGTCCACGTGGCCTCGCCGACGCGACGGCTGCTGACCTCGAACGGCCGACGCTCGGTGTCGGCAGCGCCGATTCGCAGTCGCAGCAGCAGTTCGTCGTCATGGTTCAGGAACAAGGCGCGGTGCAGCACGACATCGCTGAGCACGGTTTGCAGATCTTGGCCCAGCTGCCGCGCGGCCTGCATCGCCAGTTCCAGGTAGCCGACGCCGGGGAAGATCGCCTCGCCCTGGACCTGGTGGTCGAACAGGTAGGCGTTGCGCTTCAGGTCGAGGGGTCCTTCCCAGACCTGCCAACCGTCAGCGGTGTCATGGCGGGTTCCCAGGAGCGCGGGCTGGACTGCCTGCGGCTGCGCGTGCCAGTGTCGCTGAGCGCGCCAGGGATAGGTCGGCAGCCGCACGAAACGCGCCCCTGAGCCGGTGAGCGCGGGCCAGTTCAGGTTGTGCCCCTTGGTGTACAGCTGCCCGGCCGCCGTCAGCAGAGCGCGCCGCTCGGGCTGGTCGCGGCGCAGAGTGGGGATCGCGGCGTCATCCTCGCCCAGCGCCTCCATGACCGAGCCGAGCAGAACGGGATGCGGGCTGACCTCCACGTAGGTGACGGCGGCGGACTTGACCGCGTTCACCGCAGACCAGAACCGCACCGGCTCGCGCAGGTTCCGCGCCCAGTAGGCCGCGTCCACGTCCTCGATCGGTCCATTGAGGACAGTGGACCACATCGGCACGCTGGCCGGTTTCGGCCGCAGGTCTTGGAGTTCCTTCAGCAGCTCGTCACAGACGGCGTCGACCTGCGGGCTGTGCGAGGCCACTTCGACGGAGATCCACTGGCACGCGATCTCTCGCTCGGTGAGCCGGGCGCAGACCTCCTCCAGCGCCGCCACCTCGCCGGACAGCACGGTGGCCGACGGGCCGTTCACCACCGCCACCGCGACCCGGTCGGTGAAGCCCTCGATCTCCTCGTGCGCCGCCTGCTCGTCGAGCGCCACCTGGACCATCGCGCCCTGTCCGGCAATGCGGCCCAGCAGCGCGCTGCGTCGGCAGATGACCGCGACGGCGTCCTCCAGCGACAGGGCTCCAGCGATGTGAGCTGCCGCGACCTCGCCCATGCTGTGACCGATCACCGTGTCGGGTTCGAGCCCGAAGGCCTGCCACGTGCGCGCCAAGGCCACCTGCATCGCGAACAAGGCGGGCTGGACCTGCCCCATCGGCGCCTTCGTCAGCTCGCCGCGATCCACCAGCTCCAGCAGCGACCAACCGGCCTCGGCGGCGATCAGGCGACTGCATTCCTCGATGCCCGCCCGGAAAACCGGTTCGCGCGCAAGCAGGTCCTTGCCCATGCCGTCCCACTGCGACCCCTGTCCGGGGAACACGAACACCACTCGGCGGTCCTGCCCGCTGACCCGCGTCTCGGAGACCGAGGCCAAGCCCGAACGCAGTTCCTCGCGGCTGGAACCCACGACGGCGGCGCGGTGCTCGAGGTGCGTGCGCTTTTCGGCGGCGCTGAAGCACACATCGGCTGGTGATGCCTCGCCGAGGAAGTCCTGGTAACGCTGCGCCACATCGCGGAGCGCCTGCGGATCGCGGGCCGACAGCACCAGCAGGTGCGTGTCGTCCGCAGCGTCGATGACCTCCGGTGGAGCCGAAGCCGGAGCTGGGGCGCTGGCCATCACCACGTGCGCGTTCGTCCCTACGATGCCGAACGAGCTGACTCCGGCGATCAGGCGCTCGCGATCACGCGGCCAGGGACCGGCTTCGGTGTGCAGGGACAGCCCCAATCCCGGCCAGTCAACGGCTTCGGTCAGGTGCCGCACGTGCAAGCTCGCGGGCAGGTGCCGATTCTTCAAGCACAGCGCGGTCTTGATGACTCCGGCGAGGCCAGCGGCTCCCTCGGTGTGGCCCAGGTTCGACTTCACCGAGCCCACCAGGCACGGCCGATCCGATTCCCGCCCGACGCCCAGCACGGAGCCGAGCGCCCTCAGCTCCACGGGATCGCCGATCGCCGTGCCCGTGCCGTGCGCTTCGACGTAGTCCACGTCGGCGGGGTCCACCCCGGCGTCGGCGTAGGCCGCCAGCAGCGCATCCCGTTGTCCCTCAACGCCCGGAGCGGTCAGATAACCGCTCGCCTGGCCGTCGCTGCTCACGCCGCTGCCCAAGATCTGCGCGTAGATGTCGTCGCCGTCGGCGAGCGCGCGGGACAGCGCCTTGAGGACCACCACCGCGACGCCCTCGCTGCGCGCGAAACCGTCAGCTGAGGCATCGCCGAACTTGCACAGGCCGTCCGCGCTGAGCATCCCCGCGTTCTGCATGCTGTACCAGGACTGCGGGATCAGCGCGAGGTTCGTGCCGCACGCCAGCGCGACCTCGCACTCACCGCCGCGCAGCGCGCGCACAGCCAGGTGCAGCGAGGACATCGACGAGGCGCACGCCGTGTCCACCGTCAACGCGGGCCCTCGGAGGTCGAAGGCGTAGGACAGCCGCCCCGACAGACCCGCGCGCAGTCCGCTTCCCACAACGGAATAGATGTTGCGGGGCAGCCCGTCCCCCAGCTCCCAGTGCTCGGCCGCCTGCGCGCCGACGTAGACGCCGACCGGCTTCCCGGCGAGGTCGGACGCGCGGATGCCCGCGTCCTCGAACGCTTCCCAGGCGGTCTCCAGCAACATGCGCTGCTGGGGGTCCATGTGCAGGGCTTCGCGTGGGGAGATGCCGAAGAACGCGGCGTCGAACTCGTCGACGCCGCGTAGGAAACCGCTGGGCGGCAGGGACGTCGCCGCTCCCCACAGTCGCAGGCGCTCCGGCGGGGGCGCTCCCGTGACGCACCGCCGCTCCAGCAGCGCCCGCCACAGCTGCGCCGGGCCACGAACACCGGGGAAGCGGCAACCGACACCGACGAGGGCAACGGGTTCGGTGTCGGGCACTGGTGCTCTCCCCCAACGGTTCTGGCTGCTGGCGGGGGTCACCCTGGCATATGCAGTAGTCCTCTTGCGACAGTCGTCCCCAGAATCGGGGGCACCCCGATCAGGGCACGTAGCCCGCGTCGCTGACCGTCGTGCGGTACCTGGCGATGGCCCCCGCCTCGAACGGGCGCCACTTCTTCAGCCACGCCGCGCCCTCCAGCCGGAGGCAGGCGAAGATCCAGTCCGCCGGGATCGGCGTCAACCAGGTGAACTCGCCGAGCCCGCCGCCGTGGAAGGCCACGTGCCGAACTCAAAGGTGTCGCGGACGATGTCGCGGGTGACCTCCACCAGCTCGGACACGCGGATGCTGTACGACCAGATCGCGTTGGTCGAGCCCTGTCGCTCCCCCTTCTCCGGCCCGGTCGAGATGAGCGGGGCGCCGAGGGAGTTGGTGTTGACGATCCGATAGGTGCTGAGGATGCTGTCCGCGCCCTCGCCAGCTGGGTCGTGGGCCCGGCGGAGGAACCCTCTGACCGTCTCGGCACTCGGTACCCCGCTGCGGTGCACGAATCCGGTGCCGAGCAGGTCCTACGGCTCCTGCCCGCTGCCCGCGGCGCGGTGGACGACGGTGTCACTGCCCGCGGGTACCGCCGAGTCGGCCAGCTCGTCAGGCGCGAGGGCGGCGGCGACGCGTTCGCTGCGCGCCACTTCCTCGTCGGCGAGTTTGGCGCGCTCCGCTTGGAGGATCGCGTTCTTGCGCTCGAACTGCCGCAGGCTCCCCCACTCGCTGCCCTGCGGCGCGACGAGTTCCAGCAGCGCCGAGTTGCGCTGCTCCGGTGGCAACGCCTCGAACTCCGCGCGCGCCTGCGGCGTCAGCTCGGCGAGATGCGCCCGCCACTTGTGCGCCAACGCCGCCGCGAACTGCTGGACCAGCTGGTCTCTTGAGATGTTCGGGCTGCTCATGCGGCAACTGGTACGCGAGCCCGGGTGGCTCGGGCGGTGCTCGCGGGGCGCACCTGAGGGCACGTGTGCGTGCCCGTGCGGGCAGCCGGTGGTCCAGCGGGGGTCACGACGTTCTGCTGGCCTCCGCGTGGCACTGCCGGTGGCACAGGTTGAGGAACAGGTCGAGGTTGGGAATGAGGTGCACCGCCTCCGGAGGAAACAGCTGGCGCGCACGGGAATCGTTGAAGTAGACCGTGCCGTTGCTCAGCCCGAAGTCGGCGATGTCTCGCCACAGGGCGACTTTGCCCTTGTGCGTCAAGCCTTTCCGATCAACGATCACCCTGCCGAAGACCACGGGCTCGCCACGCTGGACCTTCACGAGCACCTCGGGGAGCTGAGCCCTGGTGATGCCGCGCTGGATCGCTCCGCCCCACGCTCCCGGGTGCAGGAACGGCGCTCCTGCCGTCAGCTCGGTGATCCCGAGTTCGCCCAGGTGCCGCTTGGTCAGGCTGTGCGAACCGGGTCCCATCGCGATCGCGGTACCGTCCGGGGCGATCAGGGTGTAGCGCGCCTCCACGAGCGCACCGTCGACCTGGACGCGGTACTGGAGCACTCGGGCCGTCCGCCACGCGTGCGCGGACTCGGTGCCATCTGGACCGGCGACCACGACACCGCGCTGATAGAGGTAGAGGCGAGCGTCCGCCCACTGCTTGGCGAACAGGGACTTCCTCGGCGCGAACGTGCCGCCCGACCAACCGCCGAGGTCGTGCTCAACGGCGAGCACGCCCACGGAAGCGGTCGGCTTCTCGACGGTGATCCGCCGCATGCGATCTCCTCGGTGGTGTGCTCCGGACCGGCGGCGCGACGGTAACCAGAAGCACTGAAATCCACCTGAAACCGCTCAGCGGCGGCGTGCGCGCAGCACGTGCCCGTCCAGCGAGAGCGGTTCACCTCCGACGACCTCGAAGCCCGCCGCCGTCAACAGCGCGCGGTACTGGGAGGCGGTGCGCTCACGGCCGCCGACGTTGCAGAGCATGTGGACGTCCCACGGCACGGCGAGCGAATCGGTGTCCGGGTTCTCCGGGAGCAGGCGCTCGATGACCAGCAGCTCGGCGTGCTCGGGCATGTTCGCCGCGCAGGTACTGAGGATCGCGTGGCACTGGGTGTCGTCCCAGTCGTGCAGGACGCGGGACAGGAGGTAGACGTCTCCGTTGTCGGGCACGGACTCGGTGAAGTCACCGGGAACCAGGGCGCAGCGGTCGGCGACGGCGGCCAGGGTCGGCTGAGCGGTGGCCAGCGCGTGCGGCCGGTCCATGAGGACGCCGCGCAGCGCGGGGTTGGCGACGAGCACTTGGGACAGCAGTTCCCCGTTGCCCCCGGCCACGTCGACCACCGTCCGCGCGGCCGAGAAGTCGACGACGCGGGTCAGCTCGGTGAACATGGCACCGCTGGCCGCCATGGACTGGTGGAACAGCTCCGCCAGCCCGGGATCGGCGGCCATGTGCGCGAAGTGGTGCGCGCCGAACACCCGCGCGTAGGACTCCTCGCCGGTGCGGACGGCGTCGGTGAGCGCGGCGAAGGACTGGTAGAACGGGCCGCCGTAGATCAGGGCCAGCGGGCGCATCGAGCCCTCGGCGTCCGAGCGCAGCAGCGAACCGAGGTCGGTGAGCGCGAAACCCGTCACCGAGGAGTGCACGACGCCCAGCGTGCTCAGATAGCGCAGCAGCCGTTCCAGGCTGTCCTGGTCGGCGCCGGTGGCGACCGCCAGGCCGGGTAAGTCGGAGGTCGTGGCGAGGTGGTCCGCCAGCCGCAGCTCGGCGGCGGTGGCGATCGCCTGGGTCGCCCACGCGCCGGTCAGCAGGCGCAGCAGGCTGGTGCCGGGCTCGGAGTCGCGCCGGTGTTCGGCGAGCACGCGCGGGAACTCGCCGGGGCAGTACAGCTCGATGCGGCGCAGCGCCGGGTCTGGGTGGTGGGCATCGCGGAAGTACAGGATCGTGGCGTCCTCGTGGACGTTGTAGCCACCCCCGTCCGGCCGCATCCGCGCGGTGATCGTCGTCCGAAGTCCTTGCAGCACAATCGGATCGGAGTCCGCCACGGCCAGCGCGACGTGGTTCTCCCTGCCGTGCAGGCGCTCGTCGGCGGCGATGTGCGCCAGCTCCGGCGGCGTCGCCATCGCGAAGATCTCCACCTCGCACTGCCTGCCCGCGCGGTCGGTCACCGGAGCGCGCAGGATGCCGATCTGCAACTCCTCGGCGGGCACGGCGTAGCGGCGGCTCAGTCGTTCCCGGACGACCACGCTCGGCGTCACCGGACCGACGTCGATGCCGTGCCTCGCCAACTCCTCGCCGAGGCCGTCCAGCGTCTCCGGGAAGATCAGCACGGCCGCGTGGGTGAGCGGCGCGTGCCTGGCCAGCGCCGCGCGCTCGGCCCTGCCCAAGGTCGGTATCGCCGCCGCGAGCACGGAATCGGTGTCGTTGGCCGCGATGAGCGTCCTCACCGCGCTGAGCCGGGCAACATCCACAGCGCTGAGCGCCGTCGTGATCATTCTGGTCATGCCCACTCTCCTGTCCGGAGAAGCCAGATCCGCCGCACGACGCCCGTCCACTTGGGCCGGTCGAGCACGACATCAGTTTTCAGTGACCGCGCTCACTACCAAGGTGTTTCAGGCAGGGCCGAAGACCTCCGTTCCACGAGCTGGGACAACCAGCGCCCAGAGGCGGGCTCAGCCGAAGGGCCGGTGTTCGCTCCTCGAACGCGTTGCACTCGCCGGGCGGCTTTGCCGGAGCCCGCGCACAGGTCAGAGTGGCCCCGGCCAGGCGAGCGCCCGCGCGATCTCGGCCGAGGGGAACGGAGTGCGCTTGCTCCGCGTGAGCAGCCGGTGGTGGAAGTCGTCGAGCACGAGAGCGCTCCGAGCGTGCCGGTCACGAACACCAGGAGCGACGCCGTCGGGCAGGTGGTGGCGCAGCAGGTGGGCGGTCACGTAGCAGCGGTCGTACACGAGGTGATCGGTGAGGAACGCGTTCTCCTCGGCGGAGAGTTCGAACTCGCGGCTCAGCGCCAGGCCGAAGTCGGCGAAGTACACGGTCCGGCCGTCGGTGAGCAGGTTGCTGAAGTGCGCGTCGAAGTGCACGAATCCGTGCGCGCTCAGGAAGTTCGCGGTGCCCAGCAGCTCCCGCTCGACCCGCTCGTGGTCCTCGTGCTCGTCCAGCCACTCGGCGAGGGTCTGCGGCACGTGCTCCAGGAAGAGCACGAGGCTGGAGCTGGACCGGCCGATCGCCTCCAGCCGACGACGCACAGCCGCTGAGCCCTCCCAGTGCGCGACGGTCCCGTCAACGCCACCGAACGCGTCGGCGAAGCCGGTTGGCGCGCTGTCGGGCAGGACGCGCCAGTGGTGCAGCAACGGGAAACCCGCGTGCTCGCCACTGAGCACCCACGCGGTGGTCATGATGTGCGCCGCCAGCTCGCGCCACGCTCCGAAGCCCGCCGACCCGATCCCGTACTGGTAGCACAGCGGCAGCTGGAACAGGTTGGCCGTCGAGCGCGCGTGCTCCGGCCGCAGCTCGACTTCGGTCAGCGGGACCCGCTTGACGAAGACGCGCCTCCCGCTGACGTCGATCTCGGCTGATCTGCCCCCGACGCCGGAGCCCAAGCTCGGCGCGCTGGCCACGACCTCCGCGAGTCGGCGATCACTGAGCAGGGACAAGCTCGTCCCGACGGCGATGTGCGCCGACATCCGGGCTGTCGCGTCCATGCCGCTGATCATGCCACTTGCGCCCCATGCGGACGGCATCACGACTCAGCTCCACTGTGCGCGTGTTCCACCGAACGTCCGTCCTCAATGGACAGAAGCGACGCCACAAGGCCGTCCTGCTGCCGCACCGGCTGGCCACACGTCCGCGGTGATCGGCCGCCACGATCCCTACTACGACTGCGCCACAACGGAATCCCGCCACCTGCTCGGCTAGGGGTTGTCAGAGGCGTTCACCACGACTTCCCCAGCGGCGGTCCGCGTGTACAGGACCGACTGCCCGGCCCGCCGCCGCTCCACCAGTCCTGCCTCGCGCAGCACTCGGAGATGCCGCCCGACCGATCCCAGCGCCTGCCCGGTCACGGCGACCAGCTGTGTGGTGCTCATCGGATTTCCCAACAGCACCAGCAGTTCTGCCCGCGTGCCGCCGATCAGCGCGCCGAGTCCGGCGGGTGCGGGCCGCTGCGCCTCGGCGAGCACTCCGAGGCACGGGTAGACCACGGCGTAGCGCTCCGGCCCCTCCCACGACACCCAACTGGTCTTCGGCGTGACCGGCATGAACAACAGCTCGGCACCGGCGGCGACCTCGCGTGGCGGGTAGTCGTTGAGGTTGACCTGGAACTGGCTCTCGCCGAGCCACCGAGTTCCCGGCTTCAGCGAGTCGAGCACGGCCGCCCAGCCGCCCCGGTTCACCCGCGCGGTCCGCGACACGATGTCCGCCTCCATGACACGCCGCCGGCGTTCCCAGTCCGGCCGCACCGTCCGCTCCCACACGAAGGTCAACAGCGAGGTCGCGCGCTCCGGAAGATCATCCCGGTCCAGCACGGCGGGCAGCGGGCCGCGCAGGGACACGCGGAGGTTGGCCCGCGCCCGCTCGGACCCGGTCGAGCGCACGCGCGCCACGGTCCCCTCGAAGCTCTCGCCCTCGCACGAGGTGGGGCAGAAGAAGTCCGCGATCCAAGACGTGCCGATCGCTGCGCGCACGAGCGGCTCGATGACCGGATCGGCGGCCAGGCGCGCGCGGTAGCCGGGCAGGTGCGCCCGCAACCAGCTGTCCTCACCCGGATGAGCGCCGGTCCCCGCGTACAGCAGCCGCAGGCTCGCGAAGGCCTCAGCGAACGGCGAGAGCACGAAACGGCTGCGCGCGAGGGTGTCGATGTCGATCTGCCACAGGCCCACGCCACCCCAACCTTTCGCACGTCCGCGAAAGAGTAAACACGGCCGGGAGTCGCTTCGAGAATCCGACGCATGCGCAGTTACCGCTCCCTGTTCCGCACGCCGGAGTTCACCCCGTTCCTGCTCTCCTTCGCCGCGGTCGCGGCGGCCCAGACGATCGGCGGCCTGGCCCTCGGCACGCTCGTCTTCCGGACCACCGGTTCCCCGCTGCTGTCGGCGGTGAGCATGTTCGGGCCGCAGCTGGCGCAGGTGCTGGGCGGCGCGTTCCTGCTCTCGGGCGCAGACCGCCTCGCCCCGCGAGCGCTGCTCTGCGGTCTCTCCCTGGCCTTCGCGGTCGCCATGGCGGTGCTCGCGCTGCCCGGCCTGCCGGTCTGGGCGATCTTCGCTGTGCTGCTCGCGCAGGGCTTGGTCTCCGCGCTCGGCGGCGGAGTGCGCGGCGGCCTGCTCAACGAGATCCTGTCCAGGGACGGCTACGTCCTGGGGCGCTCGGTCTACAACATGCTGTGGGGTGTCACGCAGATGGTCGGCTTCGCGGCCGGAGGCGCGCTCCTGACGCTGTTGTCCCCGCGCGCCTGCCTGCTCCTCGCGGCCGCGCTGTACGTCCTCTCGGCGCTCGCCACCCGGCTGGGCCTCACTGCCCGCCCTCCGCGCTCGTCCGGCCGTCCGTCGGTCTCGGCGACCTGGCGCACCAACGCCGTCCTGTGGTCCTCGCGCCCGCGCCGGTTGGCATACCTGGGTTTGTGGGTTCCCAACGGTTTGATCGTCGGCGGCGACTCGCTCTACGTCGCCTACGCTCCCGAGGCGGCGGGCACCCTGTACGCGTTCGGAGCGCTCGGCATGTTCCTCGGCGACATGGCCGTGGGCCGCCTGGTACCGCCCGCGACGCGGCCCCGGCTCGCGACCCCGCTGCGGCTGCTGCTCGCCGCGCCGTACCTGTTCTTCGTGCTCCAGCCCGGAGTGGTGCTGTCCGTCGTCGCCGTCACCGTCGCCTCGGTCGGCTTCGCCGCGAGCCTCCTGCTCCAGGAGCGCCTGATGTCGCTCACCACCGACGAGCTGACCGGCCAGGCGCTGGGCCTGCACGCCACCGGCATGACCGCCTTCCAGGGCATCGGCGCCGTCCTCGCGGGCACGCTCGCGCAGCTGACCTCGCCCGCCGCCGCGATCACGCTGATGGCCGCCGCGTCGATCACCGTGACGCTGCTCCTCGCAGCGCTGGGCCGTCAGACCGCTTCGAGCAGCGCCGAGACCTTGGTGATGCCCCCGCCGCCGTCGAACTCGAAGTGCAGGTAGTGGCCGTTCGCCTCGAACCTCTCGAAGGTCGGCCCCGTGCGCTCCGGTTTTCCCAGGCGGGCAAGGACTTCGGCCCTCGTCGCGGTCATGGGAACGCCTTCCACCAGCGCTTCCGGTCGCGGGTAGCCCTGGGCTTCCACGATCACCGCGACGAGCACGCCGTCCTCGAAGAGCAGATCCGTCCCGGCCACGGGGAAGACGTAGTACGTCGAGCCGTCGTCGAACTCCTCGATCTCCATCTTCGGCCCGACCAGCGCGATGGCGTCGAGGATGCGGTCATCTCCCTGCCGGAGCCCGAGCACGCCCAGCATCACGGCCATCTCACCTTTGATGATCACTGACACACCGCCCGTTCCAGTGCGACACGTCCCGCCGGTTCCCACGTCGGCTTCCCGCCGGGAAGTCCTAGCCTTCCGTTGCGCCCGATGCTGATCAGGCCCAGTGCTCGCAGGACCGCCCAGCCGCGAGCACGCGCGAGGGTGGCCTCGTCAACGTCGCCGTAGGCGTCGAAGAAGCGCAGCGCCGAGCCCTCCGGGAGGAGAATCCACGCGGCTGACAGGTCCGTCGCGGGATCGCCCGCGCACATCTCACCGAAGTCGATCACCCCGGCGAGCGAGCCCGCGCGCACGATCACGTTGGCGGGGTGCAGATCACCGTGCAACCACGTCGGCGGCCCGTGCCACGCGGGCGCCGCGACGGCCTCGTCCAGGACCTCCCGCGCGGCTTCGGCGTGCGGCTCGTCAGCGATGATCTCCAGCGGCTTGGTCGGCGCGCTCCGCATCTCCGCCAGCGGCGCGCTGCGCGTGGGATTGATCGGCGCGTCCGCAGGGGCATTCCGGTGCAACGCCCTGAGAAACGCCGCGAGGACCTCGGCGTCGTCGGCGCGCGCGATCGGCTCGCGGTCCGCTGGCTCGCCCTCGACCCAGCGCGCGATCGTCCAGGTGTGCCCGAACAACGCCGACGGCTCACCGACGCGCACCGGGACGGGGGTCGGCAACGGCAGGCGTTCGGCCAGCACCGGCAACCACTTCTGCTCGGTGCGCAGCAGCGCCGGGGCGCGTTCGGTGCGCGGCAGGCGAACCGCCAGCTCCGCGCCGAGGCGCCACTGCTGGTTGTCCCAGCCACCCTCGACCTCCCGGAGTTCCAGCTCCGCGAGGTCCGGGTGCTGCTCCCGCACCAGCGCCCGCACCAGATCCTGCTCCACCAAGGACTTCCGTTCCTCCACAGTAGACATTCACCCGAGAGTGAGGCGGTTGAGCACGAAGCCGCGCCGCCCACTATCCTCGCCCGCGCCCTGATCAAGATCACTACAGTAAGGACTCGGGGGATACATGCGTAACATCATCCGGCGCGCCAGCGCCCTCGGGGTGGCCACGGCCGCCCTGGCCTCGTTCTCCCTGGCGAGCGCGGGAACCGCCCAGGCAGCGGAGTTCAAGCAGTGGGGTCCCTACCCGACCTACAGCAACTGCATCGGCGAAGGCAGGTTCCGGGAGGCGCAGCTGCAGGTCGACCCGGGCTGGGCCTGCCTCAACCCCTTCCCGCACCTCGGTTGGTACGTCGCGGGCTACAAGAACTACTGACGCGTCATCGCGTCACACGAGGGCCGAGCCGGGGTTTCCCGGCTCGGCCCTTTCTTCGTGAGCGACGTCGAGAACCCTGGCGCGGCTTCGTCCCCGAGGAGACCGGACGAAGGAGACGCCGATGATCAAGCGCCTGCGGCTCAGGCACTACCGCGAGCACGACCAGACAACCAGCGCGCACATCGCGAGCGCCGCGCCGAGGACCGAGGAGCCCGTCCAGCCCACGGAGTCGACCAGCACGGTCGTCGCAGCGGCCCCGGACGCGGAGCCGAGCGAGTAGAACACCATGTACCCGCCGATCGTGCTGCTGGCGCGATCGGCGTAGGCGCTGGTCAGCACGTGCTGGTTGCTCACGTGCACGGCCTGGACGGCGAAGTCGAGCACGACCACCCCGACGACGAGCAACGTCAGGGACCACTCCAGCTGGCCGATCGCGAGCCAGGACGCCAGCAGGAGCGTGAGCGCGATGCCGGTGACCCGCCGCGCATGCCCGGCGTCGCCCCACCGGCCGGATCGGGCGGCACCCAGTGCTCCGGCGAGCCCGGCGAGGCCGAACAGGCCGATCTCCGCTTCGCTCAGCCGCCACGGCTCGGCGGCCAGGGGCAGCGCCATTCCGCTCCACAGCGCGCCGAACGAGGCGAAGAGGAAGAACGCGATCAACCCCCGGCTGAGGAACACCGGCTGGACGAACAGCTCCGCGAAGGAACGCAGTACCTGGTGGTACCGCGTGCCGCCCGCGCGGAGCTCCGACGGCAGCACGCAGAGGCTGAGCACCCCGAGGACGGCGGTGAAGATCGCCAGCGCGAGGTAGCTGCCGCGCCAGCCCCACACCTCCGCCAAGCCCCCGGTGACGACCCGGGAGCCGAGAATCCCCACCACCACACCGGAGGTCACCACACCGAGGTTGCGCCCGCGCTCGCCGGGTGGGGAGAGCGAGGCCGTGAAGGCGACCGCCGTCTGCACCACCACCGCGAAACCACCCGCGACGGCGAGACCGCTGAACGCCACCCAAGCCGCCGACGCGGACGCCGTGACCGCGAGGCCGACCGCCACCACCCCGAGGTGCGCCGCGATCAAGCGCCTGCGATCGAGCATGTCGCCCAACGGCACGAGCAGCACCAACCCGACGAGGTAGCCGAGCTGTCCCGCCGCCACGAACCACCCGACCGAGTCGCGCGGAACACCCAGCTCCTGCCCCATCGACCCCAGCACCGGCTGACCCGCGTAGACGCTGGCGACCGCGACCGCGCACACCACCGCCAGCAGCGACCTCGTCCCCGCGCCCACCGCACCCCACCTTTGGTTTCACTCTGCAACTCTTCGCAGAGTAGGTCAGAATGGTTTCAATGAGCAACTCATGGGAGGACAACGCGATGACGTGGACGGACCCGGACTGCCCGGTGGCGCGGGCGGCGGACCTGGTCGGCGACCGGTGGAGCCTGCTGATCGTCCGCGACGCGATGGACGGGGCGCGCTCGTTCACCGACTTCCAGCAGCGCACCGGGATCGCGCGCAACATCCTCGCCGACCGGCTCCGCAAGCTCGCCGCCCACGGCCTGATCACCCAGGTCGACCCGCCCTCGGGCAAACGCCGCGTGTACGCGCTGACCGAGGCGGGCAAGGACCTGTTCCCGGTGATCGTGACGCTGCGGCAGTGGGGCGAGCGCCACGCCTACGAGGAGGGCGAGCCGCACTCCGTCCTCATCGACGACCACGGCGAGGTGGTCCCGCCCGTCATCCCCATCGCCGCCGGCGGCCGATCGCTGACCAGCGACACGACCACGGTCCACCGCCACACCTGAAGCGGCTTTCGCTGCCGAGCCCAGAGCGCTCTCTCCGGAAGTTCCGCGAGCTGAAACACGCAGAATCTCCGGGTTCGATCAGCCCTGAAATCGAACTCTCAACACGACCGAACGGGCCGTCGCGGCTTACGCTACCGAGCGAACCAGCTGACCGGTCGCGTCCAGGCGACGGGAGAGGACCACCGTGCCGGGACCGATCGCTTTCCCCGTCGACTCCTTCACCATCGTTCTGCTCACCGAGGGCGAGAACGCAGCGACGCTGCCCCCGGCCGAGGTCGAACAGCTCGAAACCGAGCACATCCGGGCGATGCTGCGGTCGAAGGCGGAGGGCAGGCTCCACGCCATCGGGGCTGTGCAGGGCAACATCGAGACCACACCCGGCAAACCGCTGCTGTCGATCGGTTTCTGGAACGCCACCCCGGACGAGCTCCGCGCGATCATGGCCGAGGACAGCGCTGTGGCCTCAGGCGTCTACAGCGCGCAGATCGCCCGGTTCGTGTGTTCCCAGGGCTCCGTGCGCTTCGAGTGACGCCGTCCGCGCGAGCTAGGGCTGAGTCGGTCGGCCGTTCTCGTGCCATTCCCGGGCTTCCCCGAACACCTTGCCGCCCACGATCCAGCACACGGACCGAAGTCCACCCTCGTAGTACCACTCGCGCTGCACGCCCTCCGCGCAACCGTTCTTCACGATGGCGAGGCCGATCACGACGCCGTCCTCAGTGGTCTCCACGACCTCTCCGGTGAACGGCTCACCGTCGTAGACGTAGCGTTCGAACTCGTCGAGGGTCGTGTCATCGAGATCGACGCGATGCACGCAGGATCGCCTTGCAGTTCGCGCAGGCCGGGGCGCCAGCACGCCGCTGACGTTCCCGCAGCAACTCGTTCACCGCCTTGACCTCCGCGTGCGCAGCGGGTGCGGAGAAGTGGGCGTGCCCGAAGGCGTTCACCGCCAGATTGCCATCGCTGTCGGCGAGCACCCGGTGCCAGTAGGCCCGGTCGTTCGTCCGGCACGACGTCGCGGAGCTTGCCGTTGACGCCGTGGGTGAGCAGCCCGGTCCTGAGGTCGATCCCGATCGCCGAGCAGACCCGCTCCATGCCGAGGTTGCGCAGACCCGCAGGCGGCTTCACACCCGGGTTCGCTTCGCTCCAGTGCCGCTGCGGATGACTGGCGATCACGGCCCGCTGCTCGGAGATCCGCCGCACGTGGTCCTCGACGCGCTCGCCCATGACATGCGTGATCAGCCCGTCGGAATCCCGTTCCAGGCCGTCACGCTCGCCGGCCAAGCGCGTGATCTCCGCCCCGCGCGTCCGGTCCGGCGGCATCCCGAACGTGGTCTCATCGGATCGCTGGAGCCGTGTCTCGTACTGCGACGGCGTGGCCAGTGCGGGCTGTGCCTTGAACCTCGTCGAGTACGCGTCAGTGGCGGACGGCGGCTTGGAGCCGAACAGCCGAGGCACTGCGGCAGCCGCGTAGACGTCCGGAGCGGGCGGGTGAACAGGCGCTGAAGCTTCGGCGACCACGCCGAGGACCTTGGTGCAGCAGGACTCGATCCACGTCGCCGCCCACACGAGGCGCTCAGCCGATCCGGCGGCCTGCTGGAGGGCGGCGGCGCTCGCGTTCAACGGTGTGTCGCGTTCTCCTTGGGCCGCAAGCACACCAACGGCCGCGTCGTGGGCGTTGACAGCCGCCCTGCGCAGCACGTCCACGGGCAACCTGACGGCGATCCCCCGCAGCCGCGCCGCGAGTTCACGACACGAAGACATCGATGATCCCTCTGCTTCCCCGACAGAGGGATCATCGACGTGCACCGCGGCCGAACGCCACTGGTATTGGGCATCCACCGGGGCGCCGACCGACGGGTCGGCACCAGCCACGGTCATCAGGCGGGAGTGCCGCCCCAGCCGTAGATGTTGGCGTTGCGGTCACACCAGACGGTCGACCAGTTGCCCGCGGCGACCGGCTCGCCGTAGTGCGTGTACTTGTAGCCGTTGTCGTTGCGCTTGCAGTGGACGACGGCCCTGAAGGTCCCGAGGTCCGTGCACTTCACCTTGATGCCCTGGACCGGCGCGCTCGCACCGGTGGTGAACCACTCCTGACAGTTCGCCGGTGCGGCGGCGGCCTGGCCCGCGAACGCCGCCAACCCGCCGGACGCGATGGCGATGATCGCGGCCGCAGTGGCCAACTTCGTCTTCATCACAGCTCCACATTCATGTTCTAGTCCATAGTGGACTCGGCCATGATGCCCGAACATCGTTGCCGCCAAACGGTTTGCGCGTACCTGGTTCATGGGACACGAGACGTGAGCCAGTCGGCGACGCCCGCCACCACAGCCGGGTCGGCGTGCTGGGGCGAGAGGTAGTCGGTCGGCGCAGAAGGACCAGAGCCCGCGAAGAACACGTGGTCGCAGGACTCGTGGACGCGGATGACGACGTCCTGCCGGTGAGCCAGACCAGCACGCCAGCGCACGAGGTCGTCGGCGACGGTCACCTGGTAGTCGCGCCCGCCCTGAAGGATGAGCATCGGCCTGTCCAAGGCCGCCGAGGTCGCGACCGGGTCGTAGTCGCGCAGGTCCAGCCAGTACGAGGCGGGTCAGCCGAACAGCAGGTCAGCCGCAGGCGTCGCCGCCGACAACGCTGGATCTTCGACGAGCGCGGCCTGCCGGGAGAAGGACTCCGCGGCGGAGTCCATGGCGAGCCCCGGATCGAGCGCGACCACGCGGCGGGTCCACTCCCGGCTGCTGCTGGAGTAGCCGCACGGCGGCGACGGCGTGTCGCACGTACTCGTCGACCATCGTGAAGCCCGGCTCGGCGGCGACCGCCGGGTGGACGTGGTTCACCTTGTCGAAGCGCTGCACCGCCACGCCGCGGCTGGCCAGCCCCACGCGAGGTCCTTGAACGGCTTGTTCGGCCCCGTGGTCAGGTCCCGGTCGAACGGCCCCGCCGTCGAGGCGCGGTGATCGTGCCGGGCACGGCGAGCGCGTCGGAGCCGATCATGACCTCGTGCTCGGCGTTCTTCCTCGGGCGGGCGCAGCGCGGCGGCTTCCACGGCGCGGCGGGCGGCGCGAGAACCCCCTTCCACAACGACGGCGCGAACAGCTGCTCGATGTCCGCGAAACGCCCGTCCCGCGCCATCTCCACGACCGCCGTGGCCACCGACCGAGCTCCCATGAGCGACGGCCGGGAACTCACCACCGCGCAGCTGTGCGCCCGGATTCCCGCCGCGTCGAAGGCGATGGTCTACCGGCACGTCGACTTCCTCGCGAGCGAGGGAATCCTGGAGGTCGCCGACGAGCGTCGCGTGCGCGGCGCGGTGGAGCGCCACTACCGGCTCCGCCTGGACCGGGTGGCGGTGGACGCCGACGCCGTGGCCGAACTGACGCCCGAGGACCACCGCCGCGTGTTCGCCACCTCGATGGCCGTCCTGGTCGCGGAGTTCAACGCCTATCTCGACCGCGAGCACAGCGACCCGGCGGCGGACCTCGTCGGCGACCGGCAGCACGCCGTCCGGCTCAGCCGGGACGAGCCGGAGGAGCTGATCGCCGACCTGCGCCGCGTGCTCCTGCCCCGCCTGCGCCACCAACCCGCGCCGGAGCGCGCGCAGTGCCTCCTCAGCCCGAGCCACTTCCCGGTCGAGGAGCCACCCAGCTCGTCTCGTCCGGACCGGTGATGTGCTGGATCGACAGCTGGTGGCACGAGTTCGCCTTGTGCAGGACGGCGCTGAGGGCGTCCTTGCGCCGCGCGAGGAGACTGAAGATCTCCTCCGGCGGCGTCAGATCCTGCCCGCGCGCGTGCTGGATCGAGTGCCACCGCCCCAGGATCTCCAGCATCATGTCGACGACCGCGCGCCCCGCGTGGGCGGTCGCGACGTCAACAGGGCCCGCGAACCTCCCGTGGTGGAAGGCGATGTTGCGCGTCGTGTAGAGCCATTCGAGCAGCGCGTGGCACGTGTCCTGCTTGTCCTGCAACCACTTCGCGAGCAGCGGAGGTCGCGCCAGCCGCTCGCGCCACAACTCGACGTTCTCCTCCGCGAGCCCGCCCGCGAACGCCGCCAGCGCCGTCACGGCGTCCCACGCCGACTGCCTCCCGGCGCGGGGCGGCAGCAGCAGGTCCAGCCAGCGATCCGGCTCGATGAGAGCGGGTTTGCCTGACGTCATCGGCACGTGCGCGTCGACGAGGGCCATCAGCGCCGTGGTCTCGTCGACCGCGCGCTGGTGAGCCGCCGCGGAGTCCAGCCATGCCTGCCGAGCTGCGGCGATCACTTCGACTGTTCTCCCCAACGCGTTCTCCGCGCGCTTCAAGGCGTCCTTCGCCTTTCGCGCCCGCCCGGCGAGCCGCCTCAGCTCCTCGGCGACCATCAACCTGAGCTGCGTGTGCGCGTCGATGACCTGCTGACGCAGCACCTGCATCGCGCAGGCGCGCGCCAACCGCGACGACTTCTCCGCCAGCAACCCTGTCGACTCGATCGCGTTCCAGCACAGGGCGGCGCTCGTCATCGGCGCCTCCACCCGCTGGGCGATGTGTGCGATCCGCAGCGCCGCCCGCAGACCTTCCGACCGCGAGGCCGACAGCGGCGCGGCGCGCTTCACGCTGGCCTTGGCCGGTTCCCCGAGCACGGGCTTCTCGTCCGGCCCGGTGACCTGCCACGGTCCTTCCAGGGTCAGGTCCGCGACGCGGTTGCCCGCCACGTACTGGTCCAGCGCCTCGCTGATCGCGCGCCTGCCGAGGACGACTGCGGTGCCCAGGTCAGCCGCGTCGACGGGAACCCGCACCAGAACGCCGGCGCGCGTGATCGGCTCCAGCTTCGCCAGCAGCGCGGTGGACGGCTCCTGGTTCGCCGTGATCGGCCACTGCCGGGCTCCGGGGAGCAGGTCGTCGAGCTCGTCCAACGACCGCGCGCCGCTGACCAGCACCGTGAGGTAGTGGCGTCGCGGAGTCGGCCACAACAGCGCCGAGATCGCCGCCGCGTCCGGCCGCCCCTTGGCCAGCAGATTCGTCAGGTCGTGCTTGAGCGCGTCCGCGTCGCGCCCCCTGAGGTAGACCGATACCGCGATCTCCGCCGCCGCCTTGGCTTCCTTGCCGAGATCGACCGCCCTCGCGTCCCACAGCGTCCCCAGCCGCTCCTCCACCGCCTTCGCGATGTCGGTGATCCACGACTCCAGCGCGCTCGTGTCCGGGCGCTGCAAGGGATTCGCCGTCAGCGCCTCCGTCGTCGCTTCCAGTTCGTGGAGGGCAGCCCGCAGCCCCGCTCGCGCTGGGAACCCCGGAAGTGCCGCGCGCACGCAGACCGCGCTGGTCCGGAGTACCCGCAGGAGCTGCCTGCCCTGCGGCTGGTCGTGCGCGATGTGGCTCTGGAGCGCGTCGTGCGCCCTGATGAGCGCGACCAGGGCGCTGTCGCTCGTCGCCGCGTGGAAACCGAGCGCCGAGCCGTTGTCGAGCGCGCGCAACACCGTGTGCAGCAAGCTCTGCTGACGGCGCGTGAGGCCCGCCGTGACAAACGCTTCCCGCACTCGTGTGTCGCTGCTCGATCTTGCCATCGCTGCAACCCTAGAACACGCGCGCGCTTCCCTTCAGGGAGTTGGCGCGGCGGATGAGCGTGAGTGCGATGCCGGTAGCGGCGGCGTGGACGGGCGCGGCGTGGGCACGGGGGTCGAAGCGGCTGGTGGGACCGGCGACGCTGACGGCGGCGACGACATCGTTGGGGCCGAGGAAGGTGGCGGCGACGCCAGATCCAGCCGATCGACGTGCCCGGCCTGTACTTCAACAGCTACAACTCGTCCTTCTTCAGCCCGCTCAACGCGGAGCTGGCCGCGCTGTGGATCGCCGCCGACCTCGCGGGCGCGCTCACCCTGCTCGACGCCGGGACCAGGCGCGCCGACGTCACCGCGCAGCTGGCGTTCATGGACGAGGCGATGGACCGGCACCGCTGCCGGGGCACGGCGATCTGGACTTGCAGATCGGCAAGCTCACCCGCGCGGCGCACTGGCTCAACCCGGTCGCGCCGTCCGCCCACCGCAAGATCACGCCCGCGCTGCTCGACCGGCTCAAGGCCGCGCCTGTGGAGCACCAGCACCACGTCTACCGCACCGGCGAGGGCACCGATGTCGGCGCGATCGGGCTCGGCATCTACACGCGGCTGACCGGGGCGGACACCAAGGGCACCCACTCGCTGTTCGAGTACGTCGTGCCGCCGAACCTCGGTGGGCCGCCCACGCACCTCCACTCCCCCGAGGACGAGCTGTTCACCTGCGTGCAGGGACGCGTGGCCGTGGAACTCGACGGCGAGGAACACGTTATGGGGCAAGGAGAGTCGCTGCTGATGCCGCGAGGGCCCCGCACATGTTCCGCAACCCCTTCGACGAGGAGACCCGCGTGATCGCCGTGGTGTCCCCGCCTGGGCTGGAGAACTACTACCAGGCCCTGTCGGAGCTGCCGCCCGGGCCGCGCGACATGAAGCTGGTCGCGGAGATCATGGTGCGGCACGGCCTGTCCTTGCAGAAGAAGCCGTCGTGAGCCGCGCGGACACGGTGCGGCGGATGTGCGCCGCCGTCGACGCCGGGGACGCGGAGTCATTCGGAACCTGGTTCGCCGAGACCGCGACCTACACCCTCGGCAACAACGAGCCGCTGGTCGGCCGCGCGGCCGTGGTGGCGGCGACGGCGGGTGCCGCAGGGGCGCTGCCGTGGGTCCGGCACGTGGTCGACCAGGTCGCCGAGGTCGGTGACCAGCTGTTCTGCCGCTTCACCATCGAGACCGAGGCGCCGGACGGGCGAGCGCTCGCGCTGCCCTGCGTCACGGTGATCTGGATGGACGGCGAGGAGATCGTGGACTACCGCGTGCACATGGACATACCGCCCGCGCTGGTGTGAACAAAGAAGGGGGCCCGGTCCGGGCCCCCTTTCTCTCACGCCAGCGTGGCCGCGATCCTCGCCACGTGCTGGCCCTGGAACCGCGCCATGGCCAGCTCCTGCTCGCTCGGCTGGCGTTCGCCCTTGTTGCCGGTGATCGTGGACGCGCCGTACGGGCTGCCGCCCTTGACCTCCTCGAAGCCCATCTGCCGCTCCTCGGTGTACGGCAGGCCGACGATCACCATTCCGTGGTGCAGCAACGTGGTGTGGAAGCTCAGCGCGGTCGACTCCTGGCCGCCGTGCTGGGTCGCGCTGGCCACGAACACCGAGCCGACCTTGCCGACCAGCGCGCCGTTGGCCCAGAGCTGGCCGGTCTGGTCGAGGAAGGTCCGCATCTGCCCGGTCATGTTGCCGAACCGGGTGCCGGTGCCGAAGATGACCGCGTCGTAGTCGGCGAGTTCGCCCGGTTCCGCGACCGGTGCGCGCTGGTCGGCCTTGCCGCCCATGGCCTCGAACGCTTCCGGCGCAATGGTTTCCGGCACGCGCTTCAGGCTGACCTCGACCCCCGAGACGGTGCCCGCACCTTCAGCGACGGCCTGCGCCATGGTCTCGATGTGGCCGTGAATGCTGTGGTAGAGCACGAGAACCTTCGTCACGTCTCCGCCTTTCACGCCGCTAGGGCTTCTTCTTCGGTGGTTGGACTGTGCAACGTGCCGAGAAAGCGTTGGCACGCTTCGATGTCGAGTTCGTCCATGCGCCACGCGATGTGGCCGTCCGGGCGAATCACGTAGAGGGCCTGCGAATCCGGTTCGGTCAGGCCGTAATGCTCGAACACCTGCGCCGAATCCGCTTGGTGAACACGTTCGTCCGGCCGGGCTTCGACGCGCGCGACGAGGTGCGCGGCCACGCCGAGCGCGTCGAGCGCCTTGGCGTGCTCGGTGACCTCGGCAGCCGTGAGGTGCTTGCGGGACAAGGCGACTACGTGCAGTTGATAGCCCTGGAGCAGGTCGAAGATCTGCTCGCGCGCGTTGATCCCGGCGTCCGGGGCGCGCTGTCCGGCGAGCGGTCCTTTGAGCGAGTACAACAGCTCGTTGACGTTGATCGCGCTCGGTCGGTAGCCGAGGCTCAGCTGCGACAGTCGGCGGAAGGACTCCTGGACGTACGGCTGAGCGAGGTGCCGCTCCAGGTCGGCCTTCGACCAGAACACCTCGTAGATCACGAACTGCGAGGTGTCCGCGCGGTCGCGGTGCGCGTGGAACTCGACCGCCCCGGGTTCGGCCCGCAGCGGTTCGACGAGGCCGAGGATCAGCTCCTCCACCCTCTCCGCGTAGCCCGGCTTGGCCGTGGCGAAACCCAGATGGGCGCACGGACCCGTCTCGTCGGGGTCGGGCTCAGGCAGCATCGGTTCTCCCGGGCGGAAGTGATTGAACAAGCGTTGAATTCACCTTCGCAGCCCGTTCGCGACTCCTCCCAGCGCGAGTCCCGGTGAGCGGGACCGCCCGCACATCAGCGATGCTGTGCGCGTGGAGTACGTCTCCAGAGTGCCGCGACCACCGCTGGACGGGCTGATCGACGACCTCTACCACCTGGAGGGCGCGGCGCCGTACGCCTGGCTGACGCTGCCGCCCGCGCCGAACGCGCTGCTCGTCCTCAACCTCGGCGCGCCGTTCCGCATCCGTGCCAGCGACGACGTCGAGATGGCCGAGTACGCCGATGGCTGCGTGCTCACCACGCCCACCCGCGCGGTGGAGTTCAGCTACCCGCCTCAGACCCGCTCCGTGGGCGTGCACTTCAAGCCGTGGGGGCTGGCGCCGTTCCTGCCGATGCCCGCGGCCGAGCTGTGCGACCGGCCGGTGACGGTGGAGCAGGTGTGGGGCCGACGCGCCGTCGCTGAGCTGCGCGACCGGCTGACCACGGCGAACGGGCCGCACGAGATGCTGGCGCTGCTCGAAGCGGAGCTGATGCGACGGCTGCGGGAGATCTCGGGCCTGGGGCTGGTCCGCCACACGAGCGGCGTCATCGCGGCGAACAGCGGGGCCGTGACGATCGGTGACCTGAGCACGTCCGCCGGGGTCAGCAGCACCCACCTGGCACAGCGGTTCAAGGCGCTCATCGGCGTCACGCCGAAGCGGCTGGCCCGCACCTACCGCTTCACCTCCACGGTGTTCGCGATCAACCCCGCCGAACCGATCGACTGGAGCGCGGTAGCCGGTACCGCCGGGTACTTCGACCAGGCCCACTTCGGCCACGAGTTCCGCGCG
This sequence comes from Allokutzneria sp. NRRL B-24872, assembly GCF_002155965.1. Taxonomy (GTDB): domain Bacteria; phylum Actinomycetota; class Actinomycetes; order Mycobacteriales; family Pseudonocardiaceae; genus Allokutzneria. The sequence continues at coordinate 125,259 of NZ_MUMH01000059.1, forward strand.
TTCACCGGGCTCACGCCGACCCGCTACATCGAAGTCCGGCAGCGGTTCCTGCGCGAGAACCCCGGCCACGCCCTGGACGGGTGGCCGCTGCCCGCCGATTGATTTCTTACAAGAACGGCAGCTCGCGGCAGGCTAATTTGAGGCTCCCCCAAGCAAAGGAGAGCCCGGTGGGCAAGGTGGTCATGTACAGCTCGGTGTCGGTGGACGGCTTCATCGCGGACGAGAAGGACCAGCCGGGGGCGCTGTTCACCTGGTTGACCAACGGTGACGTGCCCTTGGACGACAGCGGGCACCTGCTGGTCTCGCAGGCCTCCTACGACCACACGCGCTCGTACTGGGACTCGATCGGCGTGACCATCGCGGGCCGCCACGTCTTCGACATGACCGACGGCTGGGACGGAGTGCCACCCGGTGGCGTCGACCACGTGGTCGTCGTGACGCACCGACCGGCACCCGAGGGATGGGACCCCGCGGCTCCGTTCCACTTCGTCGACGGCGTGGAAGCCGCCGTGGCCAAGGCGAAGGAGCTGGCGGGCGACCGCATCGTGGAGGTGGCCGCTGGCGACGTGGGCGGCCAGGCGCTCGCCGCCGGACTCGTCGACGAGGTGCGCATGGACGTCGTGCCCGTGGTGTTCGGCTCCGGCAAGCGCTTCTTCGGCGCGGTGGACGCACAACACCTGCTGGACGGCCCCGACGAGATCGTCAAGGGCGACGGCGTGCTCCACCTCCGCTACCGAGTGCGGCGGTGACGTGATCGACGTTCTGCAGATCGCCACGGGCAAGCCCGTCGTCGGCGTGGTGTTCAGCCCTGACGGCCGATTCCTGGCCGCCGTCGCCGGTCGGCGCCTGCACCTGTGGGACGCGATCGGCCGCCGTCCGCTGGTGCCCGAGCGCCGTCCAGCGAGCGCCCGGAAACGCCGTCGAACCCCGCAACCGCCGCACGTCGCTTGGGTGAACTGCGCCGCGTTCAGCCCGGACAGCGCGCTCGTGGCCGTTGGCGGCAGCTACGAGTTCTACGACCACGAACGCGGCATCCTGCACGACGGCGCCCCCGTCAACGCCGTCAGCCTGATCGACGTGCGCAGCGGCTCTCCGGACGGCCTGCCCTTCATCGCCGGCCACGGTGAGGAGATCACGAGCGTCGCCTTCAGCGTCGACGGGACACAGCTCTGCGCCACCGACGAGGACGGCATCACGCGGTTGTGGGACATCGCGACCCGCCAGCTCGTCGACGCCCCTCCTCCGCCCCTGCTCGCCAGCACGACGCGAAGCCCGGACGGACGCGTGCAAGCCGAAGCACGCGATGACGGCACCGTCCGGCTACGAGGCTGAACGAGCACGCCACCCGGGCGGCGGGTCTTCGCCGACGCGCCCGTCCACGGCCTCGCGGAGCAGGTCGGCGTGACCGGTGTGCCTGCCGTACTCCTCCACCAGGTCGAAGACGAGGCGGCGCAGGCTGGCCCGGTGACCGTCCGGCGTCGAGAGGTGGATGAGCTGGTCCAGCCCGCCGTCGGCCAACGCGGCGGTCAGCCGCTCCCGCGACCGCTCGACCGCGCCGTCCCACAGCACGTAGAGCGCGGCGGGCTCGTCTTCCGCCGCTGACGTGAACTCCCAGTCGGGCTCGGCGGCCCAGTCGACCGCGTTCCACGGCGCGCCGAGCCGCGTCCCGGAGAGCTTGGTGATGAACGCCTGCTCCTCCACGAACGCGAGGTGCTTGAGTAGGCCGCCGAGGCTGAGCTGGCTGGCGCCCACGCGCACCCGCAGGCCCGCCGCGTCGAGGTCGTCGGCCTTCCAGCGGAACGTCGCGCGCAGGCGTTCCAGCGCGCCGACCACGTGCTCGGCCTCGGTGCCCGCCAGCGGCGGCTCCCACGGGGTGTCGTCGTCGGTCATGGCGCCACGGTAGGTCCCATCGCGGACGATCCGCTTCCCGAACCGGTGGCGATGCGCCAGTGCCGCGACCGCTCGTACTGCTGGCTGAGCCGCGCGAAGGCGCCGCCGGTGCGCAGCAGCTCCTCGGGCGTGCCGATCTCGGTCACGCGGCCATCGTCGAGCGACACCACGCGATCGGCGGCGGCGAGGGTCGCCGGGCGGTGCGCGATCACGATCACCGTGCGGCCGGGGTCGGCGCCGAGGTTGGCGATGGCCTGGGTGATCGCGGCCTCGTTCTCCGGGTCGAGCGCGGAGCTGGCCTCGTCGACGAGCACCACCCGAGCCCGCTTCAGCATCGCCCGCGCGATCGCGACGCGTTGGCGTTCACCGCCCGACAGCTGCGCTCCGGCCTCGCCGACCCGGGTGTTCCAGCCGTCGGGCAAGCGCTCGATCACCTCGTCCAGCCGGGCCGCGCGGGCCGCGTCCGCCAGCTCGCCGGGCGTGGCGTTCGGGCGCGCGAGGCGCAGGTTCTCCTCAATGGTGTCGTCGAAGAGGTAGACGTCCTGGAAGACGATCGCGATCTCGTCGAGCAGCACGCCCTGGTCGAGGTCGCGGACGTCGACACCGCCGACGCGCACCCGCCCGGGGTCCACGTCGAAGAACCGCGCGATCAGCCGGGTCACCGTGGTCTTCCCGGAGCCCGAAGGCCCGACCAGCGCTGTCGTCGTGCCGGGTGGGAAGCGCAGCGAGACCTCGCGCAGCGCGGGAGCTTCGCCGCGCGGGTAGGTGAAGGTGACGCCGTCCAGCTCGACGTCCGCGGTCTCGATCCGGCGCACGGGGTCGGCCGGGACCGGGAGCGCCGGAGCGGCCAGCATCTCCTCGATGCGCGCGATCTTGTTCGTCAGCGCCCGCAGCGCGCCGATGAGGTCGATGAGGTTGCCCAGCGGTTCGAGGAAGCGCGCGGCCAGCACGAGCAGCGCGATCGCCTCAGCCACTCCAACGCCTTGGTGCAGAACGAGTTCAGCGGCCAGCGACAGCACGGCGACGAACCCGCCCATGATCACCGCGGTGTAGCCGAAGAACGGGCGCCGAGCGCGGTGCATGCCATCCCGGTAGGTCTCGCGGTGATCGACGAGCGCGGCGCGCATGCGCGGTGTGCCGTCGACGTGACCGGCCGCGCGCAGCACGGGCTGCGCCTGGCCGAGTTCGATCGCCCGGCCCGCGACCTCGGCCGAAGCGCGCTCCAGCTCGATCTCGGCGATCTCCGCGATCCGCGCCGCCCGGCGCAGCGCCCAGTTGGCCACCACCGCGATCACGCACAGCAGCGCCGCCATCCGCCAATCGACCACGAAGGTCACGGCCACGATCGTCGCGGGCAGCAACGTCGAGGTGATCGCGGGTCCGGCGACCGTGACCGCCAGGTGCGCCGCGTCGCCGACGTCGACGGTCACCCCGCGCGCGAGCCGTGTCTTGTGCTCGGCGGTGAACCACCCCAGCGGCAACGTGCTCACGTGGCGCATCAGTCGCCGTCGCAGCTGAGCCGCGAGCGTGCCCGCTGCCTTGAAGCCAACGGGTGTGGCGACGACGCTCAGCACCGAGTAGACGATCACCCCGATCGTGCCGAGCACCAACCACGGCGTCGCTGACGCGATGTCGGGCTCCGGGCGCACGACGGCGTCCAGGATCGGGACGAGCAGGCCCAACAGCAGTCCTTGGAGCACCGCCTGCGCCGCAGTGAGCGACCACAGTCGGGCGAGCAGGCGCGGCTGCGGCCACAGTCGGTAGAGACGGCGGATCACGCGAGAACTCCTTCTCTGGCAGCCCACATCCGGGCGTACAGCCCGTTTTGGGACAGCAGGTCGTCGTGGCGGCCGCGCTCGGCGACGCGCCCTCCGTCGAGCACGAGGATCTGGTCGGCCTCGGCGATCGTGTGCAGCCGGTGGGCGATCACGATCACCGTCTTGCCGACCGCGAGCGCGGCGAGTGCGTCCTGCACAGCGGCTTCGCTGTCCGGGTCGAGCGCAGCCGTCGCCTCGTCCAGCACGACGATCGGCGCTCCGGACAGGATCGCCCGCGCGATCGTCAGCCGTTGGCGCTCACCGCCGGAGAGGCTGCCGCCGCCGGCGTCGAGCAGCGTGTCGTAGCCCTGCGGCAGCCGCTCGATCACATCGTGCACGTGCGCAGCGGTCGCGGCGGCGCGGACTTCGGCGTCGGTAGCACCTGGCCTGCCGACGCGGATGTTCTCCGCGACGCTGTCCCGCAGCAGCGCGACGTCCTGGAACACCAACGACATCGACGCCAGCAGCTCGGTCGAGGGGATGTCGCGCACGTCGACGCCGCCGATCCGGATCGCTCCGTCCGTGACGTCGTAGAAGCGCGGCAGCAGGCTTGCGAGCGTCGTCTTGCCCGCGCCCGAAGGGCCGACGATCGCGGTCACCCGGCCCGGCTGGCACACCGCGCTCACGTCCTCGACAACGGTCGTCACGCCGTCGTAGGAGAACGAGACTCGGTCGAACTCAACGCTGTGACCGCTTGGTGTACAAGGGTTTTCTGGCTCAGGCAGTGGCGCTTGGGACAGCAGGCGCTCGATGTTGGCCGCGCCCATGCGGCCCTTCCGGACGCCTTGCGCTGCGGTCACGGCCGGCAGGATCGAGTTCGGTAGCCCGATCGCCACGACCAGGAACGCCACGAGGTCGGCGACCGCGAGCGAACCGTTGCCCACGAAGGTCAGACCCACGGCGGTCACGGCCGCGAGCACCGCCATCTCCGAGCCCAACAACCGCGAAGTCGCCGAGCTGTAACGCACTTCCGCCACCCACGCCGCGAACGCCTGGGTGTGCTCGTCGACTGCGGCGTCGAACCGGCGCAGGACCCGGCCTCCGGTGCCGAAGGTCTTGACGACCTGGATGCCGTCCGCGTACTCGACGCTGGCCGCGCTGATCCGCGCATCGGCCGTGATCATCCGGTTCATGTGCGTGGTCATCGACCGCATCGAGATCCGGTAGAACAACGCCATCAGCCCCAGGACTCCCAGTGCTACCAACGCCATCCGGACGTCGACCAGCAGCAGGTAGCCCGCGCCGACGACCGTCACCGTGACGGCTCCGGTCAGCTGGCCGAGCGCGTGCGCGATGACCTCGTGCATCTCCTCCAGGTCGCCGGTCATCGCGCGCTTGACCCGGCCGGAGCCCGCCGCGCGGAACCAGCCCAGCGGCAGCGCGCCCAGGTGCCGCACGATCCGCGTGCGCAGCTCGTGCAGGATCGCCGCGTCCGCGAAGTGCCCGACGCGCGAGGACTGCACGAACAGCAGCAACCACGTGCTCGCCCCGGCGGCTCCGATGCCGACCCAGGTCCAGATCGTCGCGGGCTCCGGCGCGGGGTTCTCCAGCATCACCCGGGCGATCTCGGCGACGGCGATGTACGGCACGATCCCCGCCGCCGCGCTCAGGGTCGACAGCACCGCGCAGACCACCAGGTGGGTCCGGACGGGGGCCAGCAGCCGCGCCAACGCCCCCGCCTTCGCGAGCTCGTCTCTTGTGGTGCTCACTCTCTTCAAGCCTCCAGCGTGGATAGGTATGCCTAACCTCACTAGATCTTGCGTGTTCAAGTCGACTTGATGTCAACTGACGGCATGAACGACGTGCGCGGCGTCTCCATCGGCCGGGCGGCGGCCCTCTACGGGCTGGCGCCGTCGACGCTGCGGTGGTGGGAGTCCCAGGGCGTGCTCCCCGAACCACCGCGTGTCAACGGCCGCCGCGTCTACACCGAGACCGAGCTCCGACGGGTCGGCCTGGCCTACCTGTGCTGCGTCATCGGTGACATGCCGCTCGGCCAGGCATCGGTCGCCACCACCGGAAGCAGGACTTCGCGCTGGCAGAGCACCGTGCTCGGGCACGCGGAGCGCATCGAGGAGATGATCAAGCAGCTCCAGAGCGCCCGCGCGTACCTCCTGCACCTGGCGCGGTGCCCGGACGACGACGTCGTCGCGAACTGCCCCGTGCTCGACGCCGAGCTCGTCGAGCACACCCCGCGCGGTCGCTTCCCCGGCTCCGACCTCGTCACTGCGGCCCAGTCGCTCCCGATGCGTGATGAAACGCGTCCCGCTCGTGACGAAACTTTGAGGTGCGCCGTGTGCTCAGGCCCAATCACCCAATCCCCACGAGGTCGTCGCCGCACCTACTGCTCGCGTGCCTGCCAACAGCGCCACTACCGGGTTCGCGGTGGCTAGCGACCTCCTGTCAGCAGCAGGTCGACGACACCGGTCGTGCCCTCGTCGCCGCGCCCGTCGTCCACCAGCTGGCGCATCAGCCGCATGAACGGCAGCAGCAACTCCGGGCTGACGCCCTGTTCCTCGGCGGTCGCGAGCAACGTCGCGTTGCCCTCCACCATCATCGCCAGGTTGGACGTCACGCCCTTCGTGAAGTCGCCGCTGGCCAGGTGTTCCGCGATGCCGCGCGCATAGCCGGACATCGCCGTCAGCCACCCGGCCAACAGCTCAGCCAGCTCGCGAGGAGCGATGTTCTCCTTGCGCGTCAACGCGAACGCGTGCGTCACGCCGGCGAACATGCCCGTCATCGCGCTCAGCAGAGCCACGTCGTGCAGCGCCGCGAAGCCCGGGTCCTCGCCGACGTAGGTCGTGCCCGCGGCAACCGCGAGCGTGTCGCGGTGCGCCTCGAACGCGGCGGCCGAGCCGCTGTAGAACACGTAGGCGCCCGAGCCCGGAACGCCGATCATCGGTGGCACGGCCATGATCCCGCCGTCGACGAAGCGCGCTCCGCGAGCGGTGGCCCAGTCCGCCAGCGCCCGGCCTGCACCGGGGGTGCCCGTCGTGAGGTTGACCAGGTCCTTGCCTCTGAGGTCCACGCCGTCCAGCGTCGCGCGAACCGAGGCGTCGTCGAGCAGGCACACCACCACGAGGTCGTTGGCGGCAACGGCTTCCGCGGCGTTCGCCGCCGCCGTCGCTCCGCGCGCGGTCAGCGGCTCGGCACGGGCGGGCGTGCGGTTCCACACGGTGAGGTCGAGGCCCGAGTCGAGCCAGGCGGTGGCGAGCGCGGTGCCCATCGCGCCCAGCCCGAGCAGCGTGAGCCCGGGCGGTGGAACGGCGTTGTCGGTCATGGTGGCTAGGCTCGGCGAGGAGGCTCGCGCCAGACAAGTACGCACTTCGGAGTGCGCGCTTTCGTCCAGGTGAGCGTGCAGGTCACGCGGATGCGGAGGTGGTCGTGGTGCCGAGGCCGGGGGCGCACGAGTGCGGCACGGAGGCGACGATGGACCTCATCGGCGGGAAGTGGAAGGTCTCGCTGCTGTGGGTGCTCGCCCAGCGCTGCGCCCGCTTCGGTGAGCTGCGCCGGGCGTTGCCGGGCATCACGGAGAAGGTCCTCGCCGCGCACCTGCGCGAGATGGAGCACGACGGCCTCGTCCACCGCGAGGCCCACGACGAGGTGCCGCCGCGCGTCGAGTACTCCCTGACCCCGCTGGGGTGTTCGCTCAACGAGGCACTGGAACCCCTGGGCAGGTGGGGACGCCAACACCTGCTCCCAACGGGATGAGCGCGTGCCGTGCCATCATCGCGAAGGAGGGAGGGTCGGAGGATGGGGTCGCTGCGCGAGGTAGCTCACGCGGTTCTGGCCGCACTGGCGTTGTTACCCGTTCAGAAGTTGTGCGTTGCGGAGGAGGCCCTGGACTCAGCGGCAGCTCTGTGGCTGGAGAACACTGACGGCAGCACCGATCCGGCCGCGGACGACGTGCACGCTCTGCTCCACGTGGCCTTGGACGACCTGCACAACGCCCGGCACCTCGCTGAGACCACGATTCCTGAGGCAGTCGGCGAGTTTCTCTCGCGGCTCGGCACCACGACGACGATCCCTCCCCGTCACGTCAGGACACACCCGAGCCCGCCTCGGCACGTGACCGCGAGCGGTGCGTGAACCGGACCCGTGAGCAACTACCGCCCACCGTGGCACCGAAGTCGGGTGCGAAAACGCACGGGCGCTGGACTGTCGACGGCGAGGTCGCCAACGTGATCGTCTCCGGTCGAGACAGCGACGCCGACTTGGCCGACCAATTGCTGGCCGAGCGCGGACTACCCGGTCGAGCCTCGCGGTCCGCCGATGTCGAGATGAAGCTCGCGGCACGCATGGCCACCGGTGGTCCCCGCCACGTCACGGTGCTGATCAACAACCGGCCGTGCCGCGGCCCGTTCGGCTGTGACACCCTGGTGCCCGTCCTGCTCCCGGCAGGCTCAACGCTGACGGTTCTGGGCAACGACGGTTACCGCAAGACCTTCGAAGGGGGCGCAACGCCGTGGTGGAGCTGAACGCCTATTACGACTTCGAGCACGGCGACAACCCCGAGCGGATCACCAGCGCGGAGCAGCTGGACGCGGTGCTCAGCGCGGTCCTTGCCACCCGCCCTGCGGAAATCGTGCAGCTGCTCGCCGCTGACAACCCGGGGGCGGGACTGCTCGATGTCGGGCTCGACCACCGCCGAGGTGTCGGGGTCCTCTACTACTCCGGTCCCTCGCACCGGACCGGCTGTTTCAGCCACGCCTCGACCGCCACCGTCGCGGCCGATGATCCGGTTCTCTACTACTTCATGAACGCGGACACCGAATACCCGCCCAGCGCGGAAATCCCGGCCGAGTTGGCTATCAGTGCCGCGCAGGAGTACATGCGCACCGGACAGCGGCCCACCTCCGTGGACTGGCAGCCCGCGCGGCCGGACAGCTGAGGCTGAAACCCCGCGACAAGCACGGCGGCGCCCGCCACTCTCTTGATCCTCACCGATCAAGGGGGAACTGGGTTGTTCACGAAGTTACGCAGGCTCGTGGCCGCGAGCACCGTCATCGCGGTCGCGGCGGCGGGCACGGCGGGTGCCGCTCCGCAGGAAGACATCCTCGACCAGCTCAAACGGATCCCTGGGCTGACCGTGCTGTCCGAGGGGCCGCCGCCGACCCCGGACACCCGGTACTTCGTGCTCGGCTACACGCAGCCGGTCGACCACCGGCAGCCTGGCGGCGCGACCTTCCAGCAGCGCCTCCAGCTGGTGCACAAGTCGGCGGCGCGGCCGACAGTGCTGCACACGACCGGCTACAACCTCTACCCGACCTCGTTCCGCACCGAGCCCACGCAGCTCATCGACGGCAACCAGATCTCCACCGAGCACCGGTTCTTCCCGCCGTCGCAACCACAACCGGCGAACTGGGACCACCTCAACATCTGGCAGGCGGCGACCGACCACCACCGCCTGGTGGCCGCGTTCAAGCCCCTCTACCCGAAGAAGTGGCTGTCCTCCGGTGCCAGCAAGGGTGGCATGACCTCGGTCTACCACAGCCGGTTCTACCCGCGTGACGTCGACGGCGTCGTCGCGTACGTGGCGCCGAGCGACCACGTCAACGACGAGGACAGCGCCTACGACCGGTTCTTCGCCACCGTGGGCGACGCCGCGTGCCGCACCGCCCTGGCCGACCTCCAGGTCGAGGCGTTCAAGCGGCGCCCGGAACTGCTCGCGATGCTGACCGAGCACTCGGCCAAGAACGGCTGGACATACGACAAGATCGTCGGCAACCTGGACAAGGCGTTCGAGAAGTCCGTGATGGTGCTCAGCTGGGCGTTCTGGCAGTACTCCGGCCAGCAGCACTGCGACAAGGTGCCCACGACCAAGGCGAGCAGCGCGCAGATCTACGACTACGTGCAGGCCAACGTCGACTTCGGCTCCTTCGCCGACCAGAACCTGATCCAGATGGTGCCGTACTACTTCCAGGCCATGAGCGAGCTCGGCTGGCCGCGGCAGAAGCAGCCGCACATCAGCGGCTACCTGAAGTACCCGGACTCCTCGACCATCCACTCCAACGTCCCGAAGGACCTGCACCGGCCGCACCGCCCCATGGCGATGCTCGACGTGCACAACTGGGTTCGCACGCAGGCGCAGCGAATCCTGTTCGTCAACGGGCAGAACGACCCCTGGGGTGCCGAGCGGTTCACGCCGAGCGCGCACGACTCCCACAGCTTCACCGCGCCCGGCACCAACCACGGCGCGAAGATCGCCGCGCTCTCCGGAGCCGACCGCATCGCCGCGACCGACATCGTGCGCCGCTGGGCGGGCTCCGACGTCCGGCTCAACGGCACCGAGCCCGTGGTCGACCCGAGTCAGCTCGACGTCGTCCGCACGCCCTTCCCCTTCTGAGCCAAGGGAACCAGGCCCCCTCGCTCGCCTCATCGCGCGGCGAGGTGGTCTAGACCCCTCCCGTTTCGTACTCCTAGCGGTAGAAAGAGCGCTCCCAATACCGTTAGGAGTACGAAACGGGTTCTTGGTGCCCGGGCCGCAGGGCCGGGATTCACGTTTCTCCTGTGACTGAAACCGCTGTCGGAGCCGATCAGGGTTCCTTATGTTCCCACGTCGGCAAGCAGCACCGCGTTCAACCAGCAGAAGTCGAAGGAGATTCCACATGCGTGCTCGAGGTGTTCTCGCGGTCATGGCGACCGGCCTGGCCGTGGCCGGAGGACTGGCAGCACCGATCGCGGCACAGGCGGCACCAGCGGGGTGCGAACCCTACGTCGCCCTCTACGTCGATGCCAACCTGCAGCCGTGGCCTGTTCAGGGCGATGGATTCTGCAACAAGAGCTACTTCGACTTGGCGTCTTCGGCACACGACAAGGTGTCCAGCTGGAGTTTCACGGGCAATCCGGGCACGACCGCTTGCCTGATCGATTACTCCATCGGTCGCGCGATCGAGATCGACCGCATGACGATCCCGAGTTCGCGCTTCGCCAGCAAGAACGTGCCGTCGGCGGGCAACGACCGGGCTGACGCCGTGCGGTTGTGCTGATTCACGGAAGCTAACGCCGCACTTCGGTGAAGTCGGCGATCTGGGCGGCCAGGACGTCAGGGGCGTCCTGCTGCACCAGCGTCCTCGCGCCGGGGACTTCGACGAACTCGGCGTCACGGAAAGCGGACTGGAGGCGGCGGCCGAGCGCGGGTGTGAACGCGCGGTCGGCCGTCCCCCACACGATGCGAACGGGGCCCTCGAAGGACTTCAGGCGAGTTGACACGTCGAGCAACTCCTGCGGATCGATGGCGCGGAGGAAGCGGACGGCGTCGTCGCGAACTCCCGGAGAGGTGAGCGCGGGCTCGATCCACGACCGCGTGAGCGAGGCGTCCAGTGCGCGCCCGAGCAGCCCGAAGCCCAGTGGCGAGCGGCGGACCATGAGGCTGCGCAACGGGAACAGGCCCGCCTTCATCCGGCGCGGGCCCTTGATCAACCGGAAGATCACGTTGAACGGGAACGGCGGGAAGTTCTCGAACGCGTCGCAGTTCAGCAGCACCACGCGCCCGACGCGGCTGGTGTCGGTGTCGAGGACGAACTGGACGAGCGCACCCCCGGTGTCGTTGCCGACGAGCACGACTTCGCGCAGGTCGAGCGCCTCCAGGAAGGTCAGGATGTGGCGGGCGACGCCGCGCGGTGACAGGTCGGCGCCGGGGTTCATCGGCGTGCGGTGCGAGCCCAGCGGCCAGTCCGGCGCGTAAGAGCGGACGCCGCGCGCGGCGAGCAGGTCGGCGACGCGTGTCCAGACCGCGCCGTTGGTGAGGAACGGGTGCACGAACACCACGGGTGGCGCTTCGGAGCGCTCCGGCCCGGCGTCGCGGTACGCGAGGGCACCACTGGGAAGATTGATCGTCGGCATGCGACTCCTTCACCGATGAAGTTACATACAGACTGCACGCAACTTACGGACGGAGTGTATGAAAGTGCCACGGCGGACACAAGCGGACCGCACGGCCGCCACCCGCGCCGCCCTGGTCGCGGCGGGCCGCAAGCTCTTCGCCGAGCACGGGTTCGCGGGCGTCGGCACCGAGACCCTGGTCCGCGAGGCCGGGGTCAGCAGGGGCGCGCTCTACCACCAGTTCGGCGACAAGACCGAGCTGTTCGCCGAGGTCCTGGCCGACGTCGAGGGCACGGTGACGCAGAGCCTGGCCGCCGCCGTCCCCCTCGACGGCGACCTCGTCGCCGTCATGACCAGCGCGCTGGAAGCGTGGCTGGACGCCTGCGAGAACCCGGAGATCCAGCGGATCGTGCTGATCGACGGCCCTTCGGTGCTCGGCTGGGCGCGGTGGCGCGCGATCTGCCAGCCGCACGTGCTCGGCCTCATCCAGGCCGCTCTCGCGCAGGCCGCCGCGGACGGCGAGATGCCGCCGCTGCCGGTGAAGCCGCTCGGGCACGTCCTGCTCGCCGTCGCCGACGAGGCCGCGCTGTACCTCAACGACGCCGACGACCGGGCGAGCGCGCGCGAAGAGATCATGCAGATCGTCAGCGCCCTGCTGCGCGCGCTCGTCACTCCACAGTAGACAGAATCTCGCCGAGCGGGATTTCCTTGCCCCGCAAGAACTCCTCCGCAAAGGACGGCAGCGCTTGGTCGCCGGAGCGGGCGATGCGGTCGACGTCGTCACGCTCAGCGGGCGGCAGCGGGAAACCGGCGGACTCGCGGATCACCTCCGCTGCTCCGAGCAGTCGCGCGGCGGCGACGGCGTCGCCCGCGAGCAGGCGCGCTCCGGCGAAACCCTCCAGCGACAGCGCCACCGCGCGCGGGTCCTCCGCCTGCTGAGCGGCCGCCATTCCCTTGCGGTGCCAGGAAACGGCGGCCTCGACGTCACCTCGTTGCTCAGCGACGAAACCGAGCTGCGCCAGGACGAACGCCATGCCGGTGGCGTAGCCGATGCTGCGCTCCCAGTCCAATGTGGACAGAAGGTGCGCCTCGGCGGTGTCGAGCAGCCCGAGGCGGCGTGCGGCCAGGGCGATGCCGCCCCGGGCGAAGCCGATCTGCGGCGCGATGGAGTGCTCCGTCGCCACCTGGAGGGCGCGTTGGCCGAACTCCACCGCCGCCGGGTAATCGCCTTGCAGCACCGCCACTCTGGCCCGACGGCCGAGCAGCTGAGCGACCGCGGGCCACAGCTGTAGTTCCTCGGCAGCGCCCAAGGCCTCCTCGCACAGCCGGGCCGAGCGCTCGTGGTCGCCCGCGATGTCGGCGACCGCGGTCAGCACCTCGGCGGCCTGCACCCGGCCCCAGCCGTCACCGAGTTCGGTGAACAGCGCCGCCGCCTGCGCGGCCTCAGCCTCGGCGGCCGCCGGATCTCCCCTGATCAGCGAGTTTTCCGAGCTGAACATCAGTACGGCGGCCAGGTGCCACCGATCGCCGAGCCGCTCGAACTCCGCCCGCGCCTGGTCGAGCAGTTCGCGCGCGGCGACCGGCGCGCGACTGCGCCCGGCGAAGCCCAGCCAGGACCGCGTCCAGGCGAGCACGTCCGGCGCGCCCAGCTCGGCGCAGCGCCGCAGCAGCTCCTCGCCCTGGCCGAGCGGATCGGGCTCGCAGCCGAGCAGGAAGCCGAAGCCGAGTCGCCACGCGCTCGCCTGCGCACCGGCGACGGGACCGGCCTGCTCCACGACCACGCTGAGCAGGCGGTGACCCACCTGGAGCGTGCCCCGCAGGTACCAGTACCAGGCCATCCCGGTGACCAGGTCCAGGCCGAGCGCGGTCTCGCCGAGGTTGACGGCGCTGCGCACGGCGGCGTGCACGTTCACCGCTTCCTCGTCCAGCAGGCGCAGGTGTTCCCGCTGGCCAGGACCTCGGAGGTGAGCGTTCGCGGTGAGCACCAGTTCGCGGAAGCACCGCGCGTGCCGGAGCTGCGTCGCTGCGGTCTCCCCCGCCTCCTCCAGCCGCTCGGCGCCGTAGGCCCTGATGCTCTCCAGCAGCCGGTAGCGCGTCCGCTCCCCCTCGGTCGTGACCGTGACCAGCGACCGATCCACCAGGTGCGCCAACACGTCCATCACCTCGCAGCCGTCCACCGCAGCACCGGCGCACACCGCTTCGGCCGCGCTCAGGCTGAGGCTGCCGGGCTGTGCGGCGAGCCTGCGCAGCACAGCCTGCTCGGCCGGGGAGAGCAGGTCCCAGCTCCAGTCGATCATCGACCGCAGGGTCCGCTGCCGTGCTGGCGCGGTGCGCGGACCCGTTGTGAGCACCCGGAAACGGTCGTCCAGCCGCACGGCGAGGTCGTGCACGCCGAGCGCGCGCACGCGACTGGCCGCCAGCTCGATCGCCAGTGGCAGCCCGTCGAGCGCGCGGCAGATGCTCGCGATCACCTTGACGTTGTCCGGTCGCAAGGCGAATCCGGGGCTCGCGGCGCTCGCGCGCCGCACGAACAGCTCCACCGAGCCGAGCCGCCCAGCGCTCTCCGGGTCGATGTCGTCAGGCTCGGGCAGCTCCAACGGCGGTACCGCGACGAGCTGTTCTCCAGTGGCACCAAGGGGTTCACGACTCGTCGCGAGCACGCGCAGCTCGGGCGCGGCGGCGAGCAGGGAATCCGCCAAGCGCGCCGCCGCGTCGATGACGTGCTCGCAGTTGTCCAGCACCAACAACACCCGCTGCGCGCGCAACGCCATGGCGAGGCCGGCCTGGCCCGTGTCGTCGCGCGCTCCGACCGCGGCGGCGATCTTCTCCGCGACGACGTTCGCGTCAGCACTCCGTATCACGTCGGCGAGTTCGACCAGCCACACGCCGTCAAGGCCGTCGTCGAGAACGGTCCTGGCCGTCTCCACCGCGAGCCGGGTCTTGCCGACGCCGCCGGGTCCGACGAGCGTGACCAGGCGCGCGCCCGCGAGCGCCGCGCGAGCTTCGGTGAGGGCGCCAGCTCGGCCGACCAGCTCGCTGACGGGTGCGGGGAGGTTGGTCGCGCTCACCCGCTGCGCGGCGTCCAGGGTCGGGTCCTGCGTCAGGATCTCCTGTCGCAGCCGCACGATCGCCGGGCCTGGGTCGAGGCCGAGTTCGTCAGCCAGCTCCGTGCGCAGCCGGTCGTAGCTGTCCAGCGCCTCGGTCTGTCGCCCGGCGCGGTAGAGCGCGCGCATCTGGGCCGCGCGCAGCCGTTCGCGCAGCGGGTGCTGGTCCACGAGCGCCCGCAGCTCGTCGATGAGCGAGGCGTGCTCGCCGACCGCCAAGCGCGCTTCGGCGTGGTCCTCGATCGCGGTCAACCGCAGCTCGCGCAGTCGTTCGGCCTCGGCGCGCGCGAAGTCGTCCTCGGCGAACTCCGCGAAGGGCTCGCCGCGCCACAGCGACAACGCTTCGCCGAGCAGTGCCGCCGTTTCCGCAGGCTGTGACGCCGCGCGCGCGGCACGCACGAGTGCGCCGAAACGCCCGGCGTCCACGGCTTCCTCCGCGACGCGCAGCGTGTAGCCAGCGGGCTGCGAGACCAGCAGGTCGCGATCGTCGGCCAGCGCGCGGCGGAGCTGGGAGACCTTCACGTGCAGCGCGCCGGACGCGTCCTTGGGCGCTGTCTCGCCCCACAGGTCCTCGATGAGCCGGTCCGCCGTCACCGGTTCGCCCGCGTGCACCAGCAGATCGGCCAGCAGAGCGCGGACCTTCGCGCCGGGCACCCGCACGGGCTCGCCCAGCTCGGTCCACACGGCCAGCGGGCCCAGCACCCCGAAACGCATCGGCCGAGCATAGGCGGCTGGTCAGGGGGCGATCAGCCGACGGGAAGAAGTCCGTAAGCACCCGCGCGCAGTGTCCTTCCAGGAACTCCGAACGGAAAGGAACGGACCGTGAGCTTCTCCCTGGTAGGCATCTCCGGCAGCCTCCGCGCCGCCGCGTTCAGCACCGCCGTTCTGCGCGCCGCGAGCGAGGTCGCCCCCGCCGACGCGGCACTGACCCTGTGGCCCGACCTAGCCGTGGTGCCGCCGTTCAACGAGGACCACGAGGCGGACCCCGCTCCGGCCGTCACCGCGATGGTCGAGGTCATCGCGGCGGCGGACGGCCTGGTGATCGCCACCCCGGAGTACAACGCTGGCATCCCCGGCCAGCTCAAGAACGCGCTCGACTGGGCTTCGCGCCCCTACGGCGAGAGCGTGCTGACCGGCAAGCCCGTCGCGGTGATCGGTGTCAGCCCCAGCGACTACGGGGCCGACTGGTCCCAGCAGGCGCTGCGCAAGGTGCTCTCCGCCGCGGGCGCTGACGTGCTGGAGACCAAGGTGTGCGTGCCGCGCGCCGACTCGCTCGTCGACGACGCGGGGCGGATGGCCGACGCCGCGACCGCCGGGCGGCTGCGCGACCTCGTCGTGGACCTGCGCGGCCTGCTCCAGCGCCGGGCCGAGGTCGCGTCGTGATCCGCACGGGCTGGCTGGGCCTGCTGGCCGGGCCGATGTCCTTCGGCATGGCCGCGCCGACCTTGTTGCTGCCCGTCGCTGCGGGCCAGCTCGGCGTGTCCGTGGCCGCCGCGACGTGGATCGTGACGATGTTCGGGTGGGGCATCACCGTCGGCACTCCCCTGGCCGCGGCCGTGCTCGCCGCCCGTGGGCAGCGCTCGACGGTGCTGCTCGCCTCGGGCTTCATCGTGGCCGGGTCCGTCGTGCTGCTGACCGTGCCTTCACTTGCCGCCCTGGCAACCGCGAGCGCCGTGCAGGCGTTGGGCTCGGCCGCGATGCTCGTCGTCGCGATGGACCTGGCCACGACGCCCGCGCAGATGGGCGTGATCACCTCCGGCCTCGCCGTGGTCGGCGCCACCGGGCCCGTCGTCGGCTCGCTGATCGGCTCGGCCGTGTCGTGGCAGGCGGCGTTCGCGTTGCCGTTGCTCAGCTTGCTGGCGGTGCCGGTCGTCCTGCGGAGTGCCCGCGCGAGGGGTGCGGACACCGCGTTCGACGTTCTGGGCGCTGCGGTGCTGGCTGTGCTCGTGGGCGCCGTCGTGCTCCTCCCGCACCAGCCGCTGTGGGGCGGTCTCGCCGTGGTGCTGGGCCTGCTCGCGCTGCTCTGGCGGGTCCGCGTTCAGCCGTCCGGTCTCGTTCCCGCCGAGGTCGTGCGCCGCCCCCGCTTCCTGCTCGCCTCGGCGCTCGCCACGGTGTTCGCGGTGATCAACTTCGGCCTCATCTACGCCGCGCCCGCGCTCATCACCGCCCGCGCCGGGTGGAGCACGGCGTCGATCGGCAGCGCGCTGCTGTGGCCGCTGCTGCTCGGCGGCGCGCTGTCCTGGCTCGTCGTCGCGGCCTCCGCCCGGATCGGCTCGGGCCCGATGACCGTGCTGCTGCTGGCCGGCGGCGCGCTCGCGCTGGTGTTGAGCACGGGATCGGCGTTGCTGGTCCTGCTCGGCGTCTTCGCCGGTTCCATCACCGCCGCCTCAGGCCAGGGCATCCTCGGAATGCGCGCCGCCGCCACGGTTCCGGAGCACCACCGCAACACCGCGCTCGGCCTGTTCAACTCCTGCTACCTGCTCGGCTTCGCGATCGGCCCCGCGCTGGCCACCTTGCTCACCACGTGAGCGCGCTTCGGTCCTACTGCAGCCGTCCTGGCTGCCAGTGGATGGACTTCGGGCGCTGGCCAGTGGCGGTGAACTCGGCGACCGCGACGCGCACGGCGTCGAGAGGGACGGCGGCGGTGGCGGGGAACAGGCTGCCGCCTGCGGGGTCGAACCACAGTTCGAGGTCGGCGGGCGGTTCCGCGTTGTGGGTGTCCCAGCTGGAGGTCTCGTCGAGGAAGTTGATCGCGCCCCATCCCGCGGCGGGGTCGGTGTAGACGCGCATCTGGTGCTCGGGGTACACGTTGTCCTCGACGTGGTGGTGGGCGACGCTGCGGCAGGGCCGGTCCCAGAGGTAGAGCAGGCTGGCCCAGCCGGGGTGTGCGACGTCGACCACGAGCCGGTTGATCTCGGCCACCTCGTCCGGGGTGCGGGCGTAGTGGAAGGTGTTGTCGATGATCGCGGTCAGGATCAGCTCGTCCCGGCTGGTCATGGTTGCGCTCGTCCTTTCAGTTCCAATGGGCGGTCTGAGCCTGGTTGCCAGACGACCAGCGTGTAGCCCAGGGGCAGGATCGCGCGCACGGCGTCGGTGCAGGAGTAGATCCCACCGCAGACCCGATTGTTCAGCACGACCACCGCGTGGGTGATCCCGAGGCGCCGCATCCGGTGGGCGATCTTGGTTTCGACGTGGTCGGCGACGGCGAAGCCGCCGTCCGGCACACGTGGTGGAGGGAAGTGCGGCGAGTTGAGCAGGAGCAGTTCGGCTTGGGCGGCGTCCTCGTCGCGGCAGCTGGTGATCCGCACGTGCGAACCGTCGCCCAGCACGCACACGCCTGTTGTGCGTGGTGAGGTCCGTTCCGGGAGCGCGGAGGCGACGGCTGCGGACCATTCCCGGGTGAGCGCGAGGTCCACGCCCTGCCCGGGGCCGTCAGCTGAGTAGCGACGGGCTGGGTGCGGGACGCTGACGCTGCGCTCGGCCGGTTGCCAGTCCTCGGGAGAGGTGGGGATCGGGGGCGCCGTGAGTGCGGGGAAGACGTCGCCGATGTAGGCGTTGATCTTCTCGGTGACGTGGTCGAGCGCGTCGGCGGCGTCCAGGAGTTCCTGGGCGGCGGACTCCAAGCCCTGCTGAGCGTCGTGCAGCGCGAAGTTCTCGCTGCCGACCGAAACAACCGCCAGCGCAGGTCGGTGTTCGTCGAGGATGCGGTGGGCGAGCGCGCGCAGTGCGGCGGCGGGACTGGCGTCGCGGGCTGAACAGAGCCGGTCGCAGACCTCGGCCAGATACCCCACGGCTAGTACTCCACCGCCGCACCGCGCAACAGCGAGGAGCAGTGGTGCAAGCGGTGAATCCCGCTGGTGATCTTCTCGATCGCGGTGTGGGTGCAGGCGAGCGCGGTGGTGGCTTCATCGCGCAGGGACCCGGCCCAGGCGGAGCTGAGCTGGGCCTGCATCTGCTCAACGGAGTCGCGGTGGGCGCTGGCGACTCCGGTGTCGCGCTCGACCGTCCCAGCCAACACGGCTCGGATGTCGTTCTCCACGAAGTCCTCCCCCATACGACGGCCTGCTCAGACCAGGATGCGGCCGATCGAGCCCGAACACCGTTCACCGGCAGGGTGGACTTCTTTGGCAGTACGGCGCTCGCCCCCGCGGGGCGTTCGGGGGCGAGCGCCGGGGTTCAGCGGTTGAGGGTGGTCATGCCCTGGCCGTCGTAGCGGTCTCCGGCGACCTCGGGCAGTTCGGCCGCGACGCGTGAAAGGTCTTGCGGGGTCAGGGAAAGCTCGGCGGCGCCCAGGTTCTCCTCCAGGTAGGTGCGGCGTTCCATGCCGGGGATGGGCACGATGTCGGAGCCCTGCGCGAGCACCCATGCGAGGGCGAACTGGCCGGGCGTGCAGTTCTTCTCGGCGGCCAGCTCCTTGACCTTCTCCACGAGCTTGAGGTTCTGGGCGAGGGCCTCGCCCTGGAAGCGCGGGATGTGGCGGCGGAAGTCGTCCTTGTCGAGCTCCTCGGGCGAGGTGAACCGGCCCGCGAGGAAACCGCGGCCGAGCGGGGAGCACGGGACGAAACCGATGCCGAGCGCGCGGCAAGTGGGCAGCACGTCGGCGTCGGCCTCGCGGGTCCAGAGGGAGTACTCGGCTTGGAGCGCGGCGATGGGGTGCACGGCGTGCGCGCGGCGGAGGGTGTCCGCGGATGCCTCGCTGAGGCCGAGGTAGCGCACCTTGCCGGCATGCACGAGCTCGGCCATGGCGCCGACGGTGTCCTCGATGGGCACCTTGGGGTCGACGCGGTGCAGGTAGTAGAGGTCGATGTGGTCGGTGCCGAGCCGGCTGAGCGATTCGTCGACCGACCAGGCGACGTTGGCCGGCGAGGCGTCGAGCACGCGGTTGGCCGGGTCCTCGGCGGTGGGCGCGAAGCGGATGCCGAACTTGGTGGCCAGCACGACCTCGTCGCGGCGGCCCGCGATGCCCTTGCCGACAAGGGATTCGTTGGCACCGCGACCGTACATGGCCGCGGTGTCGACGAAGGTGCAGCCGAGGTCGAGCGAGCGGCGGATCGTGGCCAGCGCCTCGCCCTCGTCGGTGGCGCCGTACAGGGCGGACATGCCCATGCAGCCGATGCCGATCTCCGAGACCCGCAGCTCGCCGAGTACGCGCTTCTTCATGTGTCAGAGTCCTTTCGGGAAACGGGTGTCCGCGCGCGGAGGAAGCGGGCGAAGGCGTCGAGAAATGGTTGGGGCTCCTCGAAGATCCCGAGGTGGTGCGCCCCGGGAACGATCTCCAGCACGGCGGAGGGAAGCGCGCGGGCCAGCGCGGCAGCGGCGGCCGGTGGCGTCGCGGTGTCGAGGGAGCCGGTAACCACGAGCGCGGGCACGGCGAGATTGTGCAAGTGCCGCAAGGTGTCCAGCCGCGAGATCGCGTCCCACATCGCCGCCCAGTCGACGGGATCGTTGGCGAGCAGCCGCTCCGAGCAGCGCCTGCCGAGCTCGGAATCCTTTGCCTCAGCGGAGAACCAGCGGGCCAACGTCGGCTCGACGACCGAAGTCATGCCGTCGCGCAGCGCGCCTCTCCCACGCTCGCGCAGCACGGGGCGGGCCTGAGGATCGAAGTCGCCCGCCGTGCTGCACAGGATCAGCGATGCGATCCGGTGGCCATGGCACAGCGCGAGGTACTGGGCGACCATGCCGCCCATCGAGACGCCGATGACGTGCGCGGGCTCGTCGGTGTACTGGCCCAGCACGGCCGCGACGGCGTCAGCCGCACGAGCGAGGTCGACGCGCGTCGGCAGATCTACCGCGATCACCTGGTAGTGCTCGGCGAGCACGGCCGCGTGCGGGGCGAACCACGTGTGGTCCAGCCCGACGGGGTGCAGCAGCACCACGGGCTGCCCCGTGCCCGTCACCTCGTGGGTCAGGGTGGTCACCGCGCGCCGTCCGGGTCGAGCGAGCGGATGAAGTCGACCACGGCGTCGGTGATCAGGTCGGGCGCCTCGATGAAAGGGATGTGCCCGCCGCCGGGGATCTCGGTGTAGCGCGAGTGCGGGATGCTCTTGTGGATGATCCGGCTCAGCTCCGCCGGGATGAAGTGGTCGTTGTCGGCGCAGGCCACCAGGGTCGGCGCGGTGATCGCGGACAGCGACTCGGTCAGCGCGGGCGCGGGCGCCCCCGGCGTGCGCCTGCCCAGCCGCAGGATCGCGTCCAGGAACGCCGTGTACACCGACGGCGAGTTGTTCTGCACGCCCGCACGGATGTTCGCCGCGACCGCGCCGCCCTGCTCGGACTCCAGGAACTGCGGCGTCATGATCCACAGCGCGATGAAGTCGGCCATCTCCTCGCCCATGCCGATCTTGGCGATGAGCCGCTTGCGCAGCGCGTAGTTCAGCTCGACGGACTGGTTCAGCTCGGAGAAGGCGCCGACGGCGGTCAGCGAGCGCACGCGCTCGGGGTGCCGCACGGCCAGCGAGAGCGCGATCGAGCCGCCGAGCGAGGTGCCGAGCACGTGCGCGTCGTCGAGGCCGAGCGCGGCGATCAGCTCGGCGATGTCGTCGGCCCACGACTCCACCGAGTAGTCCGCGTCCTCGTGCTTGGTGGACCTGCCGACCCCGCGCAGGTCGACGGAGATGGTGCGCAGCGCGGCGGACAGCTTCGGCACGCCCAGGTCGTAGTAGCTGTGGTCCAACCCCAGTCCGGGAATGAGGACCAGCGGCTCACCCTCGCCGTTCTCCTGGTAGAACAAACGCCCGCCGGTCACATCTGCGTAAGGCACGGTAAATCAACTCCTGCAACGAAGAAGAAAGGGAAGTCGTTCTAGTCGATCATCAGACTGGTGAGCATGGTGCTCGCGTGATCAGGCAGGAATACGTCCGCTCCGCCGATCCTGGTGAGCCATTTGTCGCCCATCAGTTCGACGGTCCTGCCGACCATCGTGTCGGTGTAGGTCTTGATCTGGGCCTGGGTGTTCGCCGGGTCGACACCTCGGACCGCTTCGGCGAAGTCGGTCACCCGGAGTGCTT
This sequence comes from Allokutzneria sp. NRRL B-24872, assembly GCF_002155965.1. Classification (GTDB taxonomy): domain Bacteria; phylum Actinomycetota; class Actinomycetes; order Mycobacteriales; family Pseudonocardiaceae; genus Allokutzneria. Next base: position 146,898 of record NZ_MUMH01000059.1, read on the forward strand.
CCGCGCTCGCGGAGCGCAAATCCCGCAGGAACTCCGCGTGTTCGTCAACGCTCTCCCGCGTACCGTAATGTCCGAAGTGACCGGTGACCAGCGTCGTGAATTCATAACGCCGCACTACGTCGACGGTGTCCAGGTAATTGGGGACGTTGGGCGAGAGGGCCAGCCGGAAGAACGGCGCCCAGCGCGGGATCAGGACGTCCACGAGCATGAGGACGCGGTGCTCCGGGGCGTGGACGAAGAGGTTGCCCGCGACGTGGATGTTGCCGTGGTAGTCCAGGACCAGCCGCTGACCACCGACGTTGAGCACGTGGTGGTTCCCGGAGAACGTCCTCGTCGGCACCGGGCGCTTGGGGTCCCCTGCGCGGCGGAGCAGGTCGCCGGTCAGCTCGTGCGCGACGTACTGCACCTTGCCGGGGAACAGGTTCGCGGCACCGATGTGATCTGCGTGCGCGTGGCTGTACACAACGTGCGTCACCGGCCGGGAAGTGACCTCAGCGATGGCGTGGAGCAGTTTCTCACCGAGCGCGGGAGGCGCGTCGACGACGACCACTCCCCTGCTGGTGACAAGGAAAGCCGACTGGAACGAGGCGTTCCTGACGCCGTACATCCCGCCGCCGAAGTGGTCGAGCAGATAACCCTTCGCGGGAATCGGTGGAGCTTTCGCCCGCTCAGGAACAGGAACGAATCCCGGCTTTCTGGCGGGCGCCGAATGACCCACGGCACTTCCGACGGAGATCGCCGCGGCGGCGCCGATCCCTGCGGTTCCCAGCATTCTTCGACGAGATAAACCGCGTTCGTTTCGCACAAACTTCTCCCCAGGTAGGTATTGACTGCAAACTCACCGGAAGGAGAACAGGAACAATCCGGTGATCAGTCCGCCATGGCAGCGACCACTGTGGCCGCGGCCTGGTTGACGTGGTGCACGCAGGCGGCGGCCGTGCGGTCCGCGTCGCGGGCCTCCGCCGCCTCGACGATCTCGCGCAGTTCCTCCACCGCTGTCGCGGTGCGCCCCTCCTGCGCCAGCGACAGCGACCTCAGCGAGGTCACCCGAGCCTGAAGGCCCTCGATGACCTCCTGGGCCACGTCGTTGGCCGCGCCGTCGAAGAGCGCGCCGTAGAAGCGCGTCTTCGCGGCGAGCATGGTCTGCCTCGGCTTGACGGCCGTGGCGCACTTCTCGATCTCCTCGAAGGCCCGGCGGAGCTCGCGCAGCTGCTTCTCCGTCGCCCGCTGGGCGAACAGCCGCCCGGCCATGCCCTCCAGCACGGCGCGGACCTCGTACAGCTCCGCCGCCTGCTTGGGGCTCACGGACGTGACCACGGTTCCCTTGTGCGGCACCGTGGTGACCAGCCCTTCGGCCGCCAGCTGGCGCAGCACCTCGCGGATGGTCGTGCGCGAGACACCGGTCTGCTCGATCAGCTCCCGCTCCACCAAGCGCTGCCCGGGACGCAGCCGCGTCTGGACGATCGCCTGCCGCAACTGGTCGAGCACCTGGTCCCGCACCGGTGCCGCCACGCGATTCACCTGGACCGACAAGTCATCCACGCCCGTGTCCCCATTCTTCCGACCGCCCTTTTGTATGACAATACTACAAGCTGTCTCCCCGGGGCGGCCACGCGCGCAGCACGCGGCGCTCGACGAGCACCACACCGGCGTTGACCAGGAAGCCGAAGACGCCGACCACCGCCAGCAGCGCGAACGCCTGCGCTGACACGAAGTTCCGCTGAGCCTGCAACAGCAACATCCCGATGCCGTCCGCCGCCGTGAGCATTTCCACCAGCAACGTGACGATCACGCACACGGGAGCCGCGACGCGCACGCCGAGCAGGATTCCGGGCAACACGGCGGGCGCGTAGACCTTGCGCAGCCGCACACCCACGGGCAGGTGCAGGGAACGGTTGGACTCCAGCAGCACGGGGTGCAGGGACTGCACGGCCTCAGCGGTGTTGAGCACGATCGGCCACATCGCGGTGAACACGACCACCACCACCGCCACGGTCTGCCCGAACCCGATCAGCAGCACCGCGACGGGCACGACGGCGGGCGGTGGCATCGCACGGCAGAACTCCAGCAGCGGTCCAGCCGCTCGGCGGACGCGCGGAGAGGACCCGATCGCCAGGCCCACCACGGAACCGAGCACGAGCGCCGCCGCCAAGGCCATGGCGAAGGTCTCGATCGTCACCACGACAGCGGGCAGCAGAGAACCCTGGGCGTGCAGCCCCTGCACGGCCGTCCACCACGTCGACGGCGGCGGCAGGTAGGGCGAGTCGGCCGAACCCACCAGCTGCCAGATCACCAGCAGCGCCGCCAGCGGCAGCACTCCGATCAGTCTCCTCATGACCGCCCCCTGACACCGACGCGCGCGGACAGCAGGAGCAGCGCTGTGTTCAGCAGCACGCCGAGCGCTCCGATCACGAGCATCGCGGCGAACATCGCGTCGGGCCGCAGTGCCTGCTGCATCTGGACGAGCTCGTAGCCGAGCCCCTTCGGGTTGCCGATCATCTCGGCGATGACCGTGACGATGAGCGAGATGCTCAGCCCGAGCCGCGCGCCGACCAGGACCAGCGGGGCCGCCGCGGGCAGCATGATCGACCAGATCCGCCGGGCCGGGGTGAAGTGCAGCGTGGCGGCGACCTCGCGCAGCCGCGGGTGGACCGCGGCGACCCCGCCCATCGTGTTGACCACGATCGGCCACGCGGCGGCCCACGCGGCGACGGTGATCTCCATGGTGGTGGAGAACCCCAGCAGCAGCACCGCGATCGGCACGAGCGCGACCACCGGCAGCGTCCGCAGGACGTCCACGGTGGGCGCGAAGAGCGCGCGGGCAGGGCGCCACGTGCCGAGCACCACGCCGAGCGCGCCTCCGACCACCAGCGCGAGCACCCAACCGAGCACGGCGGCGGAAAGCGTGTGCGCGGTCGCGTCCAGGAGCTGGCCGTCGCGCAGCAGCGACACCGCGGCCGTAGCGATCTCCGTCGGCGCGGGCAGGTACTGGAGCTCGATGACTCCAGCGACCACGATCCCTTGCCACAGCAGGAGAAGCACGACGACGGTCAGCAGACCACTGAGGTTCAGCCGTCGTCGGAGGCTAGTCATCCGGCCCTCCCGTGACCGCCTCGTGGACCTGCCGCCGCAGCGCCAGGTAGCGCGGAAGCTCCTTCGTCCTCAGCTGATCGCGCGGCCGGGGCAGGTCCACCGCGATGTCGTGGGTGATCCGCCCCGGCGCCCCGTCGATCACCATCACGCGGTCGGCGAGGTAGATCGCCTCATCGATGTCGTGCGTGATGAACACGATCGTGGCCGACGTTCGTCCTTGCACGGCAAGGAGTTCGTCCTGCAGGGATGCCTTCGTCATCGCGTCGAGCGCGCCGAACGGCTCGTCCATGAGCAGCACGCGCGGCCGCAACGCGAGCGCCCTGGCGATCTGCACCCGTTGCTGCATGCCGCCGGAGAGCTGCCAGGGCCGGTCCTCGGCGCGCGCGCTCAGCCCGACGACCTCCAGCGCGGAGTCCACCAGCTCCTCGCGCTCAGCCGGCGTGAGCTTCTTGTCGCCCTCAAGGCCGAGCGCGACGTTGCGCCGCACGGTCCGCCACGGGAGCAGCGCGTGCGCGTAGTCCTGGAAGACCATGACCACCTCGGTCGGCGGCCCGTCGATGTCGCGCCCGCCGAGCTGCAAGGTGCCCGTGGTCGGCAGCACGAGTCCGCCGAGCGCGCGCAACAACGTCGTCTTGCCCGTGCCGGAACGACCGACGATCACGATGATCTCGCCCTGCGCGATGTCCAGGCTGACACCGTCCAAAATGGACCGTTCGCCTGCGGCCCCGGGGAAGCTGACCCCGAGGTCGCGGCAGGTGTATCCGGCCGTCTTCATGAGCCCGCCTGGGTGACGAGCTTGTCCGCGGGGACGGTGCCGTTGAACTGACCGGAGCGCCGCAGCGCCTCCTGCCACGGTTCGAGCCGGGTCCTCAGCTCAGCGGCCGCCATGCCCCCGCCGTAGACCGGGAGCTGCACGGTGTCGGCGAGTTCGGCGGAGAGCTGGGTGTACTTGCGCAGGATCGCCCGCGCCGTCTTCGGGTCGTCCTTGATCAGCTGTTCCGCCTCGGCCAGCGAGCGCCGCCAGCGCTGCACGGTGCCGGCGTTGGACTCGGCCCACGCGCGCTGCGCCGTCCACAGCGTCACCAGAACCGGGGACTCCCCGACCGACAGGAACGGGCTGCCGATCGAGCGCGCGCCCTGCGCCAGCATCGTGCCCAGCACCGGCTGGATCGCCTCGACGGCGTCCACGCGCCCGGCCTTGAGCTGGTCGGGCATGGTCGAGAACGGCATCTCCACGCCGGTGATCGACGCCGGGTCGCCGCCCTCCTCGGAGATCCAGTTCAGCAGCGAGTTGTGGAAGGCGGCGCCGATCGTCGGAGCGCCGACGCGCTTGCCCGCGAGGTCGCGCACCGAGCGGATCGGCGACTCCTTGGCCACCACGACCTGCGCCGTCGCGACCTCCGGCGTCTCGACCGAGCTGGTCGCGACGGCGGCGATCCCGATGCCCTGGCCGACCGCCTTGATCAGGTCGGTTGGGGTTGCCGAGGCGATGTCGAACTGCCTGCCCAGGGTTCCCGGCGTCGCCGAGAGGTTCTGCGTCGGTGTCAGCGTCACCTCCAGCCGGTTGCGGGCGAAGATCCCGGCGTCCTCGGCGACGAGGGCGGGCAGGTAGGTCGCGACCGGCACGTAGGCCACCCGGATCTCGGCCGCTCCGCCCGCCTGGGGCGCGCTCGCCTGGCCGCATCCGGCGAGGGCGGCGGTGACTGCCACGAGCGCGAACAACGGCGTTCTCGCACGTCCAACGGTGGGCATCGTGGGTGTCCTCCTCCTCGCGGCCGTCGTCGATCGCGACCGCACTCGTATGATTGTCGTACAATACGTTCTGTACGATCGTCTGACAATCCACGAGGGAAGGACCCCCGATGACCGACCGCACGCTGCTGCACGACGGCACCGAGATCCGCAGGGCCGTGCTCGGCGCCGAGTTCGTCGACCGCACGCTCGCCCAGACCAGCGAGTTCGCTCGCCCGATGCAGGAGCTCGTCGGCGAGTACTGCTGGGGCACGGTGTGGTCGCGGCCCGGACTCGACCGCCGCGCGCGGAGCCTGCTCAACCTGGGCATGCTCACCGCGCTCAACCGCACCCCCGAGCTGAAGCTGCACCTCAGGGGCGCGCTCAACAACGGCGTGACCCCGGTGGAGATCCAGGAGGTGCTGTTGCAGGCGAGCATCTACTGCGGGGTGCCCGCCGCGATGGAAGCCTTCCGCGCGGCGGAGGAAGTCCTCGTCGAACGCGGGGTCGACGTCAACTCCCCCGACGCGTGAGCGCACGAGAAGCAGAACGGAAGAGAGCGACGATGTCGAACCCCTTGGAGGACTGGGTGCCGGCCGAGCTCCTGCGCGACCGCGGCCTCGTCGACGGCGTCTGGACGGCCGCCGACGACGGCGCCGAGTTCGAGGTCACCAACCCCGCGACCGGGGACGTCCTCGCCCGCGTGCCCGACATGGGCGCGCGCGAGACCTCGGCGGCGATCGAGGCGGCTGAGCGCGCGCAGCGACTGTGGGCCGCGCGCACGGCGGGCGAGCGCGCCGAAGTGCTGTTCAGGTGGCGGGATCTGGTGCTGGAGCACCAGGACGCGCTCGCCCGGCTGCTGACCTTGGAGCAGGGCAAGCCCGTCGCGGAGGCGCGCGGCGAGATCGGCTACGCCGCGTCCTTCCTCCGCTTCTACGGCGAGGAGGCGCGCCGGATTCGCGGGGAGACGATCCCCTCCGCGAGCGCGGACACGCGAATTGTCGTTCTGCGCCAACCGATCGGCGTCGCCGCGTGCATCACGCCGTGGAACTTCCCGGCCGCGATGATCACGCGCAAGGCGGCTCCGGCGATCGCGGCCGGGTGCGCGGTGGTGATGAAGCCCGCGGAGCTGACGCCGCTGTCCGCGCTGGCGCTGGCCGCCTTGGCCGAGCAGGCCGGGATGCCCGCAGGAGTGCTCAACATCGTGACCGGCCAGCCGCAGGCCATCGGCGCCGAGCTGTGCGCGAGCCCGGCTGTTCGCGCGCTGTCCTTCACCGGCTCCACCGACGTGGGCAGGCTGCTGTCCGCGCAGTGCGCTCCCACGGTGAAGAAGCTTTCGTTGGAGCTGGGCGGAAACGCGCCGTTCATCGTGTTCGACGACGCCGACCTCGACGCGGCGGTGGAAGGCGCGGTGCTGTCGAAGTACCGGCACTCGGGGCAGACCTGCGTGTGCACCAACAGGTTCCTCGTCCAGGACGGGATCTACGACGAGTTCACCGAGCGCTTCACCAGCCGCGTCGCCGCGCTGACCGTGGGCGACGGCATGGTGGACGGCGTGCAGGTCGGGCCGCTGATCAACGAGCGCGCGCTCGACAAGGTGCAGGCGCACGTCGCCGACGCGCTCGACAACGGCGCGAAGCTGCTCACCGGCGGCGAGCACCTCGGCGGCACCTTCTACGCGCCGACCGTGCTGGGCGAGGCGACCACCGACATGCGGCTGGCGAGCGAGGAGACCTTCGGCCCGGTCGCGGCGCTGTTCCGGTTCGGCGCGGAGGCCGAGGCGATCCAGCTGGCCAACGACACCGAGTACGGGCTGGGCGGCTACTTCTACACGCGCGACGTCGGGCGTGTCTGGCGGGTGGCCGAGCAGCTGGAGACCGGCATGGTCGGGATCAACTCGGCGATGCTGTCGGTGGAGATCGCGCCGTTCGGCGGGGTCAAGCAGTCCGGTATCGGCCGCGAGGGCTCGCACCACGGCATCGACGAGTTCGTGGAGCTGAAGTACCTGGCCTTCGGCGGCATCCGCTGACGCTGCACTGACAACGCCCCCGCCGGTGCGCAGGCGGGGGCGTTGTCGTTCCCGGTACTCAGTGCTACTTTGTACCGGTACTCAGTGCCACGGAGTACCGAGAGGAGGCCCGGTGGAGGACCTGACGGAAATGCTCAAGGGAACGCTGGAGGGCTGCGTGCTCCAGATCATCGGCGCGGAGGAGACCTACGGGTACGCCATCACCCGGCGGCTCAACGAACTCGGCTTCGCCGACGTGGTCGAGGGCACGGTCTACACGATCCTCGTGCGACTGGAGAAGAACGGCCTCGTGCACGTGACGAAACGACCGTCCGGCCAGGGCCCGCCGCGCAAGTTCTTCTCGCTCAACGACTCCGGACGCCAGGAACTGGCGAGGTTCTGGGCGAAGTGGGAGTACGTCACATCGCGCATCGACAAGCTCAGGGAGGGTGGGCGATGACCTTCTGGGACACCGTCACCGGCAACGATCTCACCAGGGAGTGGAAGGCCTTCGAAGCCCGGGCCGCCGCGCTGCCGCCCGATTTCCGCGCGGCGTGGGAGGAGATCAAGGCGAACCTGTTCTCCTACGGGAACTTCAGCGGCCGGAACCTCACGCCGATCGCCGACGGCGCCCTGGGGCTGCTCGAAGAAACGGCGGCCGACGGGCAGAGCGTCCGCGACGTGCTCGGCGAGGACGTCAAGGGGTTCTGCGCCGCGCTGGCCGGAGGCGAGGGCGCTCGGACCTACCGCGACCGGTGGCGCGAGCAGTTGAACGGCAATGTCGCCAGGAAGCTCGGCAGGCTGGGAGGCTGACGTGGGAATCCGAGACATCATCGAGGGCAAGAAGCAGTGGCGCGCGCACGTCGCGCGGGTCAAGGCGCTGCCGCCGGACTACCAGATCGTCTACAAGGAGATGCAGCGCTACGTCTTCAAGGTCGGCCCCGTCGACCTGCTCGACGGCTCGCTGCTGTCCGGGATCGTCGACTTCTTCGAGGAGGGCGTGGCCTCGGGCAAGGGAGTCATGGAGCTCATCGGCCCCGACGTCGCCGCGTTCTGCGACGGCCTGATGAAGGACTCGCGCACCCACGCCGAGGTCTACCAGGAGTCCCTCGGCGAGAAGTAGGTAGGCTTCGGTCGTGGCTCGATCTTGGTTGCGCGGCGGTGTCGTGTCCGCCGTCCTGGTGACGGTGGCCGCCTGCTCCTCAGCCGTCGAGGACAAGTACCTCGTCCTCGACGGCTCGAAGGTCTGCGAGGTGTTCACGCCCGCACAGATCTTCGAGTACGGCGTGGGCAGCGTGTCGGCCGAGTCCAACAACACCGGGCGGGACAAGTCGTTCAGCAACTGCGTGTGGAAGTCCATCTCCTCCGTCGGCGGCTCCCGCCTGCTGCTCGTCTCCTTCGACACCGCCCGGCTCAACGACTGGATCGGCGACAAGAACGGGACCGAGCCCGTCTCCGGCTACCGCGCGAGCCTCTTCGGCGACCTGATCTCGATCGCGGCCGGCCCGGAGTCCGGTGTGCTGACCATCGACTCCCGCAGCGCCAAGAAGCCGATCCGCGAGATCGCCGAAGCCGCCGTCGCCCGGCTCAAGAAGTAGCCGCCCCGCCTCGGGCTTCACGGCATGAGGAAACGGCTGAGGTCAAGGTCGTCGCCGCACACGTCGGCGAGCCAGGCGTCGTGGACGTACTCGAACGTGCCCGTTTCGGTGTCCAGCAGGCCGATGCTGCCCTCCGCCACCCGCTGTTCGGGGTTGGCGCGCTCGGGCCGCCGCCGATTCGTCTTGGGGTAGACCAGTTCCGCGAGTGCGTAGGAGTCCGTGCGGCCGTAGTGGCGCGGCCCGTTCTCGTGGTGGTAGTGGCCGCTGACGTGCACGCGGGGTTGCAGGTGCTCGATGAGCTCGGCCAACTTCGGCGATCCCTCAAGCTCGCCGCGCCAGTTGCGGCACATGCCGAACGGGCCGTCGTGGGTGACGAGGACGTCGACGCTGCCCGGCTCGGCGGCGAGCAGGCTCGCGCGGGCGTCCTCGTCGAGATCCATGTGCCCGGGCTCCTCGATCTTGCCGAGGAAGGCGATCCGTTGTTCCGCAACGGTGATCTGGTGCCCGCACTCGACGTGGTGGAACGCGCCCAGCGGATCGACGGGCACAACGCGCTCGCCCGCGGCCTCGTGCAGTCCGGCCAGCCACTCGAAGTCCTCGTGGTTGCCGCTGACGAAGTGCACCGGCGGCAGCAGCGCGAGGGCGCTCCGCACCGCGTCGGCCAGCCGCGGCGACGGGTCGAGCAGGCGGAAGAAGTCGTTCTCCGCCGGGTTCTCCTCGGCGAAGCGCTTGCTCGGCCGATCCATCCGCTCCCAGGTCGGGTAGGCGCCGAGATCGCCGACCTGGATCGCGGCGTCGAGCCGGACGCCACGACTGTTTTGCAGTGCTGCCAATGCTCCCAGGGTGTGCAGCACGCGGCCGTGCACATCACCGATGAATGCGATTCTCATGCCGCTCACGGTAGGGTTCAGCGCTCCGAGCCCGACAGGACACGATTCCGGACATGACCGACTCCCCCTTGGGCTGCACGTGGCAGCGCTACCTCGAACACCTCGTCGAGGAGCACGGCGGCTGGACCGCGCTGACCCGCCTGCTCGTCCAGCGCGCCGGTCCCGACGCGGGCCTCCCGGTCGATCCGGGGACCATCGAGCGCGGACTGCGCCGACTCCGGACCCGGGGCAACGCGCCCGGCGGGCAGTACGGGGACTGGCTGCTCCACCACTTCGGCGTACCGCGCCCGCTGGAGGACACCGCGCGGTGGATGGGCCAGTACCACGGGCGTTTCGCCGACATGCCGCTGTCGCTGTGCGAGGCGCAGCTGCTGTTGTGGGACCGCCCGCCGATCTCCGAGTCCCCGTCGGCGTGCTGGATCGGCGTCGGCCTCGCCGGTGTGGCCCTGCGCAGGAACGACCTCGCCGGTGCCCGCTCCCGGCTCGACCGCGCCCGCGACACCGCAGATCCCGCCGCCCAGGTCGAGGCGGCGTTGCTCGACGCGCGCCTGCGGACGAGCGACGTTGAATCGGCGCTCGCGTTGGCGCACAAGCACATCGAAGCGCTGCCGCTCGGCGATGAGCGAGACTGCTATCAGGCGCGGTGGGCGGATCAGCGCGCTTACCGCGCTGAGGACCTGGCGAGCGCCGTGCGGCTCTACGAGTCCATCAACGCGAGCAGTTCCGCCGCGTTCGCGCTGTTCCGGCGGGAGCACGGATTGGCGTACTGCTGGTGGAAACTGGGCTCGGATGAGCGCGCGCTCGGGCACGCGCGGGCAGCGGTTGACCACGCCGGGGATGCCGGGTTGTTGCGGTTTCGCGTGATGGGGCTGCGGTTGCTGGCGCGCATCGATCCGGGTCAGGCGGAGGCGCTGGAGGCGCGGAGCGCGCGGATCATCGCGGAGCTGGGGCATCGCGATCTGTGAGCTTGGGCGTTGGTCGGGGACGGCTGGGCTTCCTGGTCGGGTACGGCTGGGCTTCCGGCTTGCACTGGCTGGGATTCCAGCGGGGTACGGCTGGACTTCCTGGTCGGGTACGGCTGGGCTTCCAGCCCGCACCGGTACCAGCGTGGGGTCGGCTTGACCTGGGGCCCCTTGCGCGTGCCCTCATTGGCCGGGCGGGCACGGGATGAATCCCGGCCCACGCGGACAAGCGTATGGCACGCGCACCCCAGGTAAAGCCGACCGGTTTCGCTCGCGGCTGAAAGTCGCGTTGTTGTTTCGCTGCAACGGATTTGACGCCCTCGCAGGGCTTGCTAAAATTGAGGTATCCAACAGATGAGGAGGTGTGATCATGTTGGATATCCAAGAACTCCAGTCAACATTGATAGATCATCTCGAAGCACAAGACGTCTATCGGCTTTCCGAGGAAGAGCATCTCGCGTTCCTGGACGGCTTGGAAACTCTCTCCAACCTTGTGACCGCTGTGAAGACTGACGCGGCGACGCACGCGGAGGATCGTGGTCTGCACACCTCGCTGGGGTGTCGGAACATCGCGACCCTGTTGCGGTCGCGGTTGAGGATTTCCCCGGCGGAAGCGAAGCGACGCTCTCGCCTGGTGGCCGAGTTGCCCGGCGTGCCCCAAACTCGGGATGCGGTGTATGCGGGTGTGTTGAGTGGTGAGCATGCGTTGATCATTTCCGATGTCATCCAGAACATCCCCGCCGCCGAAGCGGAGCTGGCCGAGAAGACCCTGTTGACCTACGCCCCCGCTCTCACTCCGCAGGAGTTGACCTACGCGGGTAAGCGGTTGCGGTCGCATTTTGATCAGGACGGTGCCTTCAAGGATGAGCAGGAGGGTGTGAAGGCTCGGTCGTGGAAGATGACCAAGAACCAGCACGGCTGGCTCGTGTTCAACGGCTGCCTCCCACCGCTGGAAGGCGCGATGGTCGAAGAGGCGTTGCACGCGGTGTCCAAGCCTCGTCCGGTGGGTGGGGAGAAGGACCCGCGCACACCCGAGCAGCGCTACGCCGACGGCTTGTGCGAACTCATCACGATCGCCATGTCCACCAAGGACCTGCCGATGAGTGGCGGGGTGCGGCCGCAGATGGTCGTCACCATGCGCCTGGACTGGCTGGAAGAGAAGGTCCGGACCGGCTACACCGACTGGGACGGTGAAGCGACCGCGTCACTGTTGCGGCAGCTCTCCTGCGACGCCGAACTCATCCCCGTCGTCCTCAACGGCGAAAGCATCCCCCTCGACTACGGCCGCTCCGTCCGCACAGCGCCACTCCCACTGCGGCGGGCGCTGGCGTTGCGGGACAAAGGATGCGCCTTCCCCGGATGTGATCGGCCACCGGCGTGGACGGAAGCCCACCACGTCTTGCACTGGACTAAGCACCAAGGGCCTACCGACCTCGGGAACATGACCTTGCTGTGCTCGCACCACCACCACGTGATCCACGAAGAAGACTGGAAGATCGTCTTCGCCGAGGACGGGCGGCCGGACTTCATCCCGCCGCCGCGGGTGGACCCGGAACAGAAACCCCTGCGCAACATCAGAGTCGACCCACGACTCAGAGGCTAGTCAGAGCGAGCCCAAGAAGGAGGCGAGGATCTCGTTGAAGGAAGCGGGTTTCTCCAAGTTGGGGTAGTGCGCCGCGCCGGAGATGGTGGCGACACGGCCGTTGCGCACGGTGCGCGCCAACTCCTCGGCCATGGCGATGTGGTCGGGCGCGTCGAGGTCGCCGTTGATGGCGAGCACGGGAACGGTGATCGACGGCAGGCGAGCCCACGTGTCGGGGACGGGCACCTGCCAGTCGGGCTCGCCCTTGGTGTGCTTGGCGATCGTGCCGCGCGCCATCTGACGCGTCAGCAGCATGACGGCCTCGTCGACGTCCTCGGGGGCGCGGTGCGGTCCTACGCCGAACTCCTCGAAGGCGGCGAGCCAGGCCTCGGCGTCACCGGCGGCCAGCGCGGACTGCCACCGGCCGAAGACCTCCAGGGCCCACGGGTCGGTGAACCTCGGCTGGCTCGTGCCGGCACCGCAGACCACGAGCGCGCGCACCAGTTCGGGATGCTCCAAAGCGGTGTCGACCGCGATCCCGCCGCCCATCGACACACCGACCAGCACGGCCGGGCCGAGGCCGAGGTGGCGCAGCAGCGCGGCGACATCGTCGGTGTGCCGGAACGGCCGCGTCGCGTTGGCCGAGGCGCCGTGACCGCGCGAATCGAGAGCGATCACTCGGTAGCCCTCAGCGAAGGCGGAAATCTGCGACCGCCACAGGCGGTGGTCCAGGAAACCGCCGTGCAACAGCACGATCGGCTCCCCCGCCCCGACATCGAGATAAGCCAGGCGCCCGTCCTCGAACCACGACAACTCCTCGCTCATGACAACCAAGGTGTCATAGTGGGCGCAGACATGGCAACCCAGGTGTCATGATGGGGAGGTGACCGAAGCGGAAGACCTAGCTCCCCGGCTGACCGAGGTGTTCGACGTCGTGGGCCCGCTCTACCGGTTGGCGCTGCGCCGGGTGGAACGAGACGCGCCGATCGAGGGCCTGTCCGTCGGCATGCGGGCGGTGCTGCACCTGCTCCGCCAACACGGGCCGATGACCGTGCCCGACATGGGCCGAGCCCAGGCGCTGAGCAGGCAGTTCGTCCAGCGGATGGTGAACGACGCCGCTGCGGAGCACCTGGTCGAGACGGTGCCCAACCCCGCGCACAAGCGATCCTCGCTGATCAGGCTGACCGAGCGGGGCACCACGGTCATCGATGCCGTCATCGCCCGCGAGCACGCCGCGCTGCGCCGCGCGGGCGCCGACCTGACCGACGCCGAGGTCACCGCGTGCCTGCGTGTGCTGAACCGCATGCTGCACAACCTGGACGACGAGTGAGCGAGGTCAGCTCGCGTGCTTGTGAATCGAGACGAGGTAGTGGCGGTCGCGGTCGGCGACGTCGGTGTTCGAAGCCGGGAGGCAGAAGATCATCCCCACCCCGGCGGGCTGGGCGAGGGTGCCGGACTGGTTGCCGAAGGTGAGGTTCTCGTCGACCTCGTGCGCGCAGCCCGCGTCGTCCAGGGCCGCGAGCATGTCCTCGCGGAGCACGGTCGCATCGAACGGCACGGCATCGGGCAGCACGAGGGGCGGGAGCGTCGCCGTGGAGCCCGGCCAGAGGTTGATCCGGATGCTGCTGACCGTCCGCCGGGTGACCGACAGGTCCAAGGCGGACCACGAGTAGGGGTAGCCGTTGATGTCGGGCCCCTTCATGACGATCGCCGGGTGCGGGCGGCCGGGGCCGAGGAGATCTTCGGCCTCCGCCAACGACATCCCGCAGCGCAGCGGGCCGACCCGGCCGGTCCTGGCGAAATCGACAAGCACGTCCAGCAAGCTCACGCCGCGGACTCTGGCACACGCCGACCCGATCGGCACGCGGATTCCAGCGACCAGGACTGCACGGCGTGAGGTGTCACTCGGGCGCGGCGCGTGCGGTGGCGCGGATCTCCAACAGGGCGCCCTCGGTGAGCAGTTCGCTGACGCCGATCGCCGTCCACGCAGGGTAGGGCTCGCGCAGGAACCGGTCCTTGACCTCCAGGAAGCAGTCGAGGTGCGCACGCGCTCCGACGTGGTAGGTCGTGATCTCGACGACGTCGGCGAAGTCGAGCCCGGCCTCGCGGAGGGAGAACCCCAGGTGGACGAACGCGTCCTCGAACTGGGACCGGGGATCGGCGGCCACGGTGCCGTCCGGTCGCGTGCCGGTCACCCCTGAGAACAGCACCAGCCCGTTCACCCGCACGCCGTGCGAATACCGCAGTGCCGCTGCGTCCCCGGCGCGTTCCGGGGCGACGAAGTACTCCATCACCGCACCTTATCCTCTTGTCAATATTTTTCAGGGCGATCGAACGCACTTGAACCCCTCCAAAGCTTTGCACACCAACGGGAATTCTTCTCACGTTGGGCCAAAGTCATTGTGCGCCAAGCATTTTCGAGTGGGCGATGTGGGAATCGTCCACTTGCGACGGCGTTGCGGCGCAGTCGGAAACCGAAAACCGCCAGCGGATTTGTGCGTATGCTCCGCGCTCCGGCGATCGTGATGGAGACCCATGAAGCTGACCGGAGTGCAGGCAACGCTGCTCCCCACCCTCTACGGCAGGGCGATGGACGCCTTGGCGGACAAGCCGGTCCTCGACGATCAGCTCGCGGTCGCCACGATGCGCGCGCTCGAAGCCGATCCGGACTTCGAGGTCGACTTCAGCAAGGTCGGGATGCGCCCGGGTGACGAGAGCGCCGTCGCGATCAGGGCGGCGCACATCGACCAGCAGGCCCGCGACTTCCTCGCCGCGCACCCCGTCGCCACCGTGCTGCACCTCGCGTGCGGGTTGGACAGCCGCGCCCACCGCGTCGAGCACGGCCAGGACGTGCGTTGGATCGACGTGGACTACCCCGAGATCGTCGCGCTCAGGAAGAACCTGGTCCCGGAGCCGCTCGGCGACTACACCGTGATCGGCGCCTCGGTCACCGATCCGGACTGGCTCGCCGAGGTGCCGACCGACCGGCCGGTACTGGTGATCGCCGAGGGGCTGACCATGTACCTCGACACGGCCGACGGCAGGCTCCTGTTCCGGCGCCTGGTGGAGCACTTCCCCAGCGGGAACCTGGTCTTCGACGCGCTCAGCTCGACCGGCGTCAAGCTCACCAAGCGCGCCAAGGCGATCAAGATCGCCCAGGCGCACCTGGACTGGGCGGTCGACGGTGAGCAGGAGCTGGAGTCGATCCACCCGAACCTGCGCTGCGCCGCTTCGCTCAACGCCTTCGACCTGGAGGGGTTCGTCGTGTCGACGACGCTGGCCGGGCGGCTCGCCACACGCGTGCTCGGCCGGATTCCCGCGCTGCGCAGCATGCTCAGCCTGTACCGCCTGCAATGGTGACCACCCGGGCCCACGACGGCGGCGCGTCGGGCTGGTAGCCGGGGTCGTGCTCGCGCACCCGAGGCGGTCGCGGGAACAGGCCCACGACCGTCCGGCAGGCTGGTTGTGCTTCGGGCCAAGGGGTTTGGCCGTCGGTCAGCACCACGACGGCGTCCGGGCGGGGGCTCGTGCGCAGCGCCGTGGCGAAGCCGGTGCGCAGATCGGTGCCACCGCCGCCCACCAACGGGATTCCTTCGGCACGACACAGCTGGTGCGTGACGTGGGCGGCAGCGTCGCAGGACAGCACCGAGACGAGGTCGCGACGCCCTCCAACGGCTCGGACGATCGCGGCGATCTCGACGAGAGCACTGCCCAGCTCGGAGTCGCTGACCGAGCCCGAGGTGTCGACGATGACGCGGACGCGAGGGGGCTTGCGCCGCAGACTCGGCAGGATGACTCCGGGCAGCCCGGCGGAGCGGCGCGAGGGGCGGCCGTAGGTGTAGTCCTCGCCGACCCCGGGACCGGAGACCGCCGTGCGCACAGCCGCTCCCAGCAGCTCGCGCCACGGCTGCGGCGGGTGGAAAGCCTCTTCCGCCCAGCGCTTCCAGCCCCTCGGCACGTCCCCCGGGCTCGCCTTGATGCCTTGTGCCACACGGAATCGGACGGCGTCGCGCTCCTGCTCGGTGAGCCCGTGCGCGCCGTCCGCTCCCAGGTCCCACTCGCGCTCCAGCCCGTCCGCGCCGCTGCCGCAGTCCAGCCACGCGAACTGGTCGGTGTAGGGCCCGAGGCGGAACTGGCGGAGGTAGTCCTCCATCAACTCCCCCTCGTTCAACCACAGCATGCTCGGTACGACGGCGCCCTCGGGTCGTGGAAGGGCTTCGTCGAAGATGTCGTCGTTGATCTCGAAGTCCGCGGCGATGTTCATCCGCAGCCGCTCGCCCGGCCCGCTCAGCTCGTGCTTGACGGCGAAGCGATCACCGCGCCCGTGGTGATCGCGCAGCAGGTGGGAAACCTCGTGCACCCAGACCGCGGCCAGTTCCTCCAGCGACGTGCTGTCGACGAACGCCGGTGAGACGTAGCAGCGCCAGTGGCGGTCGACGGCCATCGTCGGCACGTGCCGCGATTCCACCACGTGCAAGGCGAACAAGGCCGTCGCCAGGTACGGCCGGGCCCGGACGGCGTGCAGCCGCGCGGCGAACAGCTTCTCCTCGTCCAGGTCCCCCGGCGTCATCGGCTGGCACCCGCGGCGATCGCCGCCCGGTCCGCGCGCTGCGACAGCGACACGACTCCGGCCAACCGCTCGATCGCCGCCGGAACCTGCCAGTCGTCGCGGCGCAGCGCGGCGAGCGTGGACGCGGGCACCACGACCAGATCCGGGGCTCCGGTTTCCAAAGCTCGCACCAGCAACGCCCACGCCGCGTTCCACCGGGCCAGCTCCGGCCGCTTCCGCACCGCCTCGACCACACCGTCGAGCACCGTCTGACGCAGGTCGCCGCGCTCGGGCAGCACTGCCGCAGACGGGTCCGCGAGCAGCACCTCGGGATCGGGCAGGTCCATGCGATCCATGCTGGCCAACAACTCCAGGCCCGGCCCGTCGCCGACCGTGCCCCGCACCAGCGTGGACAGCACCTCCCGGGACGCTCCCGCGGCGGTGGCGAATGCGATCAGCCGCAGCGTCATCTCCCAGCTGCGCGGTGAGGGCCACGCACCGCCTCGCCGAGCCTCGGTCTTGGGGAGCTGGTGCACGAGATTGGGGCGCACGGCGAGCAGTTCGCACACCGCCCGCCGCGCGAAGGCCACCGCGTCGGGCAGCCGTTCCTGCGCCAACTTCGGCAGCACGGCTCGTGGCCAGATGCCGCCGAGCCCGCGCACCACCACGTCGTGGTCGTGCGCCCACTGCAAGTGGACGAAGCGGTTGGCCAACGGCGGACTCAGCTCCCAACCGTCAGCGGCGGAGGAACGCGGATTGGCCGCGGCGACGATCCGCACACCCGGCGGGAGCGTGAGGGCACCGATCCGGCGCTCCAGCACCACGCGCAGCAAGGCGGCTTGGACCGCTGGCGGCGCGGTGGACAGCTCATCGAGGAACAGCAGCCCCTCGCCCGCCCGGACCAGGCGCACCGCCCAGTCCGGCGGAGCCATCGGAACGCCTTGTTCGGCGGGATCGTCACCGACCACCGGCAGACCGGCGAAGTCCGACGGCTCGTGCACGCTCGCGATCACCGTGGTCAACGGCAGTTCGAGTGCGTCGGCGAGCTGGTTGAGCGCGGCGGTCTTGCCCATCCCCGGCTCGCCCCAGAGCAGCACGGGGAGGTCGGCGGAGACGGCCAGGGTCAAGGCTTCCAGTTGCGTGTCGGGTCGCGGCTCGGTGGTGGAGTCGCCCAGCAGGGCGAGCAGGTCGGCGGCGACGTCCAGCTGACGGGCATGAAGGGGTAGCGGCATGGTTGATCACCTTGGGGTTCGAGGGAGTGCAGGGGGTGAGGGTTAGCGCGATGACGCGTGGCGCTTGCGCGCGCGGACGCGGGAGACCCGGTTCCTTGGAGCTGGTCCGAGCCCGCTGAGTCCGGCTCGGTACAGCCCGTGCGTCACCTGGCGGCGCGCTGCGGTCTCCAGCTCGTCGCGCAGGGAACCGTTGCGCAGCACCGCATCCGGCCCGAGCAGGCTTTCCACCACGGCAAGTGCGCCAGCGGTGTCGCCGTGCTCCAGCCGCACGCGGATGTCCACGAGCCCTTCCGGGCGCCGATGCGTCTCGTCGATCACT
The DNA here is from genome assembly GCF_002155965.1 of Allokutzneria sp. NRRL B-24872. Classification (GTDB taxonomy): domain Bacteria; phylum Actinomycetota; class Actinomycetes; order Mycobacteriales; family Pseudonocardiaceae; genus Allokutzneria. Next base: position 164,862 of record NZ_MUMH01000059.1, read on the forward strand.
CGCAGGCACGGCAGCGGAGGGCCACCGAAGGCAGAGAGCAATTCCTCGCGGCGGATCTCGTCGGCGTCGTGGTCGAGCGGGGTCAGCACCCCGTCCACCACGCCGATCCGGTGCGTGGAGCCGCGGCAGTCGACAAGGCGTTGGCTCGCAACGCTTTCCCGGGGAACACCGGATGGCCGGTGACCCGGGACGAGCGCGGCAGCGACGAGCGGGTGCAGCCGATCGGCGTCGATCATGCCCGCGCGAAGCAGCTCCAGGTCGGGCGGAACCCAGGTCGCCGCGTCCGGGAGCACCGGTAGCTGACGCGATCTGTTCTCGGGCGCTTCGCCTGGCGCGTCCAGGTTCAGCACGAGGCGACTCCGGGGGCCGAGCCGCACCGCGACAACGCGTTCCGCACAGTTCTCCGCGCGCAGCAACAGTTCTGCCTCAGCTGGCCACCGCCGCTCGCCGCCGGAGCGCTCCGCCAGCTCGCCGGTCCTGCGCGCGTCCCACAGGTGACGGTGCAGGTCGAGCCGGAAACGCCGGTCGGGGTGCGGATGCGGGTGCGCTCCGACTCCGGCGCGCGTCCGCTCCCACAGCGCGAGGCTGATGCGTTGACCGCCCTCGGCCCAGGCGGGCGGTGTGCGCGCCACGAGGTGCACCGGGTCGCCGCTGTCCGGCCGGTAGCTCGCCAGGGACACCGTGATCCCGGGTCTGAGCAGGCCGTTCGGCGCTGTCCGCGGAAAGTGCCAGCGGAGCAGGTCCGGAGCCAGATGTCGCAGATCAGCGCGGATGCGCGCGGCGAACGGCGAGCCACGGGCGCGGCCCAGTGCTCGCAGGTCCAGATCCACGTCGACCCGGGCGGCGGCGCAGGCCCCGGCCCAGTCGCCCGTCTCGCGGCGGGCGGTCGCTGACTCGATCATCGGTGTCGGCACGGCGAACTCGCGCACGTGCGACCAGAAAAGAAGTCGGTCGTTCTCATTCGCGGTCGAAGGGTGCATCAGCACTCACCTTCGGCGAACGGAACCCCCGATCTGCACGAGTAGGTAATCATCGCGGCCGAGCGTAGCAGGATCATGCGCGAATCTCGGTGCCTGCGGCTACGATCGCGCCGTGACCTGGTCCGACCGCGCAGATCAGTGGGTGCGGGAACGCCCGGTCGTTCCGGACGCCCTGCTCGCCGCGATCATCGCCGTGATCGTGATCGGCACCTCGCTCGACATCCTCGACGAAGCCCGGCCGCGGGACTGGAGCCTCTGGGTCGCGGGAATCTGCGGAGCCGTCGTGGTCGCCACCGTCGCCCTGCGCAGGGTCGCCCCGGAGATCGCGTTCCTGCTCGCCAGCCTGGCGATGGCCGTGACCGTCGCACTGCCGAACAAGGTCGTCCGGCCCGAGGAGCTCGGCCTGCTCGGAACGGGCGGGGACATGGTGATCGCGCTGTTCTTCCTGCCGTCCTCGGCGGTCTTCCTGGTGCACCTGCACTCCGTTGCCGCGCGGTGTTCCTGGCGCACGAGCCTGCTCGCGCTCGGGGTCGGTGTGGCCGGAGCCCTGTTGTGCACGGCGAAGACGGCGACCGCCTACGGAGCGCTGCCCGCTGGGTGGCTCACGCTGCTGCTGGCCCTGCTCGGCCTGACCGCGGCCGTGGCGGGCACGTGGATCGCGGGCCGGTTCCAGTTCGACCGGCGGCAGCGCTCGGTCGCGCGGGCCGCTGAGGCCGTGGAGCGCGCGGCGGCTGACGAGCGCCAGCGCATCGCCAGGGACATGCACGACATCATCGCCCACTCGCTCGCGGTCATCGTGCGCCAGGCCGAGGGCGGATCGGCCATCGCCGCCAAGTCCCCGGAGCGCGCGGCCCAAGCGCTGTCCGTCATCGCCAACGCCGCGCGGGAAGCCTTGGTGGACATGCGAGGCACGCTCCAGGTGCTGCGCGAGGCCGCTCCTCAGGAAGCCACCACGCCCACGCTCGCCGGGCTGCCCGCGTTGGTGGATCGGGTGCGCGCGACCGGCGTCGACGTCCGGCTCACCGAGCACGGCCCGGCCACCGCCCTGACGCCGAGCGCGGAGGCGGCGGCGTACCGGCTCGTGCAGGAGGCGTTGACCAACAGCGTCAAGCACGCGGGCGCCCGCGCCGCGGTCACCGTCACGGTCGAGCACCGCTCGGAGGTGGTGGTGGTCCTCGTCGAGGACGACGGCGGCGTCGCCGAAGATCGGCCAGCGGTCCCCGGCGCCGGGGTCGGCCTGCGCGGCGTTCAGGAGCGGGTGCACGCCGCTGGCGGCACCTTCGAGGCGGGCGCCGTCGGCGGCGGCTTCCGGGTGCGCGCCGAATTCCCTGTCAGCACGAGGAAAGCGTTGAGATGACGATCAGAGTTGCCCTCGTCGACGACCAGGAGCTGATCCGCGTCGGCCTCGCCATGGTGGTCGACGCCACCGACGACATCCAGATCGTCGTGCAGGCCGTCGACGGCGTGGACGCGGTCGCCAAGCTCAACGAGACGCCGGTCGACGTCGTGCTGATGGACGTGCAGATGCCGCGCATGAACGGCGTCGAGGCCACCGGCCTGGTCACCGCCCGCGAGAACGCGCCGAAGGTGATCCTGTTGACCACCTTCGACCTCGACGAGTACGCCGTGGCCGGACTGCGCGCGGGCGCCAGCGGCTTCCTGCTCAAGGAGGCCTCCGCCGCCGAAGTGCTGCACGCCATCCGCGCCGTGCACGCCGGTGACGCCGTGCTCGCGCCCTCCACGACCCGGCGCATGCTGGAGCAGCTGGCGGGCGCACGCGCGCCTTCCCCGCTGCTGGAGCGGTTGACCGCGCGCGAGCGCGACGTGCTGATGGAGATCGCGCAGGGACTCTCCAACGCCGAGATCGCGCAGCGGCTGTTCTTGTCCGAGGCCACGGTGAAGACGCACGTCGGCCACGTGCTGGCCAAACTGGAGGTCCGCGACCGCGTGCAGGCCGTGATCTTCGCCTACGAGAACGGCCTCGTCCGCCCGGCCTAGGTCCTGCGAGTCGGGAACTCATCCGTTGGGGTGAGGCGGTGCAGACCTTGTGGCGAGGACCAGCGCTTCGCGGGCGCGCAGGGTCGTGGCATGACAATCACGAACGGACAGCTCAGGGCAACGACCTCGCGCGCGTGGTGGCGCTCGGCCTCGGCGTGGGGCGGAGGTCTCGCGGTCTGCGGCGGCCTCCTGCACACGGTCGTCGCCGGGTTCTCGCGCCCGGACGCCTGGTCGCAGATCTTCGCGGAGGGCATCTTCGGCACGCTCACGCTCGACCCGCCGCCGGAGCGGCTCGCGCTCGCGGAGGCGTTCTGGTTCAGCGTCGGCAGCTTCGGGGTGCCGTTGCTGCTGCTCGGCGGGCTCGTGCTGCACGTGGTCCGGCGGGGCGGGACCGTGCCCGCCTGGGTCGGCCTCGGCCTCATCGCGTGGGCCGTGCTGATCGGCCTGCTGGGCAGTTTCGACGCGGGCACGATCATCCTGATCACCATCGGCGCCCTGCTCGCGATCGGCTCGCGGACACGACGGTGATCGCCGAGCGCCGCTGCGGGTCGAGGGTTGCGCCGGGCGGTCACGGGTATTCGACGCCTGACCGCACGTTCCGAGTGGTGAAGCGAGGACCAGTGGGCACGATCACCAAGTCCGTCGACGTCGAGGCCCCGGTGTCACGGGTCTACAACCAGTGGACGCAGTTCGAGTCCTTCCCCCAGTTCATGGGCGGTGTGCGCGAGGTACGCCAGCTCGACGACACGCGGACGCGCTGGATCACCGAGATCGGCGGGGTGTGGCGGGAGTTCGACGCCACGATCACCGAGCAGCACCCCGACGAGCGGATCGCGTGGCGCTCGGACTCCGGCCCGACCCACGCCGGCGTGATCACCTTCCACCGCCTCAGCGACACGACGACCCGGGTCACCGCGCAGATGGACCTCGACCCCGCGGGCTTCGCCGAGCACGCGGCCGACAAGCTCGGTGTGCTCGACATGCAGGTGAAGGGCGATCTGAACCGCTTCAAGGAGTTCATCGAGCGTCTCGGCACCGAAACGGGTGGATGGCGCGGCGATGTCGAGCGGCCGGGCAGCTGAACGGGGAGAACGCCATGGCTGAGAACCAGGACCCGCGCACCCAGTACCCGACGCCGGACCAGCAGGCAGGGCACCAGCAGGAACACCCCGGCTCCGGCGGCGCGATGACGCCCGAACCCGATCACGGCGAGCACTCCTACCGCGGCTCCGGCCGCCTCGACGGGCGCAAGGCCGTGATCACCGGCGGTGACTCGGGCATCGGCCGGGCCGTCGCGCTCGCCTTCGCCAGGGAGGGCGCCGACGTGCTCCTGTCCTACCTGGAGGAGGAGCAGCAGGACGCCGAGCGCACCGCCGAACTCGTGCGCGAGGCCGGGCGGTCGGTGGTCTGCGTGCCCGGCGACATCCGCTCGGAGGAGCACTGCGCGGCGATCGTCGAGCGCGCGGTCGCGGAGTTCGGGCGGATCGACGTGCTGGTGAACAACGCCGCCTACCAGATGTCGCAGGACGAGGGCATCCTCGGCATCACCAGTGAGCAGTTCGACCGGGTGCTCAAGACCAACCTCTACGCCCTGTTCTGGCTCTGCAAGGCCGCTGTTCCGCACATGCGCCCGGGGGCGAGCATCATCAACACCTCCTCGATCCAGTCCGCGCAGCCCTCGCCGGAGCTGTTGGACTACGCCACGACCAAGGGCGGCATCGTCACGTTCACCAAGGGACTCGCGCAGGACTTGGCGAGCAAGGGAATCCGCGTCAACTCGGTGGCTCCCGGCCCCGTGTGGACACCGCTCATCCCCGCTACCATGCCCAAGGAGAAGGTCGACTCCTTCGGCGAACAGACCCCGCTCGGCCGGGCCGCGCAACCCGTGGAGTTGGCCCACCCCTTCGTGTTCTTCGCCTCCCAGGAGTCCAGCTACGTCACCGGTGAGACCATGGCCGTCACCGGTGGCCAGCCCCTGACCTGACAGCCAGTGGCCACGAGAGGTGCAGCCATGTCGACGGCAGTCCGAACTCCCTCCTCATCCCCCGTCGCGTTGGCGGTGTTCGGCGTCGCCGTCGCCGCGGTCGCCGTCATCGGTGCCACGGCAACCGGTGACGCGGCGGGGACCTACGGGGCGCTGCGCCAACCCGGCTGGGCGCCGCCGCCGTGGCTGTTCGGTCCGATGTGGACGGTCCTGTACGTGATGCTCGCGCTCTCCGGCTGGCTGTACTGGCGAAGTGAGGGCACCCGGGCAGGGCTGATCACCTACGCCGTCGGCCTGGTGCTCAACGCCGCGTGGAGCCCGCTGTTCTTCGGCAACGGCCTGCGCACGATCGCACTCGTCGACATCATCGCCCTCGACATCGCGGTGGTGGCGTGCATCTGGCTGTTCTCGCGACGCTCCCGGGTCGCGGCATGGCTCCAGATCCCTTACCTGGCGTGGATTCTCTTCGCGACCGCGCTCAACTGGGCTTTGGTGGTGCTGAACTGAGCGCGCGTCACGGCGCCGCGTAGCAGCGAACTGTCACCACTTGCGACGGGCTCCACCGTTGCTCGACGGTGGCCATGTGCACCCAGCCCAGCCGCTCGTACAGGGCTGCCGCCGCGGTGTCGGAGGCGACCACGTCGAGCACCGCGTGGACGCCGCGCTGCTGCGCTTCCGCCATGGCGCGGTTGACCAGCAGCGCGCCGATCCCGTGCCCCCTGGCGCGCGAGGTGACGAACAACCGGCTGAGCACCGCGGTGTCGTCGGCGCGCTGCCCGCTGCGCTCGCTCCACAGGCCGGGCGCGAGATCTCCCTCACCACGGCGGGACAAGCCGACGTGGCCGACGAGCTTCCCGTCGAGTTCGGCGACCCAGGCGTGCGACAACGCTTCCGGTGACAGCCACTCGCTGGGACGGTCGGGCCAGTTCACCGGGTAGCCGTCCTCGCGGTGCACGTCGGCGAGCAGCCGTACGCACTCGTCAAGGTCCTCGTCGTTCCTCTGCCTGATCAGCGCTGTTATCACGCTCGAATCGAAGCACGGCCCGTCAACTGCGCCTTGAGCGGCTCCACTCGAACGGCTAGGTTCGCGCGCTCGTCGTCCGGGCCGAACCTCCAGGAGGCAGCGATGGCACGACGTGTCCGCGCTCTCGTCGTCGCGGCAGCCACCGCCGCGTTCACCCTGTCCTCGGTCTCCGGCGCGCCCGCCGCGACACGGAGCCTGCCCGCGCCCTTCTCGAGCTGGGACGTCGAGGTCTCGCCCAAGGCCGACGAACAAGGCGCGCTGACCCTGAAGTACACCAGCCCAGCGCTCGGCATGCGCACCACGAACACGGTGTACCTCCCGGACAGCTACCGTTCCACCGGCCGCGCTTCCTCGGTCATGTACTACCTGCACGGCACGGTGCTCCCGCCGATCGACAACCCAGTGCTCGACCCGGTCACCGGGCTGGAGTCGCTGCTGAGCATGACCAGCGCGGGCGGAGGCGGAAAGCAGACCAGGCTGTTCGACTTCGGCTCGCAGCGCGCGAAGGCCGACTTCCTCGTCGTGGCACCGGACACCAACGCCGAGACCACGTGGTGCCAGACCTGCATGTGGATCAACGGCCGCGACAGCCCGCTGCCGAACGTGCCCCCGGTGACCGGCGTGAAGCGCCCTGCGGAGGACGTCCTCTACGAAGAGCTGATCCCGTTGGTGGAGAAGCTGTTCAACGTGCGCACCACGCGCGAGGGGCGCGGTGTCATGGGCTTCTCGATGGGTGGCATCTCGGCGATGGTCCAGGGCTTCCGGCATCCCGACCGCTACGCCTTCGTGGGCTCGGTGAGCGGCCCCTACGACTTCGTCGACGACCCCGCCGTCATGGCCGTCATCGAGGGCGTCGGTTACCTGCGCGACCAGGGCTACGGCTCGCGGCTGACCAACGCGGCGGACTGGGCCGAGCTCAACCCGCGCCACCTCGTCGGCAACTTCGCCGGTTCCGGGGGCACCCTGCTGCTCAGCGCGGGCGACACCTGCCTTCCGCCGACCGATGCGAAGGGCACCGCCGCGTGCGCCAAGCACCCGTCGCTGACCAATCCCGCCGCCACCGCGATCGAGCTGCTGATCCGGCGCAACCTGGACATGTCGGTTTCGCAGCTCTCCGCGTCCGGAGTGCCCGCGACGCAGA
>NZ_MUMH01000006.1 GCF_002155965.1 Allokutzneria sp. NRRL B-24872
GTTGAGGGCGTCGGGGACCTGGTGGGGGCGGGAGAGCACGGTGACGCCGGGTTGGGCCGCCATCTCCTCGGCCCAGCGACACGCGAGCACGTCGTGGGCGAAGAAGACCGGTCGTCCCGAGGACAGCGCCAACTGGGCGAGCACCCGAGCCTCGCAGTACTCCTCGGCGTCGACCACGACGACCGCCGCGCAGGACTCGCTCATCAGCGCGCAGCGCTTGGGGAACTGGTGCCGTGCGGGCGGGGTGTCGGGCAGGAACTGCGAGACCACGGCGCCGCGCCGGGCGATCTCGGCCTCCAACGGGGAGTTCTCCAGCGGGTAGCAGTGCCGCAGGCCGGTCCCCACGAAGGCCACGGTCCGCGCTCCGGCGGCCAGCACCCGGCGGTGCACGGCCGCATCGGTCCCCGAGGCGAGGCCGCTGACCACGGTCCACCCGGCCTCGGCGAGCACCAGCGCAATGTCCCAGGCTCGGGCGATCCCGCGCTTGGAGGGACGACGGCTGCCCACCACGGCAACAGATCGCGCATCCCGGGCTTCGAGCACGCCGCGGTAGGTCAGGAACGGCGGCGCGTCGGGCTGGGCGCGCAGCCAGGACGGGTACTCCGGGTCCTCGACGGTGACCAGGCCGATGCCCTCGCGCCGCCAGGCGAGGACCTCTCGCTCGACCGCGTCCAGCGACTCCCCACCCCGCAGGGCGAGCAGGAACGCGGCCTGGGCCCGCACGTCCACCGTCACACCGACAGCATATCGAACATGTGTTCGAATCCGTCAAGTCGTACATCACGCCCACGCGGTGCCCGAGGTACACGGGGCACGGGGGCGGGTCTGGCAGGCTTGGCGCATGAGCGCATCACGGCCGGAGGTGGTCGGCCGACTCGTCGAATGGCTGACCCGCATCGATCTCGCGCGCCCGGTTCGCGTGGCCGTCGACGGGCCGGACGCGGCGGGCAAGACGACGCTGGCCGACGAGCTGGGGGAGGCGCTCGGCGGGCGCGCGCTGCGGATCTCCGCCGACGACTTCCACCGCCCTGCCGAGGAGCGGCTGCGCCGGGGACCGCTGTCCGCCGAGGGCTACTTCATGGACGCCTTCGACGTGCCCGCCCTGCGCCGCGAAGTGCTGGAACCGCTTGGCCCACAAGGAGATCTCGGGTACCGCACGACCGTGTGGGACCACCTCACCAACACCAGTCGCAGCGATGCCAGGCGCACGGCGGCCCGGGACGCGATCGTGCTGGTGGACGGGGTGTTCCTGTTGCGCGAGGAGCTGCGGGACTGCTGGGACGTGCGGATCTTCGTGGAGGTCCACGAGGAGGAGCAGATGCGCCGCGCGGTCGAGCGCGACACCGAGATCTTCGGGACGGAGGAGCGGGTCAGGGAGCGCTACGCGGTGCGCTACCGGCCCGCGCACGAGCTGTACTGGAACAGCGCCCGCCCGTCGGAACAGGCCGACATCGTGATCGACAACACCGATCCGGACAGCCCGGTGATCCGGCGCTGGACCGGGAACAGGGCGGGCTGAGTCCACAATGGACGGATATGGCTTCACCATCGCGCTGATCGTGCTGCTGATGGTGGTGAACGCGATCTTCGCGGGCAGCGAGATCGCGTTGATCTCCTTGCGGGAAGGGCAGTTGCGCCGCCTGGAGCGCGACGGCGGCAAGGCGGCGCGGACCCTGGTGCGGCTGGCCAAGGACCCCACGCGCTTCCTCGCCACCATCCAGATCGGCATCAACCTGGCCGGAGCGCTGGCCTCGGCGACGGCGGCGGTCTCGCTGGCCCGGCCGCTGGTCCCGGCCTTCGCCTTCTTCGGCGCGGCGGCGGAGAGCGTCGCGATCGCGGCGGTCACCCTGGTGCTGACCTACTTCACGCTGGTGGTCGGTGAGCTGGCGCCGAAGAAGCTGGCGATGCAGCACGCCGAGCGCTGGGCGCTGCTGGTGGCCCGGCCGCTGGACACGCTGTCGAAGATCTCCCGCCCGGCGGTGTGGCTGCTGAGCAAGTCCACCGACGTGGTGGTGCGGCTCTTCGGCGGCGACCCCAAGGCCGACCAGGAGCAGCTGAGCCCGGAGGAGCTGCGCGAGCTGGTCGCCGGGCACCGCGGTCTCAACGCCGAGCAGCGCATGATCATCATCGGCGGCCTGGAGATCCACGAGCGGCTGCTGCGGCACGTGCTCCGGCCGCGCCGCTCGGTGTTCACCCTGGAGGCCGACACCCCGGTCGAGCAGGCCCGCGCGGAGCTGGCGGCCTCCGGGCACTCCCGCGCACCGGTGGTCAGGGGCAGCGACCTGGACGACATGATCGGCGTCGTGCACCTGCGCGAACTGCTCTCCGGGACCGGGACCGTGGCTGAGGTGGCGCGACCGGCGACCGTCTTCCCCGACTCGGTGCGGGTCTCCGACGCGCTGCGCAGGTTCAAGGCCGAGCGCCAGCAGTTCGCCGTCGTCGTCGACGAGCACGGCGCCGCGGACGGCATCGTGACGCTGGAGGACCTGCTCGAAGAGATCGTCGGCGAGATCTACGACGAGGCTGACCGGGACATCCTCTCGGTGCGCACCCAGGACGACGGCAGCATGGAGCTGCCGGGCACCTTCCCCGTGCACGACCTGGTCGACCTCGGCGTGGACATCGCGGACGCGCCGAACGGGGACTACACGACCATCGCCGGGATGCTGCTCACCCGGCTCGGCCGCATCCCGCAGCGGCCGGGTGACCGGGTGGACTTCGCCGAGTGGTCGGCCGAGGTCACCGCGACCGAGCACCACGCGATCACCGGAGTGCGGCTGCGGCCGCGGAAGAAACGAGAGGCAACGGGTTCATGAGGTTCGTGATCGCGAGCGGCACGGGGCTGGACCCCTCGGGCTACCTCGCCCAGCTCCCGCAACTCGCAGGCGCGCTGCCCGCGGGCGCTCGCGCGTTCGCGGAGTCGCCGGGGCACTACGACCTCGACGGTCCGCGCTGCGTCAAGGACATGGTGCTCAGCCGGGTGGACTTCGACAGCACCGAGACCGAAGTGACGCTGGAGCTGCGGTTCCGGCACCGCTGCGGGCAGCACGTGGAGAACCTGCTGTTGCGCTACTACGGCGTGTCCGGCTTCATGCTGGAGTCGCCTGAGTGGAGCCGCTACGGCCCGCTGCTGCTGGACGAGCTGCTGCCGCACGCGCACGGGTGCAGCCACGAGATCGCGTGCCAGGCGGGCTCCCTCGCGGTGATCGCGAAGGACCTCTCCGCGACGTGGACGGCCAGTGATTGCCCCGACCGGGACACCGCGCTAGCGCAGGCTTGACGGCCACGGACTGCACAATGCGCAGGTGAGCAGGCAACAGGACTTCGTGCGGCAGTTGACATCCGAGCTGCCGTACGCGGCGCGGGTTGACGACTCCACGCGCGCCGCCTACACCTCGGACGCCTCGATCTACCGTGCTGTTCCCGCCGCCGTGGTGGAGCCGCGCAACCGGGACGAGGTCGTGCGCGCAGTGCGGGTCGCAGTCGAACACGGAGTCCCGGTCACCTGTCGCGGCGGCGGAACCTCGATCGCGGGCAACTCCATCGGCAACGGCTTAGTGATCGATTTCTCCCGCCACCTCAACCGGCTGCGCTCGCTCGCCCCGGACGCGCGGACCGCCGTGGTGGAGCCCGGACTCGTGCTGGGCAAGCTGCTCTCGGCGAGCGCGCGGCACGGCCTCACCTTCGGCCCCGACCCGTCGACGCTGTCCCGCTGCACGCTCGGCGGGATGATCGGCAACAACGCGTGCGGACCGCACTCCGTCGCCTGGGGCACGACGGCGGACAACGTGGTCGACCTCGACGTGCTGCTGGCGGACGGCAGGACGGTCACGGCGCGCGCGGGCTCCAGCGGTGACGCGGCGATCGACGAGCGGTTGCGCGCGCTCACCGCCGACCACCTCGCCGAGTTCCGCACCGAGCTGGGCCGCTTCTCGCGCCAGGTCTCCGGCTACGGGCTGGCGTCGTTGTTGCCGGAGAACGGTTTCGACGTCGCCCGCGCGCTCGTCGGCTCCGAGGGAACCTGCGGCGTGGTGCTCGGCGCGACCGTCCGGCTCGCTCAGCTACCGAAGGCGAAAGTCCTTGTGGTGCAAGGGTTTGACGACGTCTACCAGGCGGCTTCGGCAGCTCCCGCGCTCGCGCGGACGGGTGTGCTGACCGCCGAGGGCATGGACGCGCACCTGATCGCAGCGCTGCGCAGCAGGCCGGGCGGCTCGGCGCTGGCCGATCTCCTCCCGCCCGGCGAGGCGTGGGTGTACTGCGAGGTCCCGGGCGAGACGATCGACGAAGCCCTTGCGCGCGCGGCAGAACTCGGCGGCAAGGTGGTCACCGACGCCACCGAGACCGCCGCGCTGTGGAAGATCCGCCGCGACGGCGCCGGACTGGCCACTCGGATGGCGGACGGGGGCGAGGCGTGGCCCGGCTGGGAGGACTCGGCGGTGCCGCCGGAGCGCCTGGCCGACTACCTGCGCGAGCTGCACGGGCTGATGGATGCCATGGGGCGCAAGGGAATCGCGTACGGGCACTTCGGCGAGGGCTGCCTGCACCTGCGCGTCGGCTGGGACCTGACCACCGCGCGGGGGATCGGGGAGTACCGCGAGTTCATCGAGCGCGCCGCAGACCTCGTCGCGGCGCACGGCGGGTCGTTCTCCGGCGAGCACGGGGACGGGCGGGCGCGGTCGGAGCTGCTGCCGAGGATGTACTCGCAGCGAGTGATCGACTCCTTCGCCGCGTTCAAGGGCGCCTTCGACCCGACCGGCGCGCTCAACCCCGGGCTGCTGGTCGACCCGAAGCCGCTGGACGCCGACATCCGCCCCGGTCCTGGGCACAACCGGCTCGAACTGACCCCGGTGCACGCGCTCAGCCACGACGGCGGCTCGTTCGCGGGCGCGGTCCGGCGCTGCCTCGGCGTGGGCAGCTGCCGCCAGTCCAGCGGCACGATGTGCCCGTCTTTCCAGGTCACCGGCGACGAGGTGCACTCAACGCGGGGACGCTCGCGCGTGCTATCGGAGATGTTGCGCGGCGAGTTCATCGCCGACGGCTGGAGGTCGGAGGCCGTCCGCGACGCACTCGACCTGTGCCTGTCCTGCAAGGCGTGCAAGACCGCGTGCCCGGTCAACGTGGACATGGCGACCTACAAGGCGGAGTTCCTGCACAACCACTACAAGGGCCGTCTCCGCCCGCGCGCGCACTACGCGCTGGGCTGGCTGCCGTTGTGGGCTCGGCTGGCGTCCGTGGCGCCCGGCCTGGCCAACGCGATCGGCGGGAAGGCGGTGTTGCGGCTGGCCGGGCTCGAACCGCGCCGCAAGATGATCCGCTTCGCCCGCAAGACGCTTCGCGGGTGGATGCGCGGTCGCCCGCCCGCTCCTGGCAGCGCGGGAACCGTCGTGCTGTGGCCGGACACGTTCACCAACCTGCTCGACCCCACTGCGGGGCGCGCGGCGGTGGAAGTGCTTGAGGCGCTCGGCTATCGCGTCGAGCTACCCGAGGGCCCGGTGTGCTGCGGTCTGACGTGGCACTCCACCGGCCAGCTCGGCGTGGCGCGGCGTGTGTTGCGGAAGTCCTTGCGCGCCTTGGAATCGCAGCTGCGCGCGGGCAGCGTCGTGGTCGGCCTCGAACCGTCGTGCACGCAGGTGCTCCGTGACGACGCGAGCGAGCTGCTGCCGGGCGATCCCACCGCTGAGCTGCTGAAGACGCGCGTGCGCACGCTCGGCGAAATCGTTGCGGCACATGAAGGTCCTTCGCCGTTCACGCGCTTGGACTCCGACGCGGTGGTGCAGGTGCACTGCCACCAGGAGTCCGGCGGCGGCTACGGCGCGGAGCTGTCCGTGCTGCGTGAGCTGGGCGTGGACGTGGACCGGATCGGCGCGGGCTGCTGCGGCCTCGCGGGGAACTTCGGCTTCGAGCCGGGGCACTGGGAGGTCGCGCAGGAGTGCGCGGAGCGGGAGCTGTACCCGAAGGCGCGTGCGGCGAGCGCGGACACCGCGATCATCGCGGACGGCTTCTCCTGCCGCACGCAGGTGGCGCAGGGGACGCCGAGGCGGGCGGAGCACCTGGCCCAGGTGCTCCGCCGCGCGCTGAAGCCCTGATCAGCCCTGGGGCATCTTCGAGGAGTGGTGGTTGATGATCATCCAGTGACCGTGCCGCTTCTCGTAGACGAAGGTGAAGCGCGCGTCGGTGAAGGTTCCGTCGCCGAAGGTGAACCGGTAGACACCGGCGTCGACGGCGGAGTGGTCGCTCTGCAGGACGACGTGGGTCTCGAGGATCTTGCCGGTGGGCTTCTTCGCCATGAACTCGACGAAGTAGTCCTTGATGCCCTCGTGGGTGGTCCGCACCTTGTTGGACAGCGTCGGCAGCAGCACCGCGTCGTGCGCGTAGTGCCGGACGACCTTGTTCACGTCACCGGAAACGAGATCGTGGTTCCAGCTGTCGAACTGCGCGCGAATCTCGCGAGCGGTGGGCAGTAACCGGGCCTCGGTGCTGCTCGCGCCGGTTTCCGCCGGAGCGGACGGGCTTGAGAAAGCACTGGCACCGGTACCGGCGACAACGGTGACGGCGGTCAGGACGACGGCACCGGCGGCGAGGCGGAAACGCCCGAATTGTCCACTACGCACAGTAAGTACCTTTCACGCTAAAGGAGTACTAGCGCCTACTGTGCGCCTCTTCATCTGCGCCGATACGGCCGCCAGAAGGACCTTGATGACACGGCTTTATAACCGAGGGTATTGATCATGGGAAGGTGGACAGAAAAGTCCCCTAAATCTCCCCAACCGGACACATCCGGCGTGACTCAGATTACTTAGGGACCCTAAGATAACTGGTTAGGATATCTAAGTGACTTCCGCCGCAGAACTGGCGCGCGCACTGCGCCCCCTGGTGTTCCGGCTGTACTCGGTCGTGCGCAGGCAGACACCGCAGGAATCGCTCAGCCTGACCCAGAGCTCCGTGCTCGGGATGCTCTCCCGCCGCCCGTACCGGATGAGCGCGCTCGCCGAGCAGGAGGGCGTCCGGCTGCCGTCGATGACCGAACTGGTCGGCCGCCTCGAACGCATGGGACTGGTGGAACGCGAGCGCGATTCCGAGGACGGCAGGGTCACCACGGTCAACATCACCCCGGCCGGTCAGCGGCTCTCCGACGAGCTGACCGCGGCTCGGGAGCGGTTCTTCGCCGAGCGGCTGTCCGCACTGGACCAAGAGGATCTGACCAAGATCAACGCTGCGCTCCCCGCGCTCTACCGGCTCGTGGTCCAGCCACCCCGTGACCTGGACAGGTCGTAACGATTCGACCACGCAGGGCCAGTTGGTGAAGAGTTCACTCAGAGGTCTTTCATCGCACGCTCATCGGGCTTAACGTCACCGCGTTCCCCAGCTGACGATATGGAGGTCCGCGTGTCGGTAGAACGCGACGGCCGGCGAATGCTCCCCATGCTGCTCCCCCACCTGGGCAGCCGGGCAGCGGTGACCTGTGAGTACCGCTGCAACAACCAGTGCGCACACGACGCGCCCAACGTCTCCGAGAACGAGTACTTCGCCGATGTGGCCCGCAAGGCGCTCTCCCGCAGGGGCGCGCTGAAGGCGGGCGCCGCGCTCGCGCTGACCACGGCGGGCACGGCCGCCCTCGCGGGCACCGCGGCGGCCGCCCCCGGCATCGACGTCGACATCGACGTGGATCTGGAGGTCCAGCTGGGCCGCCGCGTCGCCGGGCTGAACTTCAAGCCGGTCCAGCCCAACGAGCTGGACGCCGTTGTCGTGCCGGAGGGCTACGAGCAGCAGGTCCTGATCCGCTGGGGCGACCCGGTCATCCCCGGCGCCCCGAAGTGGGACATCGACAAGCAGTCGCCCGAGGCCCAGGCCAAGCAGTGGGGCTTCAACAACGACTACTGCGCGCTCGTGCCGATCCCCGGCGAGAACGACAAGTGGTTCATGGTCAGCAGCCACGAGTACTCCAGCGAGCAGTACATGTTCCGCGGCTGGGACCCCAACAACCCCACCGAGCAGCAGACCAGGACCGCCTGGGAGGCGCACGGGCACTCCGTCGTGCGGGTCGAGCGCAACCGCCGCACCAACCGGCTGGAGGTCAAGCTCGACCCGAAGTACAACCGCCGGATCACCATGACCACGGCCTTTGAGGTGCGCGGCCCGGCAGCGGGCTCGAAGTACCTCAAGACCCCGGCCGACCCGACCGGGCGCAAGGTCTTCGGCACCATGAACAACTGCTCCGGCGGCCTCACCCCGTGGGGGACCATCCTCTCCGGCGAGGAGAACATCCACGGCTACTTCGGCAACGCCGACAAGGTGACCGACCCGAAGACGCTCGAGCAGATGAAGCGCTACGGCGTCACCAACAAGGTCACCACGCGCAAGTGGGAGCGCTTCGACTCGCGCTTCGACCTCGCCAAGCAGGTCAACGAGCCGAACCGGTTCGGCTGGATCGTGGAGATCGACCCGTTCGAGCCGGACCAGCCGCCGATCAAGCGCACCGCGCTCGGCCGGTTCAAGCACGAGGGCGCCAACGTCATCGTCAACCGCGACGGCCGCGTGGTCGCGTACATGGGCGACGACGAGCGCTTCGAGTACATGTACAAGTTCGTCTCCGACGGCAAGTTCATGAAGGGCCACAGCAAGCGGGCCCGCGCGCACAACAAGACGCTGCTGGACACCGGCACGCTCTACGCCGCCAAGTTCACCGGCAACAGCCCCGCCGCCGAGATCGACGGCTCCGGCAAGCTGCCCTCCGACGGCAAGTTCGACGGCCGTGGCGAGTGGATTCCGTTGGCGCACAACGACAAGTCGTTCGTGCCGGGAATGACCGCCGAAGAGGTCTACGTCTTCGCGCGCATCGCGGCCGACAAGGTCGGTGCCACCAAGATGGACCGCCCCGAGGACGTCGAGCCGAGCCTGAAGACCGGTCGCATCTACGCGGCGCTGACCAACAACAGCGAGCGCGGCCCTGCGGGCAAGGAAGCCGCCACCGAGGTCAACCCCAGGCACAGCAACAAGAACGGCCAGGTGCTGGAGATCGAGGAGGACCGCCGCGACAACACCGCGACGCGCTTCTCCTGGAACCTGCTGCTGGTCTGCGGTGACCCGAAGGCGGCCGACACCTACTACGGCGGCTTCGACAAGTCCAAGGTCAGCCCCATCTCCTGTCCGGACAACGTGGCCTTCGACCCGTACGGCAACCTCTGGGTCTCCACCGACGGCAACGCGCTGGACAAGAACGACGGCCTGTTCGCGCTGCCCCTGGAGGGCAAGGAGCGCGGTCACGTCAAGCAGTTCCTGACGGTGCCGATCGGCGCGGAGTGCTGCGGCCCGATCATCACCGAGCGGCACGTGCTCGTGTCCGTGCAGCACCCCGGCGAGCTCGACGGCGCCACCGTCGAGAAGCCCGCTTCGCACTGGCCGGACGGCGGCACCAGCCAGCCGCGCCCGTCGGTCGTCGCGGTGTTCAAGAAGGACGGCGGCCGCATCGGTCGCTGACCTTCCTGCTGCGCAAGAGAAGGGGCACCCTCCACAGTGGAGGGTGCCCCTCTCGTTGCAGCGCGTCAGACCTGGATGCGGGGACGGCTGATCATGTGCTGGTCGACGCTGTCACGACGCCACCCGTCCCAGTCCTTCATGAAGCCGTGCAGATCGGCGGCGCGGCCGCCCTCCATCCGCGCGCGGATGCCCCTGACGTACGGGACCACGTCCGGCGAGCAGTCGACGGACGGGGCGGTGCGAACGGCGCTGTCGCAGTCACCGTCTGGTCTGCCCCGGTCAGATCCGCACGCAGGGGCGGTCGATCATGTGGTCACCGACCCACGCCTCGCCGCAGGCCCAGGTGCTGCGGTCGAAGTCCTGGCCGACGCTCCAGAACTGGTTGTGCTTGTTGTCCGCCCAGCGGCTCCAGTCCGCGATGAAGCCGTGCAGCTTCGCGGGCTTCTTGTTCACCGTGGACACCGTCATGTCGACGACCCTGGCGTAGCGCGACCACCGGTAGTCGATCCTGACCGCGACGCAGACCCCGTGGCCGCAGTGCGAGCGCACCTCCTCCGCCGCCGATGCGGGCGCGGCGGTCAGCGTGGTCATGGTCGCGGCGGCGGCGCTCACCAGGAGTGCGGCTCCGATTCGCTTCAACATCGAACATCCCCCAACAGGTTTGTGTGTCCTTTGTGGATAGTCGATGGAGTTGCGGTGCCTCAATCATTTCGCTGATCTTGACAACGTCCGCACCCGTTCGTGGGACCGGTCCCGGCCACTCCTCCTAGCGTCCGCGGCGTGCAGAACAACGACCTTCCGGCGCCCCCGGTCAGCCTCAAGGTGTCGGTGCGCCTCTGGCTCGCGCTCGCGGGCGCGGCATTCCTGCTCGGCGCGCTGAGCATGGCCACCTCGTCCTACCGCGCCGGTATGTGGCTCGGCCTGGGCGTGTGGTTGTTCCTGGGCGCGGTGAACCTGCGCGCGGCGTTCCGCGGCGCTCGCTACGTGCTCACCCTCGTCATGTTCCCGCTGTTCATCGGCTTCGGGAACGGGCTGTCGTCAGGGGTGCTCGCACCCGCCGAAGTGGTTGTCACCGTGCTGTTCGGAGTGGGAACGGGAACCGCGGGCGTGCTGATGTGGCTGCCCGCGACCAGCCACCACTTCCGCTACGTGCGGCTGGGTCGCTGACGCCTCAGCAGGAGCACGACCACGGCGGAGAGCACCATGGCGCCGCCGACCACCCACATGCCCGCGCGCTGCGTGCCGGTGAGGTCCGCGAGCGCTCCGGTGATGTACGGCGCGGCGAAGCCGGAGAGGTTGCCGAGCGAGTTGATCAGCCCGATGGCCCCGGCCGCCGCGACTCCGGACAGGAATGTCGTCGGCAGCGCCCAGAACGTGGGCATCGCCGAGCACACGCCGACCGCGCACACCGTCACAGCGATCATCGCGGCGACCGGGTTGCCGAGGTAGAGCGCGATCGGGATGGCCAGCCCGCCGACGAGCGCGGGCAGGGCCACGTGCCAGGTCCGCTCCCCGGTGCGGTCGCCGTGCTTGGCCCAGAACACCATCACCACGGCCGCGACCGCGTACGGGACGCTGTTGATCAGGCCGCGCTCGACGACGCCGTAGGTCGTGCCGAACTGCTGCTCGAAGCCCGCGATGATGGTCGGCAGGAAGAAGCTCAACGCGTACAGGCCGTACACGATGCCGCCGTAGACCACCGCGAGCGCGAGGATGCGCGGGCTGGTCAACGCCTTCTTCAGGGTCCACCCCGCGTGCGCGTCCTGAGTGGCCTTCTCCTCGGCGGCCAGCGTGGAGGACAGCCAGTCGCGCTCCTGCTCCGTCAGCCACTTCGCATCGCTCGGCCGATCGGTGAGGTAGTACCAGGTCACCACGGCCAGCAGCAGCGCGGGAAGGCCCTCGGCGAGGAACATGAACCGCCAGCCGGTCAGGCCGAAGATCCCGTCGCCGTAGCTGATCAGCAGGCTCGACACGGTGGCGCCGATCGCGCTGGAGATCGGCACGGCGGCCATGAACAGCGCGACCACGCGGGCCCGCTCGGAGGCGGGGAACCAGTACGTCAGGTACAGGATGATGCCGGGGAAGAAGCCCGCCTCGGCCACGCCGAGCAGGAAGCGCAGCACCAGCAACGTGGTCTCGTTGGGGATGAACGCCATCACGGTGGCGATCACGCCCCAGCTGGCCATGATCCGCGCGATCCACCTGCGCGCGCCGAAGCGGTGCAGCGCGAGGTTGCTCGGCACCTCCAGCAGCAGGTAGCCGATGAAGAACACCCCGGAGGCCAGGCCGAACGCGGTCGCGGTGAGCCCGAGCTCCTTGGTCATCCCGTTCGGCCCGGCGAAGCCGATGTTCACCCGGTCCAGGTAGTTGATGAAGTACAGCAGCCCGAGGAAGGGCACCAGCCGCAGCGCGACCTTGCGCATCACCCTGGCCCGGAGAACATCGGTGTCCATCGCGACATCCCAGGTCAGCACGGCCGATCCGTCAACCCCCGTAGGGTCAGCGCATGGACTCACGACCTGTTGCACTGGTGACCGGGGCGACCAGGGGGATCGGCCGCCGCGTCGCCGAGCTGCTCGCGCCCAGCCACCACCTGCTGCTCGGCGGGCGGGACCTGGAGGCGCTGCACCAGTTCGCGCGCTCGCTGCCCGACGCCCGGCCGTGGCCCGTCGAGCTGACCGACTCGGCGGCGCTCGCGGCGGCCACCTCCGGCATCTCGCGCCTGGACGTGCTCGTGCACAGCGCCGGTGTGTCCTCGCTGGGCACCGTCGCGGAGACGAACGTGGCCACCTGGCGCAGGACCATGGAGGTCAACGTCATCGCCGTCGCCGAGCTGACCCGGCTCCTGCTGCCCGCGCTGCGCTCCGCAGAGGGCCACGTGATCCTGATCAACTCCGGCGCCGGGCTGCGCGTGAACCCCGGCTGGACCGCCTACGCCGCGAGCAAGTTCGCGCTCCGGGCGTTCGCCGACGGCCTGCGCGGCGAGGAGCCCTCGCTGCGCGTGACCTCCGTGCACCCCGGCCGCACCGCCACCGACATGCAGCGCGGCGTGCGCGAGGCCGAGGGCGGCGCCTACGAGCCCGACAAGTACCTCCAGCCCCAATCCGTCGCCGGCGCGGTCTTCATGGCCATCACCGCACCCCGCGACGCCCACCTCACCGACCTGGTGGTCCGCCCCGACACCCGCCTCTAACCCCAGCCGCTTACGTGCTGAACGACTCACTCAGGTGGCTCAACCACCTGAATGACTCGTTCAGCACGTTCAACCACATGAACGAGTCATTCAGGTGAAACGGCGTCAGCTGGAGATGCGGTCGGCGATGCGGCGGACTTCGGCCTGGGCCTTGGCGCGGTCGACGCGGGTGGGCTCGTGGTCGGCGATGACGTGCTGGCCGGCGACCCATACGTCGGTGACCTGGCTGGCCGCGGCGGACCACACGAGGTTGGACAGCAGCTGCACGTCGGGGGCGTCGGTGCCGCGCGGGAAGGCGGGGCTGTCGACGTCGACGTGCACGACGTCGGCCCAGCGGCCGGGCTCCAGCGAGCCGATGTCGGAGCGGCCGATGGAGGCGGCGCCGTCGCGGGTGGCGAGCAGCAGCGCGCGCGGAGCGGTCAGCGCGGCGGCGTCACCCCGGTCGAGGCGGGCGAGCAGGGCGGCGAGGCGGACCTCGTCCCACACGTCGAGGTCGTCGTTGCTCGCGGGGCCGTCCGTGCCGAGGCCGACGCGGACGTTGGCGCCCAACAGGTCCAGCAGCCGAGCGGTGCCCGACGCGAGCTTGGCGTTGGAGTTCGGGCAGTGCGCGACGGCGACGTCGTAGCGCTGGAAGATCTCGATGTCGGAGTCGGAGAGGTGCACGGCGTGCGCGGCGAGCACCCGGCCGCCGAGCGCACCGATCTTCTCCAGCAGCTGCGGCACTGAACCGTGCTCCGAGCGCTGCTTCTCGTCCTCCGCAAGGGTTTCCGCGACGTGGATGTGCATCAGCGCACCGCGGTCGCGGGCCAGCTGGGAGATCTCCGCAATGGCCTCGGGCGGCAGCGTGTAGGCGGAGTGCGGGCCGTAGCCGAGCTCGATCCGCTCACCGGGGCCGAAGCGCAGGCCGTCGGTGTCGATCCACCGCGTGGTCTCCTCGGCGAGCTGCTGCCAGGTGCCGAGCCGCTCCAACCCGGGCGCGGACAGGATGCCCGGCGTGAGCAGCACGCGGCCGCCGGTGTCGAGCACCGCCTGCGCCATGTGCTCGCCGTGGAAGAACATCTCCACACTGGTGGTGACGCCCGCGCGCAGCATCTCCACCGAGCCGAGCAGCATGCCGTCGTAGGAGTCGCGGTCGATCATCTTGGCCTCGGACGGCCAGATCGCCTCGGTCAGCCAGCGCATCAGCGGCAGGTCCCCGCCGAGCCCGCGCAACGGCATCATCGGCGTGTGCGCGTGCGTGTTCACCAGGCCCGGCACCAGGATTCCGGTCAGCTCGCGCAGCTGAGCGCCCTCGGGCAGCTCCGGCGCGGCCGCCGACGGTCCACAGTGGACGATCCGGCCGTCCGCGTCGACGTCGACGACGGCGTCCCGCAGCACGGAACAGGCGGGGTCACAGGGCAGGACGACGGGGGCCTTCAGGCGCAGCGATACCGACATGGACGGATACTGCCAGGCCGCCCCCGGCTACTCCGCCTTCGCCCCCTCCACCGGCCGCGCGGCGGTCAGCTCCTCGATGGCCTCCTCCACGTCGGCGTGCGTCGTGGGCTCGGGGCGCGGGTTGTCCAGCACGCAGCGCAGCCCGGCGACCTGGTCGTGCCACGCGCGCTGGTCCTTCCGGAACACCGGCGTGAGCAGGAAGAACACGAAGGCGAGCGTTCCGGCGAGCGCCACGCTGAGCACCAGCTCGTTGCGGGTGAGGCCGTAGGTCGGCGCGATGGCGAAGCGGTCCATCACCTCGAGCACGGTCGGCCCGAAGGTCATCACCACCGTGACCAGCAACACGAGCATGCCGAACGGCCCGAACACCTCGCGCACGACCAGCTTGGCCAGACCGGGCGGACCGCCGTCGACGGTGCGCACCTTGAACTTCAGCAGCTTGCCCGCGGGCGTGTACCCGTCGGTGAGCAGCGGGCACGCGATCCGGATCACCACGAAGATCGCCAGCATCGCCCACAGCGAGTTCGCCGCGGAGCCGTCCAGGCCGAGCCGCGAGATGATCAGCCCGAGGCCGAACAGGAACATGTCCAGGCCGTAGGCCACGATCTGCCGCGGCAGCCCGACCGCGTCCAGCTGAGCGCGGACCTCGTTGGCGGGCAACACCTTCGGCACGATCAGCGCGGCGGGGGCGATCAGCCCGCCGAGGGCGGTGCCCAGCGTGTTCGCCATCAGGTCGTCCACGTCGAGGAGCCGGTACGGGCACGGGTAGATGCCGAGGTTGCCGGTCACCTGGATGATCTCCAAGGCCAGCGAGGCGAGGAAGCCGGCGACCACCACCCACTGCAACTTCAGCCCGTACGCCTTGCGCAGCAACACGCCCAGCGGCACGAACAGCGCGACGTTGAACGCGAAGGACAGCATCGACTTGCTGGTGATCGCGGAGCCGAAGCCGCTGAGGTTCCGCTTGGTCATCTCCGCCTGGATGTCGGCGATGAACTGGAACGGAACCCACTGCGTGGTCTGGAGCCCCTGCTTGCACACGCTGGCGACCGGCGGGAACGGCATGAACACCAGCGCCAGCACGACGAGCGCGTAGAGCAGCGCCGCGTAGAGCACGAAGGAGCGGCGCGGCTCCACCCGGCCGAACCTGAAGTAGTGGAAGGCGACGACCGGGATCAGCAGTGCGACACCGGCGACCAGGAAGTACAGCAACCCGGTCTGAATGCTCTGCAAGTACAAGGGGGACACGGCTGACCATTCTCCGGGGCGGGCGGGAGAGCGCTCATCATCCGGATGGCTGGCGCACCCCCGCTTTTCGGCCAGGAATGACCCCGTCGGGGACCCCCGTAAACCGTTGTAACCCTCAGGAACTGCCCAGCCGCTGGCGCAGCAGCGCGGCGAGCCGACTGCCGTGCTGCGGTTCGGTGGCCTCCATCGACCCGGCAGGGAACTTCTCCGGAGCGCCCTGCCTCGCCCGCTGCGCGGTGTCCGGGTCGACGCGGAAGCACGGCCGGTTGCCGCGCGTGCGCTGCCGGTTGCGCAGCCAGGCCAGCCGGTGTTGCGCCTCGGCGTGGTGGTCGGTGATCGTCATGCCCGCGCTGTCGAAGGAGTGCAGCACCGCGCGGTTCAGCTCGACCACCGCTCGGTCCCGCCACAGCGTCCGCTCGCTGGAGGTGTCCAGCCCGAGCCGGTCGGCCACGTCGCGGGCCACGCCGTAGCCGCCCTCGTCGGCCAGGCTCCTGGTGCCGATGTCCGCGCCGACGAACCAGCTGTTGACCGGCGCGGCCGGGTAGTCGACGCCGCCGATGTGCAGCCGCATGTTGGCGATCACCGGGACGGCGTGCCAGCGCAGCCCCAGCTCGCCGAACCACGGCAGCTCGGGGTGGGTCAGCTCCACCTCGCGCACCACGTCGGCGGGCACGGAGAAGCAGTGCGGCCCCTCGTCGTAGGTCTCCACCACCAGCGGCAGCGGGTCGAACCGGCCGCGCTGATCCGGCGGCTGCCAGCCCATCCGCACGACGGCCTCGGTGAAGTCGGCGTAGCGCGGGTCGCCGGTGACGCGCCCGTTCTTGTCGCGGTGACCCGCGTAGCGGACGAGCTGCTCGTTCCAGATGCACGGCCCCGGCCGGTCCGGCGTGTCCGGCGCGAACACGGTGATCAGCGGGTGCACCTTGCCGTTGGCGGTGGCCAGGCGCAGGTGCTCGAAGCACTCCGCGGCGACCGCCGCCGTCTTGCGCACGCCCCGCAGGTCCCTGACCTTGAGCCGCCGCCAGGGCAGCCCGCTGGTGCACCAGCCGCTGTCGCGCAGCGCGACGCGCGCGCCGTAGGCCAGCTCCGCCGGTGTGTGCCGGTACGTGCCCGTCTTCTCGATCTCCGCGCGGACCTGTGTCAGGCGCTTGCCGAGCGGACCCGCGTCGGAGTGCGAGTCGTGGAACATGCGCAGGAACTCTTCGGCGGCGGCGATGTCGGTGATCCGCCCGGACGGGTTCCGCGAACCCGTCGAGAGGGTGATCAGCTCGTCACGGAGTGCGGTCACGGGCGGGAACCGTACTCGGAATCGCCCGTGACTCGTCACTACCAGATGGGGCAAAGTCGCAGGTCAAGGCTTCCCACTCGATCGTGGTCAGCGCAACGCAGCGTGCGCATTCGGCATGATCAACAAGAGTCTTGACTACCCGTCAGGGTGATATGCGATGGCACTTCACGCCTCTGCGGAAACGTGAACGCGTTCGAAGAAAAGATCCCTGGAGATCCGTCCCTCGACCCGGGCGCGCTGCTCGAACTTGGTCACCGGCCGGAAGTCCGGACGGGGCGCCCAGCCGTCGTGCTGGTTGCGCAGCGACGGCTCGGCCGAGCACACCTCCAGCATCTGGTCGGCGTAGTGCTGCCAGTCGGTGGCCATGTGGAACACCCCGCCGGGCGCGAGCCGCGAGGCGACGAGCGCGACGAACTCCGGCTGCACGATGCGGCGCTTGTGGTGCTTCTTCTTCGGCCACGGGTCCGGGAAGAACAGCCGCACGCCGTGCAGCGAGTCCGGCGCGACGTGGTCGTGCAGCAACCGCACCGCGTCCCCGCGCAGCAGCCGCAGGTTCTTGAGGTCGTACTCCTCGGCCCGCAGCATCAGTTGGGACAGCCCGGGCTTGTAGACCTCGGCCGCGACGTAGTTGATCTCCGGGGCGTCCCGCGCGAGCAGCGAGGTGGCCTCGCCCATGCCGGAGCCGATCTCCAGCAGCACGGGCGCGCTCCTGCCGAACCACGCGTCGAAGTCCAGCGGCCCCTCGGGCAGCTCTTCGACGTGCTTGCCGAGGTCGGCCCAGTACTGGTTCCACGCCCTGTCCTGGCCGACCGTCTGCCGCTCGCCGCGCTGGACGTAACTCACGATCGTCCGCCAGTGCGACGGACGCTGCTCGCTGGAGGTCACGCCCACGATGCTGTCATTTCCCCCGAGCAGCTCAGACGCCGGGCTTGACCTGCGTCTCCCAGAAGCGGTGCACGGCGTCGGCGGCCACGCCCGAGCCCTCCTCCGACTCGACGACGCCGCAGAGCTTGCCGCCGGAGTCCAGGTAGATCGTCGTCGACGCCCGCACCGCCGCGACCGTGTAGTCGCGCCAGGTCCCCGAGCGCCCCGCCCCGCTCCACTGCCCCTCGCCGCCCGGCTGCGCCGCGATCGCGAAGCTGCTGGCGAACGTCGTGCACGCGCCCGCGGTCTCGGTGGCGAAGAAGCTCGCGAACATCGGGCGGTCCTGCCCGGCCACCTTGTACTCGCACTGCACCTGCGTCCGCGCCCTGAGCACCAGGTCGACCGCGGGGGAGGAGTACTTCTTGCAGCTCTGCGCGCGGTCGACGGCCTTGCCCGCGAACTCCCGCAGTTCAGCGTCCGTGCCGAAGGGCGCGTCCTTGTCCCCGGCCGGCACGTTCTGCGCCGCCGAGGAGGACCTGGGAGGCGTGCCGGGGTCGCCCGGATCGCTGGGCACGGTGCCCCGGCCGCCGTTGACGATCATCAGCACCGCCACGACGGCCAGCGCGCCGAGGCCGAGCACGCCCATCCCGATGCCGACCAGCTTGCCCCGGTTGCGCTTGGGAACCGTGGACTGGCCGGGCGGCGGCATGGACATGCCCAGCGCCGGAGCGGGAACCGGAACGGGTGCCGTCGGCGGAAGGGGCTGGGCGTGGTGACCGACGTAGCCCGGGTGCCCGTGCTGGTGCGGGTAGCGCTCCTGCGGGTCGGTCGCGTCCTGCATCGGCGGAATCGACAGCGCGCCGACGACCACCGTGCTCTCCGGTGACTCCACCGCGACCGGCAGCACGCCGAGCCGGTCGTTGATCACCTGAGCCACCAACGGCATCCGCGTCCCGCCGCCGACCAGGTAGATCCCGGCGAAGCGCGAGCGGTCGAGCCCGGAGGAGGCGATCGTGCCGCTCAGCATGGACACCGTGCGCTCGATCCCGGGGCGCACCAACGCTTCCAGCTCAGCGCGCGTGACGTGCGCGTCCGGGAGCGGATCGGGCAGCGGGATGTCGGTCTGCGGGTAGCGGGACAGCGCTTCCTTGCCCGCGCGGATGTCGTCGGCGAGGGTGCGCGCGGCTCGGCGGGCGGCCGCGGTCCCCGGACGCCGGATCTCTGTCCACAGTGGATGGTCGCGGTCCACGGTCGCGCGAACGTGCTCGGTCAGCGCCTGGTCGAAGTCGGTCCCGCCCACGTCGGACAGCCCGGCCTCGGCGAGCACCTGCCAGTCGTCGTGCCCGATCCGCTGCACCACCGCGGTGTCCGTGGTGCCGCCGCCGAGGTCGTAGACCACCAGCGCCTGGCCCGGCGCGACGACCGCTCCGTTCTCCGCGAAGTGCGCCGCGGCGGCGACCGGCTCGGCCAGCAACTGCACCGGGACCGACCAGCCCGCGGCTCGCGCGGCCGCGCGCAGCGTGTTGCAGCGGATCAGCCGCCAGTCGGCGGGGTGGGTCAGCACGACCCGGTCCGGCTCTCCGCCGAGCTGCCTCCGGGCCTCGTCAGCGACCCGGCGCAGCACCGCGGCGATCAGCTCGACGACGGGGATGACCCGGTCACCCAACAGCACCTCGACGTCGTCGATGCGGCGCTTCGGGTTCGGCTCGTAGCGACTGGGGTCCAGTCGGGCCTGCCGCTCGGCGTCGCGGCCCACCACCAGCTGTCCGTCCGGGGCGAGCCACACAGCGGAGGGCAGCACCGGCCAGCCGTCGACCGCCAGCAGCCGGGGCGGCAGGCCCGGCGCGGTCCGCACCGCGGCGACCGTGTTGGAGGTGCCGAAGTCGACCGAGAGCTCGCGCACCCGGCGACCGTACCCGGCGACCCACCAGCTCTCGAACTACCAGCTCTCGAACTCCGAGATCCGTGCGCGCAGGTCGAAGGGACCGGCCAGCGCGACCGGCTGGACGATGTCGTTGGCGTTGACCTGGGCGGGCAGCACGTCCACCCAACCGCGGTGCCGGTCGGTGAGCCGCACGGTGATCGGTTGGTAGACGCCGCTGTCGGAGGGCTCGTACTCCCAGTAGCCGTCCTCGCCCTCGTTCACCCACGGCACGTAAGCCCATCCCGCGCGGCCGGAGAGCAGTTCGTGCACCCCGTCCTCCAGCGTGAACCCGGCCTCGCGGTGCAACAGGTCGCCCCGGCGCACCGCGCGCAGCCACCACGGGGCCGCCGCGCCCGGGGACACCACGACGACCTCGCGGTAGAGGGTGAGCACCTGGCGCTCGGGAGCGCGGTGTATCCAGGCCCTGCGGCTGTCGGCGGGGCTGCGGGAGAGTTCGGCGGCGCCGCTGCGGGACAGGGCCATGGACCACTCCAGGCCCAGCACCGAGGAGACCCGCATGCCGGAGAGCCCGGACGGGGGCTGTCTGCCGATCACCATGCGCCGTTGCTCCGGCATGCCCGGGCGCGGGGTGCGGACTGCGTCGTGCGCGTTCAGAAGCGGTTCGGTCATGGGTGCACCGGTTCTTCTGCGTGACCGCGACGCGGGCGCCGTTGCCGGCCGTCGAGGTGCCGCTCGTGGGGTGGCCCGGTGCGCCTCACGCATCGGGTCTGCGCAATGGGTCTGCGCAATCGGCGACCGCGTGACAACCCGTCGCTGACGATCGCGCTGTGTTCTCGAAACTACCGCGTGGAGATCACTTTCGCCTTCGCTCATCCGGCGTATCCCGACCGGCAAACACCGCCCCGCCCGTAGCGCCGAACGAGCCGTTTGTGCAGCTCAGCTCCATAAGAATCCGATCTCGAACCAGTGTCACGCGCTTGTGCGCCGGTTCACGAGGTCTTGACGCGATCCACACGTTCAGCGCAACCCGCGTGTGGTCTCGACAACACCCCGGGGTTGGTCTTTTCTGAGTCGATGGGAACTCGCACGGTGGAACTGCCGCGGATAGTCGGTGGCGTCGTGGTGGGAGTCGACGGGCTGAAGTCCGCCCGTGCACTGCGCACGGCCATCGAGGAAGCCAACCGACGGGGCTGCGCGCTGCACGTGGTCCGTGAGTGGACGTTGCGCGCAACGCCGCGCCCACCCAGCTGTCCTCCCGGATCGGTGCCCGCGCTGTCGGAGTACGAGACCTGGCTCGCCGAGGTCACCGACAAGCTCGCGCGGCAGCAGCTCGGGGAGAACCAGAACCTGGAGATCCACGTGCACGTGGTGCACGTCCGCTCGCCCGAGGCGCTGCTGGTGATGTCGGAGGCGGCCGAACTGCTGGTCATCAGCCACAGCGGCGGGCGCTCAGCCGGCCCGGTCGCCGACCAGTGCGTCCGGGGCGCCAAGTGCCCCGTGCTGGTGGTGCGCCCCGATCCGTGAGGGAGCCGCCGGCCGAGGGCCGGGCCGGCCCCCGAAGGCAGCCCGGACCTCGGCATCGGTGTGTCCGCTGAACGGCGCACCGCGTGCGTCAGGCTCCACCATCGCCACTGCCCGCGCCCACCGCGTCCGCCTGGGGTCTGGCATCTGCCTCAGCTCGTAGGAGTACGGCAACCGCCATAGGGTCAGGGGCATGGGTTACACGAAGCCTGATGAAGGCTGGTGGAAGGAGTTCGTCGGCGCGCTGCCCGCGCGGACCGGCAAGCTCGCGGTGGTGCGCAAGGACGGCTCGCCGCACGTCGTGCCCGTGTGGGTCGCCGTCGACGGGGACGAGCTGGTCTTCATGACCGGCAAGGACACCGTGAAGGGCAAGGCGATCGCCAGGGACGGCCGGATCGCGATCTGCTTCGACGACGAGCGCCCGCCGTTCGACTTCGTCACGCTCGTCGGGACCGCGAGCACCAGCGAGGACCCGGAATCGTTGCTGCGCTGGGGAACCGTCATCGCCGCGCGCTACATGGGCGAGGACAAGGCCGAGCAGTACGGCAAGCGCAACGCCGTGCCCGGCGAACTCCTCGTCCGAATGCGGATCGACCGCGTCATCGGCGCCCGCAACGTCGCAGGCTGACGACGCCCGGCGACCGCGGAACTCAGGCGTCGCCGGGGCGGACCAGGCCGGTCTCGTAGGCGAGCACGACGGCCTGCACGCGGTCGCGCAGGTCGAGTTTGGACAGGATGCGGCCGACGTGGGTCTTCACGGTGGCCTCGGACAGGAACAGCGTCTTCGCGATCTCGGCGTTGGACATGCCCTTGGCCACCAGCACCAGCACTTCGCGCTCGCGCTCGGTCAGCACCTCCAGCACGGCGGCGTCGCGCAGCTGCCCGGACTCCGGCGCGCCGAGGAAGCGCTCCAGCAGGCGGCGGGTCACGCTGGGGGAGACGACCGCGTCCCCGCTGGCCACCGCGCGCAGCGCCGAGACCAGGTCGGCGGGCGGGGTGTCCTTGAGCAGGAAGCCGCTCGCGCCGTTGCGCAGCGCGGCCAGCACGTACTCGTCGAGGTCGAAGGTGGTCATCACGAGCACCTTGGAGCTGCCGTCGCCGGTGATCCGCTTCGTCGCCTCGACCCCGTCCAGCAGGGGCATCCGGACGTCCATCAGCACGACGTCGGGCTGGAGCTTGGCGGCCAGCCGCACGGCGGCGTCGCCGTCACCGGCCTCACCGATGACCTCCAGGTCCTCCTGGGCGTCGAGCACCATGCGGAACCCCATGCGCATGAGCTCTTGGTCGTCCACCAGCATCACGCGAATCACGAGGGCGAGCTTAGAGCGCCGCGTCCGCCATGGGCAGGCCAGGGAGGATGAGATTGGTGATGAACGCGATCAGCGCACCGGGTTGGGTCCGGTCGGCCGAGGGGTGAGCGGCAGCAGGGCGTTCACCCGCCACCCGCCGCCCTCGCGCGGGCCGGTGTCCAGCGACCCGCCGTAGACCGCGGCGCGCTCGCGCATGCCGATCAGCCCGTTGCCGCCGGTGACGAGGTCGCCCGGGGTGCCGAAGCCGTCGTCGAGCACCTGCACGGTCACCGCGTCCTCGCGCCGCTCCACCCGCACCGTTGCCATCGCGCCCGGCCCGGCGTGCTTGAGGATGTTGGTCAGCGCTTCCTGGACTATCCGGTAGATGCCGAGTCCGACCCCGGTCGGCAGCTTGTCCAGGTCCCCGGTCAGCTCCAGCTCGACCGGCAGCCCGACCGAGCGGACCTTGTCCACCAGCTCGGTCAGCTGCCCGGCGTTGGGCTGCGGCACCATCTCCGGGTTCTCGTCCTCCGCGCGCAGCACGCCGAGCAGCCTGCGCAGCTCGTTCAGCGCCTGCCGCCCGGTGCTGGCGATGGTCTTCAGCGAGCGCTCGGCGACCGCGGGCTGGTCCTTGATCACGAAGCTGGCGCCGTCGGCCTGCACGATGATCACGCTCACCGCGTGCGCCACCACGTCGTGCAGCTCGCGGGCGATCCTGGTGCGCTCCTGGGCCACCGCGATCTTGGTCTGCTGGTCGCGCTCCAGCTCCAGCATGCGCAGCCGCTGCTCCACCTCGGCGTGGTAGGCCCGCCTGGCCGCGACGAACTCGGCGAGCAGCCAGCAGAACGCGGGCAGCGCGACCGACCAGAAAACGTTGATCAACAGCCATTCCACGGCGTCTGGGGCCTGCGGGTTCTCGTTGTAGGCGCGGCTGATCAACAGCGCGCTCTGCGCGAGGGAGAACAGCAGGTACACGGCGGCGACCTTGCGGTTTCCCAGCAGCACCAGGGTGTAGAGCGCGATGAACATGCCGAACTCGGCGACCCTGGGCAGCGAGAGGTCGTCGGGGTGGGTGAAGATCCGCAGCACCGCGCCGAAGGCGATGATCGAGGCGGCGAACACCGGCTGGCGACGCCGGATGATCAGCGGGCAGAGCAGCAGCGCGCCGACGGAGTAGTAGTTCTCCGGGGAGACCTTGAAGATCTCCCAGAGCAGCACGTCGAGCAGGATCAGGAACGCGACCATGATCGTGTCGCCCACCAGGGGGTGGGTACGCAACCACAGACTGAGCCGCCGCACGCTCGTGAGGTTAGGTAAGCGACCCCCGTGCTGCGTCCCTCCGAGGTCTGACATTTGCTCGCGCTTCGGCGAGGGCCGTGACCTGGCGGTTATCCGCCCGGCGTCCGCCGGGCGGGCGATCATGGCACGATGCTGTTCGCTCGTAGTGGGGGTGAACTGGTGACTGGGAGCGAAGGGCACTGGCCGGGACCGCTGTCGGCGGCCGTCGCCAACCTCTGCCAGCGGTTGCAGCCGCAGGTCGGCCCGCGCACCGCGGCGGGGTTCCGCGAGGTGCTGCGCAGGCTGAGCGCGCCGTTGCAGGTCGCGGTGGCCGGGCGGATCAAGTCCGGTAAGTCCACGCTGGTCAACGCCCTGATCGGGCGCCGCGTGGCACCGACCGACGTCGGCGAGTGCACGCGGCTGGTGACCCGTTTCCAGTACGGGACGGTCGACCGCGTCGAGGTCGTCTTCACCGACGGCCGCAAGCAGGTGCTGCCCTTCGACAGCAGCGGCACCATCCCGCCGGAGCTGGGCGTGGACATCAGCACGGTCTCGCACCTGGAGGCCTACCTGACCAACGCCGTGCTCCGTGACCTCACCGTGATCGACACACCCGGGCTCGGCTCGCTGGACGCCGCGTCGGTCGCCCGCACCGAACAGCTGCTGGGCGCGGCGGCCGAGGCCGAGCCGGAGGTCGCCGAGTCCGACGACCTGGACCCGGTGTCGCGCAACGCCGTCGCGGGCGCCGAGGCCGTGCTCTACGTGGTGACCCAGGGCGTGCGCGCCGACGACCAGCAGGCGCTCGCCGCCTTCACCGCCGCCACCGCGAGCCGCGAGGCCGGACCGGTCAACGCGATCGCGGTGCTGAACAAGGCCGACACGGTCGTCGCCGACACCGTGGAGGGCTCCGGCGGCGACGTGTGGAAGGCCGCGACGCTGCTCGCGGAGAAGCAGGCGCTGAGCCTCAAGCCGAGGGTCGCCGACGTGCTCCCGGTGATCGGCCTGCTCGCCGAGACCTCGGAGACGGGCGGGTTCACCTCGGCCGACGCCGACGCGCTGCGCCAGCTCGCGCAGCTGGACGAGGCCAGCCGGATGACCATGCTGATGTCGGCCGACCTGTTCACCGCGTGGGACTGCCCGGTCTCGGCGTCGGTGCGCTCGCGCCTGCTGGAAAAGCTCGACCTGCACGGGATCGCGGTCGCGCTGCACGCCCTCGACGCCGAGCCCGCGATCACGGCGGGAGCGCTGCGCCGCACGCTGCTGGACTCCTCCGGCCTCGCGGGCGTGCGCGGGCGGATCGACGCGGTGTTCCGCGCGCGCTCCGACGGCATCAAGGCCGCCGCCGCGCTGGCGTCGGTGACCGCGCTCGCGCAGGCCAGCGGCGACCCGGGCGAGCGGCAGCGGGTGCACGACGCGATCGAGGTGCTGCTCGCCAAGCCCGAGGCGCACCAGCTGCGGCTGCTCGAAGCGCTCACGCTGGTCACCTCCGGCGCCGTCGACATGCCGGTCGACCTGACCGAGGAGGTCATCAGGGTCGGCAGCGGCGGCGGGGTGGACGCCCAGCTGGGACTGCGGGGACGGCCGAGGCAGGAGCTGGAGGCGTACGCGCTGGAGCGGGCGGGCTGGTGGCGCTCGTTCGCCTCCTTCGGCGCCACCCCGGGGCAGAGCCGGGTCGCGCACGTGGTCCACCGGGCCTACTTCCTGCTCTGGCAGCAGGTCCGCGAGGGAGGCTGAGAAGAATGTCCGGTGCGCAAGGAACCGAGCGCGGCGAGGACTCGTCAGAGACCGACATGGGGTCTGTGGTGAACCCGGACAACGCCGTTCTCGACATCACCGAGGACGACTCGCGCCGCAAGCTGGTCCAGCTCTGTCTCTACGCGCACGACCGCGCCCGCAGCGCGGGCGTCGCCGACCGGATCGAGCACGGGCTCGCCGACGTCGGCGTCCTCGCCGTGCGCCCGGACGGGGAGCGCTTCGACCCGGCGCACCACGAGGCGGGCGGCACCCTGCCGACCGACGACCCGAACCTCGACGGCGTCATCGCCGAGACCGAGGTCGTCGGCTTCACCGACAACGGCCGCGCGCTGCGGCCGCCGATCGTCACCGTCTACACCAGGCGAAGCGGAGCCAGCGAAGCGTGAGCACTCCCGGCGTGCCCCTGCCCAAGCTCGTCGGGCAGACCCTTGAACGAGTCGTCGACCTGCTCCGCGAGTCCGACAAGGACGCCGCGGAGTGGGTCCGCTCCACCCGCGAGGCCGCGCAGGCGGTCCCCTCGGTCGTGGTCGTCGGCGAGACCAACCGGGGCAAGAGCTCGCTGGTCAACGCGCTGCTGGCGATGCGGAGCGTCTCCCCGGTCGACGCCGACGTGGCGACCGCGACCTACCTGGTGATCAAGCAGGGCGAGGAGTGGGCGGGCCGCGCCTGCTACGCCGGCCAGGTCCCCCCGGTCGAGTTCCCCATCGACGAGCTGCACCACTGGGTCTCCGTGCGGGCCGAGCTGCCGGAGGGTCAGCTCCCGCCGCGCTACGTGGAGATCGAGGCGCCGATCCCGGTGCTCCGCTTCATGTCCATTGTGGACACTCCGGGGGTCGGCGGGCTGGACTCGATGCACGGCGAGCTCGCCGCCGAGGCCGCGGCCAACGCCACCGCGCTGCTGTTCGTCGTCGACGCCTCCGCCCCGCTGACCGCGGGCGAACTCCGCTTCCTCCAGGACGTCGGCGAGCGCGTCGAGACCGTCCTGTTCGCGCTCACCAAGACCGACCAGCACCGCGGCTGGCGCCAGGTGCTCGACGCCAACCGCCAGCTGCTGCGCGAGCACGCGCCCCGCTTCGCCGAGGCCGACTTCTACCCGGTGTCCTCGCGGCTGTTCGAGTTCGCCGGAAACGCGCCCAGTGAGCAGGCCGCGACCATGCTGCGCGAGCAGTCCGGCATCGCCGCCTTGCAGAGCGCACTCCAGCGCGTCGTCGTCGGCAGCGCCGCGATGCTCGGCGAGGCCAACGCGCTGCGCGCCTCGGTCACCGCGCTCGCCGAGGCGCAGGCCAGGTTCCACGCGGAGCAGCGCGCGCTGAGCACCGGCGAGGCCGAGGCCGACGCGCTGCGCGCCCGGCGCGACGAGCTGAACACCGAGCGCCGGTCCTCCACCAGGGGCTGGCAGCTCAAGCTGCGCGGTGACATCCAGCGCACCCGGGTCGAGTGCGGCCACGAGGTCAGCAGGCAGATGCGCGACGTCTCGTCGTGGTTCCGCCGCCAGACCGACGTCGCCGACCGCGAGGCGCTGGCCAACCTCCCCGCGCAGGTGGACGCCGCACTGCAGATGATCTCCGGCCGGATCAGCGTGATGCTCAGCCAGCGCCTGGACCGCGTGGCCACCACCGTGCTCAGCGAGCTGTTCTCCCCGGAGGAGCTGGCCGTCATCCGCGCGCAGTTCGCCCGCGCCGGCCAGCCGCCCGTGGTGCTGCGCCCGCCGGAGCGCCGCCCGCCGACCGCCGAGGACAAGCTGCTGGTGTTCATGGGCGTCTCCGGCGGGCTCGGCCTCGGCCGGGCCGTCGCGATGATGCCGCTGGCCGGGGTCGGCGTCGCGCTCAGCAGCGCCATCGTGCTGCCGGCGACCATCGCGATCGGGCTCGGCGCCGGGTGGTGGATGGCCCGCACCCGCAAGCACGCCGCCGACAAGCAGTACTTCAAGCAGTGGATCACCGAGGCGATCGCCGACGGGCGCTCCACCATGGACCAGCTCGTCTCCGAACAGCTCATCGAGGCCGAGCAGCAGCTCACCCTCGCGCTGGACGACGCCCTGCTCAAGCGCGTCACCTCGATCGAGGAGGAGCTGCGCGAGGTGGACAGGGCGCTGCGGCTGGACGCCGAGGAGCGCGGGCGGCGGC
This sequence comes from Allokutzneria sp. NRRL B-24872, assembly GCF_002155965.1. Classification (GTDB taxonomy): domain Bacteria; phylum Actinomycetota; class Actinomycetes; order Mycobacteriales; family Pseudonocardiaceae; genus Allokutzneria. The sequence goes on from NZ_MUMH01000006.1 coordinate 27,362, forward strand.
TCCAGGTGGTCAACCGCCGCCTAGCCGACTCCGGCGGCGCGCTCCAGCGCTGCGAGCAGCTGCTCGGCCTGATCCGCCAGCACCACCGCCAGGCCGCGCCCACCGACCCCACCGACGCGACCACCCCCGCCTAGACCTCGGCGAAACCGAGTCGCCGGTACAACCGGCGGGCGGCGTGGTTGTCCTCGGTGACGGCCAGGTTCAGCGAGGTGTGCCCGAGGTCGCCGAGCGCGGACATCACCGCGTTCACCAGCCGGGTGCCCAGGCCCGCGCCCGCGTGCTCCGGCGCGGTGAACAGGTAGGCGAGCAGCGGCCCGTCCTTCCACAGGGTCACCAGCGCGCCCGCGACGACGCGGCCCTTGTGCTCAGCGACGTAGGAGGCTTCGAGCAGCGGCGGCCCGTAGGCGCCGGCGAAGAGCTGCGCCATCTCCTCGGCCGCCTCCTGCGGTGTGGCTCCGACGTCTCCTTCGTCCGGCGTTCCGCGGTACGCCCGCAGCGCCAGCTCGCCCAGCTCATCGGCCTCGTCGGGGCGCGGGTGCCGGAAAGCGGGGTCGACGGGCGGGGTCGGGCGCGGGAGCACCGCGTGCAACCTGCTGCGCTTCGGCTCTGCGGTCATTCGGGAACGTCCCATCAGGGTGAGCGGGAGGGCCCGCGCTTTTCGTGGGAACCGGGGCGGCCTACCTTGAGTCTCACCTGCAGTCAACGAACGAGTTCGGATGGGGGGATTCCCGGTGTACATCGAGGAGACCGGTGGGACCGACGGCGACATCAAGGTCAACGTCGACGGCGACGAGTACACCGCCGAAGCCACCAGCGACCTGAACAACGACGGCATCGAGGACACCGCGATGGTGTCCACCGACGACGGGTACCTGAGCTTCACCGACACCAACCACGACGGCCAGGCCGACGTGATGCGCACGCTGAACGGCAAGGGCGACGTCGTCAGCTCCGCCAAGTTCGACGGCGCCACCGGCGAGTGGGTCTCGGAGAAGGGCGGCGGTCGCGGGCCGGACGACAAGTACGGCGCCTACGGCGCGGGCTCGGGCATGGTCGTGCACGGTCCCGACGGCGACCACCGGGTCGAGGGCCAGCTCGTCGACACCAACAACGACAGCAAGGGCGACACCGTCACGGTGACCGACAACCAGGGCAACACCGTGATCTACGCCGACACCGACGGCGACGGCGACGCGGAGCTGTCCACCACGATCACCAAGGACGGCCAGGTGGTCGTCAAGGAGAACACCAAGGGCAGCGACTGGGTGGTCGTCGAGCAGGACAAGCTCGGCATGGCCGACGGCGGCATCGGTGGCGGCGGCGAGGCGCCGTCCGAGCCGGGCGGCGGCGGGTTCTCCACCGTGTCCGAGGGCTGGGGCCTGAGCGAGGAGGCCGAGACCGTCGAGCGGCCCAGCGAGAACAAGACCATCAAGGTCGACCCGAAGAGCGGCCAGTGGGTCGGCGACACCGGCCTCCCGCCGAACGCGCCCTCCCCGCAGGAGCCGCGCTGGAAGTAGCCGTTCGCGGCAACCGGCCCCGCCGTCCCGATCAGGGAGGGCGGGGCTTTTTGTTGGCCTTCGCAACGAGAAGTTCGTTTCGTCGCGTATCGCACACGTGACCAACATCGCCCCCAATGTGACCGAGCACATTTGGCCGTCACCCGTTTACCGGCGCCCATTCGGGGCTGAATCGATTCCCTGATCGGTTATGTGAGGGAAGCGACAACAGGCATGGGGCGCACTCTTGGCGGGTACCGCTAGCCTCACAGGCATCCCTTTTCTTCCACGCCCTCCTCGGGGCGTGGCGCAGCTTTTTCTCGATTCGCCCGGCTACCCCGGCCCCGGCGTTGGAAGTGACGGGCACCCCGCCCAGCTAGGAGACGAGCGCGATGACCGCACTGGCTGTTCCCGGTCTCGACCAGGCCCCGACCAACCACCCGCGCCTGCTGTCCTGGGTGCGCGAGGTCGCCGAGCTCACCACGCCCGAGCGGGTCGTCTGGTGCGACGGTTCGGACGAGGAATGGCAGCGGATGACCGAGCAGCTGGTCCGCGCGGGCACCTTCGTGCCGCTGAAGGAGAAGCAGAACTCCTTCTGGTGCGCGTCGGACCCCTCGGACGTGGCCAGGGTCGAGGAGCGCACGTTCATCTGCTCCGTCGACGAGGCCGACTCGGGGCCGACGAACAACTGGATGCCGCCCGCCGAGATGAAGTCCCTGATGACGGAGCTGTACCGGGGCTGCATGCGCGGTCGCACCATGTACGTCATCCCGTTCTGCATGGGCCCGCTGACCGCGGAGAAGCCGATGCTGGGCGTGGAGATCACCGACTCCGAGTACGTCGTGGTGTCGATGAAGATCATGACCAGGATGGGCGACAAGGCACTGGCCCGCTTCGGCGAGGACGCGGACTTCGTGCCCTGCCTGCACTCGATCGGCGCGCCGCTGGAGCCGGGCCAGCAGGACGTCCCGTGGCCCTGCAACGAGACCAAGTACATCAGCCACTTCCCCGAGGACCGGGAGATCTGGAGCTTCGGCTCCGGCTACGGCGGCAACGCCCTGCTCGGCAAGAAGTGCTACTCGCTGCGCATCGCCTCCTCGATCGGCCGCAACGAGGGCTGGATGGCCGAGCACATGCTGGTGCTCAAGCTGACCTCGCCGGAGAACAAGGTCCACTACGTCGCCGCCGCGTTCCCCTCGGCCTGCGGCAAGACCAACCTGGCGATGCTGGAGCCGACCATCCCCGGCTGGAAGGTCGAGACCCTCGGCGACGACATCGCCTGGATGCGCTTCGGCGAGGACGGCCGCCTGTACGCGGTGAACCCGGAGAACGGCTTCTTCGGCGTCGCGCCCGGCACCGACTGGAAGACCAACCCGAACGCGATGCGCACGATCGCCAAGGGCAACAGCCTGTTCACCAACGTCGCGCTGACCGACGACGGCGACGTGTGGTGGGAGGGCATGGGCGAGCCGCCCGCGCACCTGACCACCTGGAAGAAGAAGGACTGGAAGCCGGGCGACGAGGAGCTGACCTCGCACCCGAACTCCCGCTACTGCACCCCGATCGACCAGTGCCCGATCACCGCGCCGGAGTGGGAGGACCCGCAGGGCGTCCCGATCTCGGCGATCCTCTTCGGCGGGCGCCGCAAGACCACGATCCCGCTGGTCACCGAGTCGCGCGACTGGCAGCACGGCGTGTTCATGGGCGCGACGCTGTCCAGCGAGACCACCGCCGCGGCGATCGGCCAGGTCGGTGTCGTGCGCCGCGACCCGATGGCCATGCTGCCGTTCATCGGCTACCACGCCGGTGACTACTTCCAGCACTGGATCGACATGGGCAAGCGCGCCGACGCGGCGAAGATGCCCAAGGTCTTCTACGTGAACTGGTTCCGCCGTGACGAGGACGGTGGCTTCCTGTGGCCCGGGTTCGGCGAGAACTCGCGCGTGCTGAAGTGGGTCATCGAGCGCATCGAGGGCACCGCCGCGGCCAACGAGACCGCCATCGGCCACGTGCCGACCGCCGAGGCGCTGGACCTGGACGGCCTCGACGTCGACCCGGCCGACGTGGACAAGGCGCTCGCGGTGCACGCCGACGAGTGGCGCGCGGAGCTCCCGCTGATCGAGGAGTGGTTCGCCAAGATCGGCGACAAGGTGCCGAGCCTGCTGCACGACGAGCTGGCCGCGCTGAAGCAGCGATTGGGCTAGACCAATTTGAAGAAAGGCCCCGAATCCGCACTCCGCGGGTTCGGGGCCTTTCTTCGTGTGCTTTTCGCCTCAGCGCTTCACAGTTGACCGGAGGAATTCGATGTCCTCGGGCTGACCGTCGCCCGGCGTCTCCAACACGATGGGCGCGCCAGCGGTGTCGCAGACCGCGACGAGAACGTCCGGCTCGATCGTTCCGGAACCGATGTTGGCGTGCCGGTCCCTGGCGGAGTTGAAAGCGTCTCGCGAGTTGTTCAGGTGCACCAGGTCGATTCGCCCGGTAATGCCCTTCACCCGCTCGACGATGCCCGGCAGCTCCTCGCCGGCGGCGAAGGCGTGGCAGGTGTCCAGGCAGAAGCCCGCCCCGAACTCGCCGACGGCGTCCCACAGCCGCGCCAGCATGTCGAAGCGGCGGGCCATGGCGTTGTCACCGCCAGCGGTGTTCTCGATCAGGATCGGCACGGCGAAGCCCCCGGCCTCGGCCTGGCGCTCGAACAGCTTGCGCCAGTTCGCCAGGCCCGCCTCCGGGTCCTCTCCCTTGGTCACGTGGCCGCCGTGCACCACGAGCCCGGAGGCCCCGATCGCGGCGGCGGCCTTGGCCTGCTGCGCGACCGACTTCCGGGACGGGATGCGGATGCGGTTGTTCAGCGACGCGACGTTGATGACGTACGGCGAGTGCACGAAGACCTCGACACCGGCCGCCCGCAGCTGCTCGCCCTGCGGGTGCGGGACCGGAGCGGTCCAGCTCTGCGGGTCGGACAGGAAGAACTGGACGACCTCGGCTCCCAGCCGCTGTGCCGTGGCGAGGGGGTCTTCGGCGCCGACATGGGCCCCAATGCGCATGAACACGAGAGTAGTAGGCCGAACGGGTAGTCCGAGCCGTGCCCGGGTAACAAGCCGTGAGCCGGGAAGATCTCCCCAGTGACATGTCCCAGTGACATCTCCCAGTGACGGCGTCACCTTCGCCGTCCTCCGTCGTTGAACACGGTGACGTTACCGATCGGTACGCACCGGAGGGGTGGCCATGCGCCTGCAGCAGGCTCTGCGGATCTCCGCGCTGGCCGTCGTCGTGGGCGGCGCCATGAGCACCGGGCTCGCGGGCTCCGCCGCCGCGGCCGAGCCGATCGTGGTCGGCGACTGCAAGGCCACCGTCATGGGCACCCCCGGCCAGCCGGTCTCGCTCAACCCCGGCGCGATCGCCGCGCCCGTGGTGAACCTGGTGCGCGCGGTGCCGCTGCTCGGCCCGCCCATCGCCGGCGAGGCGGACAAGGCGATCCGGCGGCTGCCGCCCATCCCGATCGGCGCGGTCCCCAACGGCTCCGGCGGTTTCATCACCGGCGGGCACATCGCGAGCGCCGTGATCGACAAGATCGACGACATCCCGCTGCTCGGCCCCGTGCTCGGCACGGTCCTGGGCGGCGTGCGGCAGGTGCTGACCGCGGGCTGCGGCGTGACGACCAAGGTGGCCAACGAGGCCAGCAAGCCCGTCCAGGACGGCACCGGCGCGATCGCGGACGCCTCGCAGCGGCTCACCGGCGGTGGGGGATCGACCCCGGCCCCGAACCAGCCGCCCAAGCCGAACCCCGGCCAGCAGCCGGGTCAGCAGCCGGGACCGGGCCAGCAGAACCCGCCACCACAGCTCCAGCCGGGCGCGAACCCGGGTCCGGGCGTCGGCGGGCTGCCGGACTTCCAGCTGCCCAGGTGGCCCGCTGGCGGCTTCTACGACTTCGGCAGGGTGCCGCTCTACGACTACTCGAACCTCCCGGTCGCGATGCCCGGCGGGCTCGGCGCGCTCGCCCCCGGCCTGCGCTACGGCCAGAACGTCCCCGGCTACGACCCGGGCTTCGGCCAGCTCGGCGATCCGGCGGACGCCGACGGCGTGCGCTCGGCGGGCCAGGCCTCCGCGCTGCCCTCCGGCCAGTCCGGCCGCGTCGCCGGTCCGGTGCTGCTGGCCGCGCTGGCGCTGTCCTGCGTGACCGCCGCGCTGGTCCGCACCGTGGCGCTGCGCCGCCAGCCCCGCTGACCAGCCGATTACAAGTCTGTCGGTGGCACTTGTTAGGCTCCTCGGGTTGCTGACGCGACGACCCTCCTGCCACGGAACCGCCGTGGCCACCAAGCCCACAGGAGGTGAGTGGTCTTCATGCGTCACTACGAGATGATGGTCATTCTCGACCCGAACCTCGACGAGCGCACCGTCGCTCCGACCCTCGACACCTTCCTCAACGTGATCCGCACTTCTGGCGGCAACGTGGAGAAGGTCGACGTCTGGGGACGTCGTCGTCTCTCCTTCGAGATCAAGAAGCAGGCCGAGGGCATCTACGCCGTCCTCGACATCAACTGCGAGACCGCTGCGGTCAAGGAGCTCGACCGCCAGCTGTCGCTCCAGGACTCGGTGCTCAGGACCAAGGTCCTGCGCCGCGAGCCCGCCAAGGCCAAGTCCTAATCCGACTCGGAGGGCGACACCATGGCTGGTGAAACGACGATCACGGTGGTCGGAAATCTGACCGCCGACCCAGAACTGCGCTTCACCCAATCCGGCGCGGCCGTTGCCAGCTTCACCGTGGCATCGACCCCGCGCACCTTCGACAAGCAGTCGGGGGAGTGGAAGGACGGCGAAGCGCTGTTCCTGCGGTGCAGCATCTGGCGACAGGCCGCCGAGAACGTGGCCGAGTCGCTGACCCGTGGCATGCGCGTTGTCGTGCAGGGTCGCCTCAAGCAGCGGTCCTACGAACCGAAGGACGGCGGCGAGCGGCGCACCGTGTACGAGCTCGAGGTCGAGGAAGTCGGCCCCTCGCTGCGCTACGCCACGGCGAAGGTCAACCGGGTCAGCCGCGGAGGCGGCGGCGGTGGAGGCGGCCAGGGAGGCGGCGGCTACGGCGGCGGCTTCAGTGGCAACAACGCCCCGGCCGACGACCCGTGGGGCTCCGCTCCGGCGGCTCCCCAGAGCAGCGGCTACAGCGACGAGCCGCCGTTCTGACCTCGGTGCCCGCACCGCGATTCCAGACTGAAACCTGAACCACATCTTGTGAGGACCACACATGGCCAAGCCGCCTGTGCGCAAGCCTAAGAAGAAGGTCTGCGCCTTCTGCAAGGACAAGAAGAAGGGCAATCTCGCCCTCATCGACTACAAGGACACGACGCTGCTTCGGAAGTTCATCTCCGACCGCGGCAAGATCCGTGCCCGTCGCGTCACCGGTAACTGCAGCCAGCACCAGCGCGACGTCGCCACCGCGGTGAAGAACGCCCGCGAGATGGCGCTGCTGCCGTACACCTCGACCGCCCGCTGATCCGGCCAAGGAGAGAGTCAGATGAAGCTCATCCTCACCGCTGACGTGAGTGGCCTCGGCGGTCCCGGCGACATCGTCGAGGTCAAGGACGGCTACGGCCGCAACTACCTGCTCCCGCGCGGGCTGGCCATCCTGGCCACCAAGGGTGCGGAGCGCCAGGTCAAGACCATCCAGCGTGCTCAGGAGGGTCGCCGCATTCGCGACCTCGACCACGCCAAGGAGGTCAAGGCCAAGCTCGAGGGCCTCGGCGCCGTCGAGCACAAGGGCCGCGCCGCGGCCGGCTCGAAGAAGCTGTTCGGCTCCGTCACCGCGGTCGACGTCGTCGCCGCCGTGAAGGCGGCCGGTGGCCCGCTGCTGGACAAGCGCGCCGTGGAACTCTCCGGTCACATCAAGACGACCGGCAAGCACGCGGTGTCCGTCCGGCTGCACCCGAGCGTCACCGCTTCGGTCAACCTCCAGGTGACCGCGGGCGAGTAAGACCGCGAGTGCCGCCCGCCACGAGTGATCACCGGCGGGCGGCACTTTCGCACTGCGCCGTGACCGCTGCGGCGCTTGATCCGCCGCATGCCGTGGACAACTCGCGTGCGGTGCTATGACAGGGGCCACAGGATCGGCGCCTTGTTTTCCACATTCGCTCCACAGGGTCTGACCTGGGTGTTTCATGACCGGTGGAGAAGTTGTCCCCAGGTAGTCCCCAGAAGGCGACTGCGGCTGTGGCCGGGTGTGCACAGGCCATCCCCAGGTTGTCCACAGCTCTGTCCACAGGAGGAGGCATCCGGTGGCACTGGCCGACGACCGCGGAGGACCGCCGTCCGGCAGTCACTTCGAACGCCAACCTCCCCAGGACCTCGCGGCCGAGCAGTCCGTGCTCGGCGGCATGCTGCTGTCCAAGGACGCCGTCGCCGACGTGGTCGAGGTGGTCCGCCCCGACGACTTCTACCGTCCGGCGCACCAGTCGATCTACGACGTCATCCTGGACCTGTACGGCAGGGGTGAACCCGCCGACGCGATCACCGTCTCCGCCGAGCTGGAGAAGCGCGGCGAGCTGATGCGGGTCGGCGGAGCGCCGTACCTGCACACGCTGATCGCCACCGTGCCGACCGCGGCGAACGCCAGCTACTACGCCGAGATCGTCTCGGAGAAGGCGGTGCTGCGCAGGCTGATCGAGGCGGGCACCCGGATCGTGCACCTGGGCTACCACGGTGCCGAGGGCGGTGAGCTCGACGAGGTCGTCGACCGCGCGCAGCAGGCGATCTACGAGGTCACCGACCGCAACACCACCGAGGACTACGTCGCGCTGGAGGAACTGCTCCAGCCGACCATGGACGAGATCGACGCGATCGCCTCGCGCGGCGGTGTCGCGCTGGGCATCCCGACCGGCTTCGTCGACCTGGACGCGGTGACCAACGGCCTGCACGCGGGCCAGATGATCATCGTCGCGGCCCGGCCCGGTGTCGGCAAGGCGCTCGCGCTGGACACCCCGCTGCCCACTCCCACCGGCTGGACCACGATGGGCGCGGTCGAGGTCGGTGACGAGCTGATCGGGGCCGACGGCCTGCCGACGCGCGTCGTCGCGGCGACCGAGGTGATGACCGGGCGCCCGTGCTTCGAGGTCGAGTTCGGCGACGGCACGGTGATCGTCGCGGACGCCGAGCACCAGTGGGCGATCGGCTCCGAGGTGCGCACGACCGCCGAGATCGCGGATTCGATGCGGCGCGGCGTCGTCAGCTCGGTGGTCACCGCCGCCGCGTTGGAGCTGCCAGAGCTGGCCGAGCTGACCGCCCCGTACGCGCTGGGCGTGGCGCTCGCCGGGGGCAGCTCCGATCCCGAGATCACCCTGTTCGCCGATGCGGAGGGCGAGCCCGAGCTGTCCGTGCCGTACCTGCGTGCTTCGCGGGCTCAGCGCCGCGCGGTGCTCGCCGGGCTGCTCGACGTCCTGGGCTCGGTGGACGACAACGGTTCCGTCCGCCTGCCGCTGGGCGAGGACGCCCGCGAGCTCGTGCAGAGCCTGGGCCACGACTGCGCTCCGGACTCCGACGTCGTGTTCGCCACCGAGGACGACGTGTTCCGCGTCGAGTCGAAGCGCTTGGCGCACAAGGAACTCCGGTCCGCGACGCGCGGTGTGCGGGCGATCGTGGACGTGCGCCCGATCGCGAGCGTGCCCGTCCGCTGCGTCGAGGTCAGCGCGGCCGACCACCTGTACCTCGCCGGGCGGGCGATGATCCCGACGCACAACTCCACGCTCGGGCTGGACTTCGCTCGCTCGTGCTCCATCAAGCACGGCATGGCCAGCGTCATCTTCTCGCTGGAGATGAGCCGCACCGAGATCGTGATGCGCATGCTCTCCGCCGAGGCCCGCATCCGCCTCGGCGACATGCGCGGTGGCCGGATGACCGACGACGACTGGACGCGGCTCGCGCGCCGGATGAGCGAGATCAGCGAGGCGCCGCTGTTCATCGACGACTCGCCGAACATGACCATGATGGAGATCCGCGCGAAGGCCAGGCGGCTCAAGCAGCGCAACGACCTCAAGCTCGTGGTGCTGGACTACATGCAGCTGATGTCCTCGGGCAAGAAGGTCGAGTCCCGGCAGCAGGAGGTCAGTGAGTTCTCCCGTCAGCTCAAGCTGCTGGCGAAGGAGATCGAGGTTCCGGTGATCGCGATCAGTCAGCTGAACCGTGGTCCGGAACAGCGCACCGACAAGCGTCCCATGCTCTCCGACCTGCGTGAATCCGGTTCGCTGGAGCAGGACGCTGACATGGTCATCCTGATCAACCGGCCCGACGCGTGGGAGCGCGACGACCCCCGCGCCGGTGAGGCCGACCTGATCCTCGCCAAGCACCGTGCCGGTCCCACCAGCACGATCACCGTGGCGCACCAGCTGCACTACAGCCGCTTCACCGATCTCGCCCAAGGTTGATCCGCCCGGCGATGTCGAGAACGTCGCGCCGGTTCCGTCCCAGGGGTACGAGCGGCCGCCACAGGCCGCGTGACCTGGGAGGACCCCATGATCTACCGGTTGGATCACGTCGGTGTCGTGGTCGAGGACCTTGAGGCCGCTGTCGCGTTCTTCGTCGCGCTCGGCCTTGAGGTGGACGGCAGGACGACGGTCGAGGGCAAGTGGGCGGACCAGCTCGTCGGGCTGGACGGCGTTCGGGCGGACATGGTCTTCGTGCGGACCCCGGACGGCCACGGCCTGATCGAGCTGTCCACGTTCCGCTCGCCCACCACCACGGCCACCGCGCCGAGGGCTCCGGTGAACGTCCCGGGCATTCCCCGCATCACCTTCGCCGTCAAGTCGGTCGACGAGATCCTCGACCGCCTGCGCGGCCACGGCGCCGAGCTGGTGAGCGAGGTGGCGCGGTTCGGGGACGGCTACCAGTACTGCTACGTCCGGGGTCCCGAGGGGATCATCGTCGGGCTCGCCGAGCAGCCCAACTGAAGGAAGGAGCTCCGTCATGGCTGTCGCTGACGACCTCGACCGCGCCACCGATTCGCGGTGGGACTGGGTGGCTGAGCAGGTCCGCGCGTATCTGGCCTCCGGTGGCACCGAGGGGCACGAGTCGGACGGCGTCCGCATGCTCGTGCTGGCCACGACCGGGCGCAGGACCGGCACACCGCGTCGCACGTGCCTGATCTACGGCACGGCGGGGGAGGACTTCGTCGTCGTCGCCTCCAAGGGCGGCTCCGACGACGATCCCGCGTGGTTCAAGAACCTCCGGGCGGAGCCCAGCGTCGGGGTGCAGGTCGGCACCCGGCGGTTCACCGCCCGAGCCCGGGTCGCTTCCCCGGCCGAGCGCGAATCGCTCTGGCCGCAGATGGTGCGGATCTTCCCGTTGTACGCGGAGTACGCGGGGAAGACCGCCCGGGAGATCCCCGTCGTCCTGCTCACTCCGCAGGACTGACCGCCTGGTAGACCGTGGTCCAGAAGTCGTGGATCGCGTGCGCGGCGTTCGGGACCGACATCCCGACCTGGGTGAGCAGGATGCCGACGAGCTGGTTGTCCGGGTCGGCGTAGGTCGAGGTGCCGCTCCCGCCGTCCCACCCGAACTGGCCGATGGGCGCGTAGTCGCCCCGGTACGTGCGCACGGCCATGCCAAGGCCCCAGCCGCCGTGCTGTCCCTGGCCGAAGGACAGGTGGACGTTGTTGGTGGCCATGGCGTTGCGGGCGGCGTTCTGCTCGGGCGTGAGGCGGTTGGTGGTCATCAGCTCGACGGCGGCCCGGGACAGGACGCGCTCGCCGTCGTGCACCCCGTGGTTGAGCAGCATCCGGAAGTAGGCGTGGTAGTCGTCGACGGTGGAGACCAGCCCACCGCCTCCGCCCTGGAACGCGGGCGGGCTGCTGTGCCGTCCGCCCTCGGCCTCGTCCCACACGGTGAACTCGCCGGTCGCCGGGTCAGGTGCGTAGGCGGGCGGCAGCCGGTGGATCTTGCTCGCGGGCAGGTCGAAGCCGGTGTCCTTCATCCCCAGCGGCTCGAAGAGGCGCTCGCGCAGGAAGGACTCGAACGACTGGCCGGTGACCCTGGCGACGAGGACGCCGAGCAGGTCGTTGCTGAGGTGGTACTGCCAGTGCTCGCCGGGCTGGTGCATCAGCGGGAGCTCACCGAGGCGGCGCATCCACTCGTCGGGCTCGGGCATCGGCGTCGGCAGGTTGGGCGTGAGCCCCTGCTCGAAGACCGCGTTCATGATCGGAGAACCGAGCGCGGTCATGTCCATGCCGAGCCCGAACGTGGAGGTCACCAGGTCCCGCACGGTGATCGGCCGGCGCGCCGGGACGGTCTCGTCGAGCGGGCCGTCGATCCGCTTCAGCACCCTGCGGTCGGCCAGTTCCGGCAGCCACGGGTCCACCACGTCGTCCAGCCGCAGCCTGCACTCGTCGAGCAGGATCATCGCCGCCGCCATCGCGACCGGCTTCGACGTCGAGGCCATCCGGAAGATCGTGTCGCGGCTCATCGCGGCGCCGCCGTCGTGGCGCATCGTGCCGAGCGCTTCGACGTGCGTGTGCCCGCCCCGGCTGATCAGCGCGACGAGGCCGGGGATCTTGCCGGAGTCCACGTGGCCCGCCAGCACCTCGCGCACCCTGCGCAGACCGGAGTCGGAGAAGCCGCCGTTACCCTGCTGTCCCATGATGATTCCTCTCGTGGGCCGTCGAGCTGAACTGCTGACGAGAACCACGATGGCCAGCCGCGCTGACAGCGGACCGCCACGACGCTGACACCGCCCTGACATGCGACACGAGTGGTTCATCGAGGAGCGCGAGTACGCGCGCCAGGAGCAGCGGCGGGGCAGGCGCTTCGCCTTCACCAGCCTCGTTCCGGCTCGCACGGCGTTGGTGGTGATCGACATGGTGCCGTTCTTCGTGACGCAGAGCCCGTACTGCCAGGGCATCGTGCCGAACATCAACCGGCTCGCCGAGGTTCTGCGCGGGGCGGGCGGCACGGTGGCGTGGGTGCTCCCGGCGACGACGGAGCGGACCGCGATCGACGAGGAGTTCTACGGCCCGGAGGTGGCGGAGGTGTTCCGCACGTCGGGCGGGACGGGGCCGTTGCCGGAGCGCCTGTGGTCGGGTTTCGCGCCGCACGAGAACGACCTCTTCGCGGAGAAGTCGGCGGCGAGCGCGTTCTTCCCCGGGCGCTGCGACCTCCCGGAGTTGCTGGCGCACAAGGGGATCGACACGGTGTTGATCACCGGGACGGTCACCAACGTGTGCTGTGAGTCCTCGGCCCGCGACGCGAAGACCCTGGGCTATCGGGTGATCATGGCGGCCGACGCCAATGCCGCGCGGCGAGACCAGGACCACAACGCCACGCTGCACACGGTCTATCGGACCTTCGGCGATGTGCGGCCCACCGACGAGATCATTGAGTTGATCTTGAGTTCGTGAGGGCACGGAGTTGTCGCGAAGCCGCCAGACAGCGGCACTCACGGCTGGTGGGCTGTCTTTCGTGCCAACAACAACACGCACCAGGAACTGGCCCGCCGTCGTCGCGGTGATGATGGGGATCTTCTCCATCGTCACCACGGAGATCCTGCCGATCGGACTGCTCACCTCGATCGGTTCGAGTTTCGAGATCTCCGAGGGCGTCGCGGGTCTGATGATGACGCTGCCGGGAATTCTCGCCGCGATCTCCGCTCCGGTGCTCACCGCGGTCACCGGACGCCTCGACCGGCGAACCATGTTGTGCGCGTTGATGTTCGTGCTCGCGGTCGCGGATTTCCTGGCCGCAGCGGCGCCGAACTACTGGGTGATGCTGTTCTCCCGCTTTCTGGTGGGCCTGGTGATCGGTGGTTTCTGGTCGATCGGTTCCGGCCTCGCCGCACGGCTGGTTCCGGCGGAATCGGTCGGCAGAGCCACTTCGGTGATCTTCTCGGCCGTTCCGCTCGGCTCGGTTCTGGGCGTTCCCGCAGGTACGTTCATCGGCGAGGTCGCGGGCTGGCGCAGCGCCTTCGTCGTGATGGGACTGCTGACGCTCGTGGTGCTGGGCGCGCTGTTGTGGTGGATGCAGCCGCTACCAGCGATTCAGGTGACACGTCTCGGCACGCTCCGCGAACTCCTGCGGCAGCGCCAGATCCGACTCGGGATCGCGGTCACCGCTTTGGTCGTGACAGCGCACTTCGCGACCTACACCTATGTCACGCCGTTCCTCCAGGAAGTGACGAAGACCAGTGCCGTCACGGTCTTCCTGATCGCGTACGGCATTGCCGGAGTCGTCGGGAACTTCCTCTCGGGAACGTCTCCGCGCATGTTCGCGATCAGCGGTCTCCTGATCGCGTTCGCGACGCTGGCCCTTCCTGTCGCGGGGAGTTCGGAGATCGGCGCGTTCGCGTTGCTGGTGCTCTGGGGAATCGGCTACGGAGCCGTTCCGGCCTGCTCCCAGAAGTGGTTCGCGGCGGCGGCCCCGAACACGCCGGAAGCCGCCACCGTGCTGTTCACCTCGTCGTTCCAGGCGATGCTCTCCGCGGGCGCGCTGCTCGGCGGCCTCGTCGTCGACGCCACGTCCACCGCCACCGTCATGACGCTCGGCGGGGTGGTCGCGCTGGCGATGGTCGCGACGCTGCTACTCGCAGACCGGCGCGTATGAGTCCATAGTGGACTGAGCGCTTTCCCTGGTACGCAACGTTTCCGGGAGGAGCTTGCGCGGGCCGGGGCCCTGCTGGCCGAGCACGTCGCGCGGGTTGGACAGGTGGCAGGTCTTGAGCGAGAGGCAGCCGCACCCGATGCAGTCGCTGAGGTTGTCGCGCAGCTGCACCAGCTGCTCGATCCGCGTGTCCAGCTCGGAGCGCCACTCCTGGGACAGGTGCGCCCAGTCCTCCGGCGTCGGCGTGCGCTCGTCGGGCAGCGACGCGAGCGCCTCGCGGATCACCTCCAGCGGCATGCCGACGCGTTGCGAGACGCGGACGAAGGCGACCCTGCGCAGGGTGTCGCGGCTGTACCGGCGCTGGTTGCCGGAGGTGCGGCGACTGTGGATCAGCCCCTTGCGCTCGTAGAAGTGCAGGGCCGAGACGGCGACCCCGCTGCGTTCGGCGAGCTGGCCGACGGTGAGCTCGGGCGTTCGGAGCGGCACTTGGTTCACGCCCCCACCGTACCTTGACCTCAACTCCGGTTCAGGTTGTTCGCTGGAGGCATGACGTTCACCGAGCACGAACTCCACTACCTCGCCGAGCAGGTCCTCGGCAGGCTGGCCACCGTCGACGCGCACGGGGCGGTGCAGAACAACCCGGTCGGCTTCCGCTACAACGCCGACACCGGCACGATCGACATCGGCGGCTACAACATGGGAGCCACCCGCAAGTTCCGCAACGTGCTGGCGACCGGCAGGGCCGCGCTCGTGGTGGACGACGTGGCCTCGTTCAAGCCGTGGCGGGTGCGCGGGATCGAGATCCGCGGCCGCGCGGAAGCCTTGTCGGAGCAGGAGAACACACCGGCGGGCATGAGCGCGGAGCTGATCCGCGTGCACCCGGACAAGATCTTCAGTTGGGGCGTTGACCCTACGAGCGAGGGCATGACGAGCCGAAAGGCCGGCTGATCACGGCTACGATCGGAAGCGCCTGCCCAGTCGTCGAACAGGGAGCGGTCCGTGCGGGACATCGCGGTCTTCAGCGGTAGTGCACACCAGGAACTGGCCACCGAGATCTGCTCGCACCTCGAAGTCCCGCTGCACCCGGTGCGGACGCAGCGCTTCGCCAACGACTGCCTGGAGGTCCAACTCCAGGCGAACTGCCGCGAGCGGGACGTGTTCCTGATCCAGCCGCTCGTGCGCCCGGTGCAGGAGAACCTGGTCGAACTGCTGCTCATGACCGACGCCGCGCGCGGTGCGTCGGCCGGGCGGATCACCGTGGTCATGCCGCACTACTCCTACGCGCGCTCGGACAAGAAGGACGCGCCGCGCATCTCCATCGGCGGCCGCCTCGTCGCGGACCTGATGGTCGCGGCGGGGGCCGACCGGGTGCTGGCGATGACCCTGCACTCCCCGCAGGTGCACGGGTTCTTCAGCGTTCCGGTCGACCACCTGCACGCACTGCGCGAGCTGGCCGTGCACTTCCGCCAGTACGACCTCTCCAACACCACCGTGGTGTCGCCCGACCTGGGCAACGCCAAGGAGGCCGCGCACTTCGCCCGCCTGCTCGGCGTCCCCGTCGCGGCGGGCGCGAAGCAGCGCTTCGCCGACGACAAGGTGCAGATCAGCTCGGTGATCGGTCAGGTGGCCGGGCGCGACGTGATCGTGCTCGACGACGAGATCGCCAAGGGCAGCACGGTGCTCGAACTGCTCGACCGGCTGCGCGAGCTCGGCGCCAGGACCATCCGGGTCGCCTGCACGCACGGCCTGTTCTCCAGCGGCGCGCTCAAGCGGATCGGGGACCAGCCGGACGTGCTGGAGATCGTCTGCACCAACACCGTTCCGATCTCCGCCGACGAACGCGGGCCGAAGCTCAAGATCCTCTCGATCGCGCCCGCGCTGGCCGAGGCGATGCGGCGCATCCACAACGGGGAGTCGGTCAGCGCGCTGTTCGACTCGTCCTGATCACAGCCTGCGGAGGGTGAACCGGTCCGCGTTCCCCTTGCCGTCGAGCCACACGCCCATCCGCCCGTCGAGCACGTAGCTCCCGTACGGCGTGCGCGCGATGGTCGTGGGCTGCGAGTCCGCCCACGGATCGGCCCGGTGCACGGCGCGCGCCTCGGTCCAGTCGCGGTTCGCGCGGAGCACGCTCACCGCGGGCTTTCCGTTGCCACCGAAGGAGTTCGTCACCACCGCGAGGGTGCCGTCCGGACGCAGGTCGAGGCCGTCACCGCCGTAGAGCGGCTGGTCGGTGCGGACCTCATTGATGCGGGTCGGGGCGTTGAGCGGGATGCGCAGCAGCGCCCCGGTGTCGTAGCGCGTTGAGAGCAGGAAACCCTTGGGGTGCCAGACGATTCCGTTCATCCCGATGCCGGTGCTGCCGAGCTTCGGATCGCGGGCGAGCACCGAGGGCCTGCCCTCGGGGTCGACCCGGTAGAGCGTGTCGGAGGCCGGGTCGGTGACGTAGGCGTTGCCCGCGCGGTCGAGCGCGAGGTCGTTAGCGGCGTGCCTGCCCGGCCCGATGGCGAGGTCGACGAGGTGCAGCAGCCTGCCCGTGCTGAGGCGGAAAATGCCGACGCCAGAAGACTTCCAGGTCGTCTCGGGCGTCGAGCGGCGCCCGCTGCCCATGTCGCCGTAGGCCACCAGCACTCGGTCGCGCACCGGGTCGACGTGCACGCCGAAGGTCTGCACCATCCGCGGGTGCGCGGCGAACTGGCGCACTCCGCCGTCCGACCGGACCAGCGAGACCGTGCCGTCGCTGATCGAGGTCACCAGGAACCCACCGCGCACCGGGTCCCACGCGATGCCTTCGGGGAACAGGTTCTGCGCCTTGGCGGTGACGACCGCCGGTAACCCGTGCGGCGTCGCGGAGGCCGCCGGAGCGAAGGTGACCGCCGCCGTGGTCGCGACGGCGAGCGCGAGCAGCGACCGCCGCCCCATAGTCAGTTTACGCATTGCAGTCCGTCCTCATAGTTGAGTAAGGACTCACAAAGTAATCAGTACTCTGATGCTCGTCAATACTCATCGCGAACGGCGGCCTCGTACGATCAGCGGATGGGCATGCCGCTGGAGGAGCGCCTCGGCTCGGACATCAAGCGCGTCGAGCACGAGCTGATGGCCGTGAAGCAGGCGGCGGTGCGCCCGGCCGGGCTGACCGTCCCCCAGTACGCCGCGCTGCTCGTGCTCGCCGAGCAGCCGGGGGTTTCCGCTGCCGAGCTGGCCAGGCGCTGCCGGGTCACGCCGCAGACGATGACCACGATCCTGCGCAACCTGGAGGCGGCGGACCTGATCAGGCGCGAGCCGCACGAGCTGCACCGCAATGTGCTGGAGACGCGGCTGACCGAGGCCGGGTACAAGGCGTTCGAGCTGGCCGACGAGCGCGCGTCCGCGGTTGAGCGCGCGCTGGCGGCGGAGTTCACCGAGCAGGAGCAGGACCAACTGCGCGCACTGCTCGGCCGCTGCTCACAGGTGCTGACGAGTCAGCTGAAGGACTGAGTCGTCCACTCGCCGAGCACCTGGGCGATCTGCGGCAGGTCGCGGGCGCCGGTGGCGGCGTCGACCACGAGCCGTTCGCCGTCGTCGACCGAGGGCGCGCGCAGATCGCGCTGGTTGAGCACGTAGAAGAGCCTGGTGCAGACCCACGCCAGCCGCTTGTTGCCGTCGATCAGCGCGTGGTTGCGGGCCAGCGAGTGCAGCAGCGAAGCCGCCTTCTCGTGCAGCGTCGGGTAGGCGTCCTGCCCGAAGACGACGGCCTTCGGCCGGGCGAGCGCGGCTTCGAGCAGCCCCCAGTCGCGCACGTCGGGGGCGTGGCCGAGCGCGGCGTTGGCGGCGGCGAGCAGGTCGTCCAGGTCGAGGTAGTCGACCGGTTCGACCTGGGGGTCCTCGACCATCAGGTCACTGGGCCAGGCGCTTGAGCAGCTCGGCGTCCTCGGTCACGATGCGCGCCAGCGCCGCGTCCCTGGTCGCGTTGCGGCGGTTGACGTACTCGCGGATCGCCCGGCGCGCGATGTCCTGCATCGACCGGCGTTCCCGCTCGGCGGCCAGGCGC
This sequence comes from Allokutzneria sp. NRRL B-24872, assembly GCF_002155965.1. Taxonomy (GTDB): domain Bacteria; phylum Actinomycetota; class Actinomycetes; order Mycobacteriales; family Pseudonocardiaceae; genus Allokutzneria. Next base: position 45,452 of record NZ_MUMH01000006.1, read on the forward strand.
AGCGCCTCGGTCTCTTCGTCGGTGAGCCGCAGAGTCATCGCCATGCGGGAATGATACCGCGTGATACCAACCTGTATCAGTCCCCGACGGGAATCCGCCAGTGCCACTTCGTCACACGTGTCTTCCCAGGTAGATCACCTCGTCCGGTGGCCAACAGGAGCACCCGCCACGGGTCTCCGCCCTCGGTCACGTGCGGCATCAGGCGGGCCAGCATCGCGCGGCACACGTCGGCGGGCGGGTCCAGCCGGACGCCGAAGGTCGCGCAGATGTCGTGGCTGTGCAGCAGCGCCTCGCCGACCCCGGTCGCCAGGTACCCGGCGGGATCGGTGGGACCGGCCGGGTGGAAGGCCCGCGCGCTGGGCGGGGCCGCGTCGGCGACGGTCGCGAACAGCTCGCCGGTCGCCCTGATCACCTCGATGACCTGGGCGTTCGTCGCACCTTCCTCGATCTTGCCCCAGACCTTGAGCTGCTCGGTCGCCCGCGCGGCCAGCGAGGTGGCGTAGTAGAGGAGGTCGTCGGCCAGGTGCTCGGCGGTGTGCGAGCAGGTCCACTCCAGCCCGGCGGCCGGGCGGGACCAGTCCTGGTCGGCGACGGCGCTCAGCCCGCTCACGCACGCGGCGACGGCCGCGCGGAGGTCGTCCGGTGTCATGACTTCTGTCTACCTCAGCGCCCCGACAGCCACCGGGAACCAGAAAACGTGCTAGTTCTGTGTTCACTGCGGCGCGTGAGCCGCCTGGACCAGGCGCGGCAGCCGACCACTCGACAGATATCCCCCATTCGGGTGGTCTCTACGGCGCTTGCCAGAGCCGATTTACGACAGAGGGGCTTAGTCACAGCCTTCGATCGGCGGAAGGTGCGCAGCCATGACCGTGCAGATGGACTCCACGGCGGCACCGACCACTCACGCGGTGTGGGACGAACTGGTCTCCGAACTGCCCGTGGGGCTGGTGCTGCAGGACGAGCACGGCGACGTGATCGCCGCGAACCGCCTCGCCGGATCGCTGCTCGGGTTGAGCCGCTCGGAACTGCTCTCCGGCAGGCGCCCCGACGGCTGGCAGGCCTTCGACGACTCCGGCGCACCGCTGCCGACCCCCAGCGAGCTGAGCTCCCAGGTGCTGCGGAACTGGGCCCAGATGTCGCTCGCGGTGCTCGTCCAGCACGCCGGGCTGCCGCACACGCGGCTGTGGGTGGAGTTCACGCCGGTCCGGCACCGCAGCCGCGGCTGCGTGCTGATCCAGCTGAACCCGGTGAACGACGACATGCCGCACAGCAGGGGACTGCTGGACTCGCTGACCGGACTGCCCGGCCGCGCGCTGCTGGTCGACCGCCTGCAACAGGCCCTGACCAGGGCGCGCACCCTCGGCACGCTGACGACGCTGGTGCTGCTGGACGTGCACCACCTCGCCAAGGTCAACGCGGAGTACGGCTTCGACAAGGGCGATGAGCTGCTGGCCGCGCTCGGCGGCAGGCTCAGGGCGGGTCTGCGCGCGGACCACACGGTCGCCCGCTACGGCGGGGACGAGTTCGCGGTGGTCGCCGAGCACCCCAACGGCGACGGCGCGGCCATCGCCGACCGCGTCCGCGAGCTGGCCGAACGACCCGTCCGAATGGGCAAGGGCCGCGCGCTGCGGCCGGATCTGCGCGTTTCCTGGGTGACCAGCGACGGCAAGGCGCCACTTCTCTCGGTCCTCGACTGCGTCGAAAAGCGCCTCCACCACTGACGCTTTTCTCCACTCTCGGGTCACGCCCTGGCGAAACGTCCCGAATAAAGAACACGACGAAGCCGGGAAGCGATTTTCGCTTCCCGGCTTCGCCTTTCAGAATCGGCAGTGCTCAGTGGTTCCCCGATGCACCCACATGTTCAGGGAACCCCTGGGAGGTGGGTCAGCCCTTCAGGCCACCCAGGCCACCGACCAGGCCCGACACCATGGAGGTGTCGATGGTGTTCAGCGCCGGAGCGTCGAACGCGCGGCCCTTGGCACCCGGGGTGGGCAGCTGCGCGGCGGGCAGCTTGGGGAGCTGGCCGATCTGGCCGGTGGGCAGGACCTTGGTCAGGCCACCGGTCAGGCCACCCAGGTTGGGCAGCTGCGGCGTGGCGGAGCGAGCGGCACCACCGGTGGTGGGCAGCTTCGGCAGCGACGAGATGCTGGGCAGCTCGGCGGCCTTGAGCAGGCCCCCACCCAGCGCCTTGTCGGTCACCGGCAGCGAGAAGGCAGCGGCCTGGTCACCAGCGGAGACCGCGGTGGCGCGCTCGCCGTCGGCAACGGCCTCGCCGAGAACCTCGATCGGCAGGTCGAAGATCGCAGCCTCGCCCGCGACGGGGAGCAGGGCGTTGACGCCCGAGAGGCTGCCGCCCTCCTCGCCGCTGGTGGCAGCAGCGCCACCGGCGACCGTGGTCACCGCGTTGCTGCCGGTGCCGTCGGTCACGGCCAGGCCGGAGACCGCGTCACCGACGACCTCACCGGCGACCGCGACCGGAACCTGGGCGATGACGCCCGAGACCGAGCCGTTGTCACCAGCGGTGACGTAGTCGCCACCGGCGACAGCCGCCGCGTCGCCAACGGCGAGCGCGTCGGAGGTGCCGCCGACCGAGCCGGCAACGCCGTCGGCCTGCACGACCGGGGCGAGCGGCGCGGTGATGATGTCGCCGCCGAGGAAGCTGGTCACGCCGTTGGTGGCGGTGGAGCCACCGGCCGCCGAGGAGGTCACGTTGTCCGCGACACCCGAGGTGTTGGCCACCAGGCCGACGCCGTCGCCGAAGATCTGGCCGGCGCCCGCGAGCGGCACGGAGGCAACGGTGCCGTTGGCGGTGCCGTGCACGCCGCTGGTCACGTTGTCGCCACCGGCGACCGAGGAGGTGGTGTTGGTGGCGGTGCCGTCGTAGATGCCGCCGGCGCCGATGCCGTCGCCGAACGCCTGGACCGGCAGCGCGACCGGAACGTCGACGATGTCGCCCGCGATGCCGCCGTTGTCACCAACGGTGGTGTTGTTGCCCGCGGTGGTCACCTCGGTGACGTTGTCCGCGGTGCCCTCGACGTTGTTGGTCAGGCCGAGGCCCGTGCCGAACAGCTGCACCGGGCCGGACACGCGGGGCACAACACCGTTGCCGGTGATGACGCCGTCGGTGCCGTCGGTGTCGACGTCGCCACCAGCGGTGGAGGAGGTGGCGTTGGTGGCGTCGGCCTCGCCGACGACGATCCAGCCGAGGGAGTTGCCGAAGCCCTGGACGGGCAGGGCGACCGGGGCGTGCACCGCGTTGCCCGCGATGCCACCGTCGACGCCGTTGGCCTTGACGTCGTCACCAGCGGTGACCACGTCGGTGTTCTCGGCGACGGCCTCGGTGTGCGCGATCCAGCCACCGGAGTTGCCGAACAGGCCGACCGGGCCCGCGACCGGCACGGACACGGCGTTGCCGCTGCCCAGCGCGTCGTCGTCGTCAGCGGAGACCTCGCCACCGGAGTGCGTGGTGGTGGTGTCGGTGCTGACGGCGTCGGAGTTGACGATCCAGCCCGGGGCGTTGCCGTCGACGTCGATCGGCAGCGCGATGGAGCCCTGCGCGGCGTCGCCGGAGATCAGCGAGTCGTTGCCGCGGGTGCCGACGAAGCCACCGGCACCGTGGGTGCCCTGGTCAGCGACCTGAGCGTCGGTGTTGGCGATCCAGCCACCGGAGTTGCCGGCCACCGAGGCGGGCAGCGCGACCGGGACGCTGGGCAGCAGGCCGGAGGCCAGCGAGTCGTCGCCCAGGGTGTAGCTGTTGCCACCGGCACCGGTGGTCGTCGTCTGCTCGTGGTACGAGTCGGCGTTGACGACCCAGCCAGCGGCGTTGCCGAGGACCTGCGCGGACGGGGCCAGCGGCACGTCCACGACGGAGCCGGAACCCAGGCTCTCGGAGCCGTTGGTGTGGGTGGTGCCAGCGGCCTCGGAGAAGGACTCGGTCGCGCTGTCGGAGTCGGTGTTCGCGCCGAGCGCGCCACCCGAGTTGCCGGACGCGACGGCGTCGGCCGAGATGGGCGCCTGAACGACGTTGCCGCCGAGCAGCGAGTCGAGGCCGTTGGTGTCGCGGTCACCGTTGGCGACGGCGGTCGCGGAGGTGGTGCCGTTGGTGTCGGAGGTGCCGACCAGCGCGCCGAGCGCGTTGTTGTTCAGCTCGACCGGCAGCCCGATGGGGGCGTGCGCGATGTTGCCGGAGACCGTGCCGTCCTCGCCGGTGCTGGCGGCGTCGCCGCTCACGTCGGCCGAGATGTCGGACTGGTTGTTGGCCTCGGCGACACCGGCGAGACCGCCGATGGCGTTGCCCGAGCCCTGGATCGGCAGCGCGATGGCCGGCTTGATGACGTTGCCCGCCAGCGAGCCCTCTTCGCCGCTGGTGACGACGGAGCTGCCCGACTGCACGTCGGTGCTGGAGGTGTTCCAGGTGGTGGCCGAGCCGACCGCGGCGATCGCGTTGCCGGTCAGCTGCACCGGCACGACGCCGTCAACGTCGACGACGTTGCCCGCGAGGCCCTGGTGGGTCCCGTCGGTGACCATCACCTCGGGGTTGTTGTAGCTGTAGGACGACTCGTTCTCGACCTCGACGTTGCCGCCGGCCGCGATCGCGTTGCCGGACAGGTCGACCGGCACGATCAGGTCGGCGTCGACCTTGTTCGAGCGGAACGGGTCCTGAACGGTGCCGGACTCCTTGGCGGCCTTCTTGTTCGGGCCGTAGGCCTTCTTGTCGGCCTTCTTGGCCTCGGCACCCGCGTCGGCGCTGCCGCCGGGCAGGCCGCTCACCAGCGACGACACGTCGATGGTGATGTCCCGCTTGAAGCTGGGCAGGTCCATCTGACCAACGAGCGGCAGGCCCGCCGCGTTGTTGTCGATGTTGACCGGGATCGAGATCTTGCCGCCGAGCGGGGTGGTGGGGGCGTCAGGGTTGACCTGCGCCTCACCGGCCTGCGCGATACCGGCACCGAGGATGAACATCCCACCGGTGAGGAGCGCAGCCTTCATGCCACGCTTCGCCCAGGAATGCATGTGGATCTCCTTCTGGTTGTCCCCTGAATTCGGGGGTTTTAGGCGGGTGGCTGGACGCTGTCGCGTCGGGGCAAACAGCCACCCATGTCTTGGGGGTGATGGGCGGATGCCCACCGGGCTGTTGGCGCGGCCACTGGCGAAGGAGAAGACGAGCGCTCACACGAGGCGTCAGAAGACTGACCCGGCGGCGCAGGCGTTCAACCTGTCGCTGGCCGCGCGGGGAATTCAGTCAGGAGTGGTGCCGGGCTGCTTGGCAGTCGCGGCGGCCATGCGGTGGAGGGCAGCGGCGCTCAGCGCCTGTCCACGCACGACGAGGTTGTGAGCGGCGGAGAGGTAGCCGCCCACGTTGAAACCACCGGTACCGGGTCCGTCGTGCAGGCACGAGCAGGAACCACCGGGCATCTGCACGGGCGAGGACGGCAGCGGGTACCGCGGCGAATCGTCCTTGCTCGGCTGGGGGCGCTCGGTCTCACCGGCAGCGGGACCGTGGTTGACCACGACCGGCGGCAGGGCGACCGGGCTGTGACCGGCGTCGTTCTTCGCGGGCCCGCCGGTCTTGGGCGGGCCGACCGGGTCGGCCTGGGCCGTCCCGGCGTCCTGGGCGGCGGAGGCGGAGCGGGGCGAGCCCGCGCCGGTCAGCACCTTCTCCAGAACGGCGGAGGGAACGTCGATCAGGTTGTCGTGCTTGGGCTTGAGCAGCCCGGCCAGCCCCTCGACGGCGCCGTGCAGCGGGTCTGCGTCCTCCTGCGCGGCGAGGCTGCGAGCCTTGCTGGGCGCGGAGACGACCTGCTGGACAACGGCGGTCAGGGCGGAGCTGGCGGTGTCCGCGACCGGCTTGGCGGTGGCCTCGATCGAGTCGACGACACCCTCAAGAGGCGCGGACAGCAGCGGAGCTTCAGCGGCGGTGGCGGTGCCGGAGGCGACCAGCCAGCCGGTGGCAGCGGTACCGGCGACCAGGAGCGCACGGGTCAGCAGCCGACGCACTCGGCCACCCCCCGTGTTCGCGCTCTGGTTGCTGGTCACGTTCTGCCTCCGCTGAGTTCAGATCTTGGTGTCGTTGTCGACGAGCTGAACTCTGTCAGGCGCACAACGCCGAAAGCGAGTAGCGCCGCGCTTTATGCCACCATCGGGTTAATGGACGAGTGTGGTCCAGATCACGAGCATTTCCAACGACCCCGAGCAACCCCATTTCGAATTCGCAGGTGATCAACATTGACCGAAGGCGGCATTTCGAAGCCTCGAAGATAAGTTGTCTAGAATAATCTCTCTAGACATATTTCGAGGGTTTCGCTCAGTTCCGCTTCAGCACCCGCGTCGCACCGGCCGCGACCGTGGTCGCGAGCACCCAGCCGAGGGCGACCAGACCACCGGAAACCCACTGCGAGGTGCCCGTGTACGCCCACATGTTGTCCTGGCCGAGGTTGATGATCGGCAGCAGCAGATCGGCCGAGACCAGCCACGGGTTCCACTCCGGGTTCTGCCCGTCGTCCAGCCGGGACATCCGGTGGTCGTCGAACCACAGGCCGCCGGCCAGCCAGAACACCGCGATCCAGATCATCGCCAGCCAGGGCCGGTAGCCGTAGCCGACCGTGCACTCCTGGATCGCGCCCCAGAGCTTGCCCGCAAGGCCCAGCTCCCAGTGCCGCCTGCGCTGCTTCTCCAGCAGCACCCGCACCGCGCGCTCCTCGTGGCCGGAGCGCCGGTAGAAGGTGGCGAACAGGTCGTAGGGGCCGGGCGCGAAGTCCGGGATGACCCGGCGCAGCCACTTCACCCTGGTGCGGACGCTGACCTCGGGCGTCGCGGTGATCGCCTCGAACCGGAAGTCCTCGAGGTCGACGCCGCCCGTTGAGGCCCACAGGAACTCGCCGTCGGTCACCGAGACGGCCGTCGCCCTGGTCAGGATCACGCGCCCGGCGGGCGGCTCGGCGAAGCGCACCACCAGCTGCTGCGCGGAGAGCCCGTAGGCGTTCAGCGCGATCCGCGCCTCCTTGCTGCCCAGCACGGAGCCGGTGAAGCTGGCCATCTTGTGCACCTCGACCAGGCGCACGCGGACGCCGCCGCTGGCCAGGAAGCCGTGCGTGCACAGGAGGTCCTTGCCGACCATGGCGACGCGCGCGTCCAGCGACGGCTTGAGCGAGCCGTCCGGGCGCAGGCGCGGTTTGGTCAGGTGCGCGCCCGTGCAGTCCAGGGTCGAGCCGATGTTGGCGTTCTGCAGCCGGATCGAGCCCGTCGCGCGGATGTGCCGGAGGAACAGGGTGCCGCCGACGTCCAAGCGGTCGGCGAACAGCGAGTCGATACCGGGCCCGTGCAGGTGCGCCCCGGAGAGGCTGGCGCTGCCGCGCACCTTCGCGTCGACGAGCCGGACCTGCCCGTAGGCGCACATCGGACCGTTGCGCTCACCGGCCGCCGCGTCGTCCTCACCGCCGACACCGCGCGCCTCCAGGTCTCCGCCGACCTCGATGCCGTCGGCGATGAACGCGAGCGGGACGCGCTGCACCGGCTTGGTGCCCTGTTCGTCGAGCCCCATGACCGACTCCTCCTCGCCGAGGCAGGAGCCGGAGAGCCGGAGGTAGCCGCCGATCGTCGCGTTCGGCACGCGCACGGAGCCGGAGGCCGTGAAGCCGTTGTCCATCTCCACGTTGCCGTCGACGTGGATGCGGTCGGCGACGAGGGAGGCCGTCGTGTCGGCCATCCCGCGCGGCATCACCAGCACCTGGTGGTCCAGCGCCTGCGGGGTGCGCAGCCGCGCTCCGGAGAACACGGCGTCGCCGCCGATCCGCGCGCCGGCGAACACCACGCGGCCCTCGGTGGTGAACTGCCCGCCGTCGCGGTCGCAGAACAGGTTGCCCGCGACGACGACGCCGGAGGCCTCCAGCGCGTCGCCCTCCGGATTGGCCAGGTAGGCGCCGCCGAGGTGGATGCTGCCGCCGACGTTGGCCCCGCGCAGGCGGACCTCTCCGCTCGCGCGCATGGCCGTCGCCTGCAACGAGCCGGAGATGTTGAGGCGGGCGCCGAGCAGCGCGTGCCCCTGCGGACTGCGCAGCACCGCTCCCGCCAACCGGACCGTGCCCTGCACCGCGCCGTCGGTGAGGTCGAGGCAGCCGTCGCAGGTGAACCCGGCCTCCAGCACCAGATCGCTGTCCACGCGGAGGTTCTTGCCGTTGAGTCCCGGCGTCCGCGATCCCGGCAGCCGCAGGCCCGCCAGCTGCGCCATCCGGACGTCGATCCGGTTGGTGAACACGCAGTTGGCGAGCTCGACGAGGTAGGAGACCTTGACCGACTCCAGGTTCAGCGTGCCGGTGACCCTGGCCCCGGACAGCCGCAGCGCGGGGACACCGGCGATCTTGACCCGGTAGAGGTCGGTGAGCAGCGCGATCAGCACAGCGGCCCTGACCTGGCGATCGGTCTTGCCGGGGAGCGGGAGCGCGAGCCGGTCCCCCGTCCCGAACGCCCGGCACACCTCGCGTTCGGCCTCGGTCAGGTCCGAGGGTTTGACGTACTCGCCCACGTGCTCCTCCGCCCCCTGCTGGTCCTGATCGATCTCACCGGTTCGCGGCGCCGGTGGGAAGGGCGCACGACCAAGCCGTGATGAGCGGACGCGGCGGCGTGATTGGCACTACCGTCTTCACCCGTGAGCGCACCCAGGCAGATTGAACCGACTCCGATCCGTCGGGACGCCGACGAACCGATCCCCTACGGCATCAGGGTGAGTGCCGCGCTGGCGTGGCGGATGCTGGTGATCGCGGGTGCGCTCGTCGTGCTCGGCTACGTCGCCGCGTACTTCGCCACCGTGGTCATCCCGATCGCCGTCGCCCTGCTGCTGTCGGCGCTGATGGGCCCGGCGGTGAAGGCGCTGGTCCGCTGGCGGGTGCCGAAGTGGGCCGCGACGACCGTGGTCCTCGTCGGCGGGCTCGCGCTGGTCATCGGCGTGCTGACGTCCGTGGTGACCGCGTTCATCGAGGGCGTCCCCGACCTCCAGAAGCAGGTGACGCAGAGCCTCGAGACGATCAGGGACTGGCTGATCAACGGGCCGCTGCACCTCAAGCAGGAGGACATCACCGGCTACATCAACCAGGCGATCGAGGCGCTGAAGGCGAACACCTCGGTGATCACCTCGGGCGCGCTGTCCACCGCGGCGACCGTCGGGGAGATCCTGACCGGCTTCCTGCTGGTGCTGTTCACACTGATCTTCTTCCTGCACGACGGCCAGGGCATCTGGCGCGGCCTGCTCAAGGCCGTCCCGACCCGCATCCGGAACCGCGTGGACGTCGCGGGCTCCAAGGGGTTCGACTCGCTGTCCGCCTACGTCAAGGCCACCGTGCTGGTCGCGGTCGTGGACGCCGTCGGCATCGGCATCGGCCTGATCGCGGTCGGCGTCCCGCTCGCGATCCCGCTGGCCGCACTGGTCTTCCTCGGCGCGTTCATCCCGATCGTCGGTGGTCTGCTCGCCGGCACGGTCGCGGTCCTGGTCGCCTTGGTGGCCAACGGCTTCGTGTCCGCGCTGATCGTGCTCGTGATCGTGATCGCGGTGATGCAGCTGGAGAGCCACGTGCTCCAGCCGCTGCTGCTGGGCAAGGCGGTGCAGCTGCACCCGCTCGCCGTCGTGGTGGCCATCGTCGGTGGCTTGGCGCTGGCCGGTCTGGTCGGCGCGCTGCTGTCGGTCCCGGTGCTGGCCGTGATCAGCGCCGCGATCCGTTCGCTGTCCAGTACGCGTGAATCGCCCGTCCTCGCCGAGACGACGGAGCCCGCGACGCCCGACTAGGCCAGGGTGACGAGGTTGCGGCCGGCGTTCTTGGCGCTCAGCAGCGCGGAGTCGGCCGCAACCATCAACGCGTCGATCTCGTGGCCGAAGCGGGCCGACGTGGCGACGCCGATGCTGATCGTCAAGCCGGTCAACAGGTGCGGGTGCCCGTCGGCCGCGGTGGTCGGCACGGCGAGGCGCGAGACCGCGAGCCGGATGCGCTCCGCCTGCCGTTCCGCCGCGACCGGGTCGGTGTTGGGCAGCAGGATGACGAACTCCTCACCGCCGAAGCGCCCCACCAGGTCCCTGCGCGGCACCTCGCTCTGCAACAGCTCGGAGACCGCGGCCAGCGCCGAGTCGCCCGCGAGGTGCCCGACCTCGTCGTTGACCCGCTTGAAGTGGTCGAGGTCCAGCAGCAGCACCGCGGCCGTCGTCTGCCTGGCCCGCGTCCTGATCAGCTCCGCGCGAGCCAGCCGGTTCCAGTGCGTCGCGTTCGTCAGGCCGGTCTTCGGGTCGCGCTGGGCGGAACGCCGCCACTGCGCGAGCTGGGTGGCCCGGCCGAGCATCACCATCGGCGGCACCAGCAGGATCACCGCGAGCGGGTTCGCCATCAGCACCATCGAGCTGAGCACGCCGGTGCACACGGCCACCACGCCGACACCGACGTCCAGCGGCTCACCGAAGACCTGGTTCGGCGGCGCCTGCGGTTTGCGGAGCCAGAAACCGACGCCCACCAGCAGCGCCCGCGTGCTGAGCAGCGTCCCGCCGACCATCAGCGAACCGAACAGGTTGTCCCCGTAGTGGTTCGGGCACGTGCCCGCCACCAGGCACGCGACGAAGGTGGCGACCGTCGTCGCGGATGTGGTGAACAGCCAGCGGTGCGGACCGGGGCGCTGCTCAAGGACTCCTTGCAGCACCGGGCCGATCATCAGCAGCACCACGAGGTTCTTCGGCAGCGTCAGCGCACCCGCCAACAGGTACGAGACGTGCACCGCCCACAGGCTCTGCGGCGACTCGGCGCGGAACGGGTCGCAGGCCGAGGTCATCACCACGACCAGCACGGAAGCTCCCGCGAGCGCGCCGAAGTCGCGGATCTCGTCCTCGGTGGGCAGCGGTCCGCCCAGCGACGTGGTCAGGAAGCCGACAACGGCGGCGGCGTAGACGAGGCACCAGTAGATCAGCGCCGGCTTTCGCAGGCTCAGCAACGGCCAATCGCGCACGCGGTCCTCCCCCGAGGCACATGCGGCAGGATGACCGGAGCCGACAGAGCCGCCTTCGGGAGGGGGACCGCAGTGCCGACGTCCACGCCAGCGGACGAGACCTTGGCATCGACGATGGCCCCGCTGTGGCGCGGAGCGGTGCTGTTCCGGGTCGGCACCCTTGTCTTCGCCACCACGGGAGTTCTCCTTCACCAGAGCGAGTACCAGCGGCAATGGCTGGGATGGCTGGTCCTCGGGGTGATGGCGGGCTGGACCGTCTTCACCGCGTACGCCTACAGCAGGGAGCCCGGGCGCCGAGCCCCGATCGTCGTCGTCGACGTCCTGCTCACACTCGTTCTCATCGGCTTGTCCGCGCTCGTTCTGGATAGGGCATATCTGGAGACGCCGAAGCCGACGATCACCACGGTCTGGGGCGCGAGTTCCGTGGTGGCGGCCGCGGTGCAGGGCGGGCAGTTGAGCGGCCTGCTGGCGGGCGCCGTCAACGCGCTGGTCTCGTTCACAGTGCGGGGATACTTCACCTTCGACATCGCCAGGGACTCGATGCTGCTCGTCGCGGTCGGCTTCGTGATCGGGATGGCGTCGACCACCGCGCGGCGCTCCGCGATGCAGCTGCACCAGGCGCTGCGCGCGCAGGCCGCGACGGCGGAACGCGAACGGCTCGCGCGGTCGATCCACGACGGCGTGCTCCAAGTCCTTGCACGGGTCCGCACGCGCGGCGCGGCGGTCACGGGGGAGACCGCGGAGCTGGCCCAGCTGGCGGGGGAGCAGGAGGTCGCGCTCCGCTCGCTGATCTCGGCGGCTCCGCCGGACTCCAGCGTCGACGGGGAGAGCGACCTCGGCCCGCTGCTCCAGGTCCTGGCGACGCCCAGGGTGCAGGTCTCGACGCCCGCGACGGCGGTGAAGATGCCAACGAGCACCGCGACCGAGCTGGTGGCGATCACGCGCGAAGCGCTGAGCAACGTGGACAAGCACGCCGGGCCGGATGCGCGGGCCTGGGTGCTGTTGGAGGACTTGGGCGAGGACGTGGTGCTCAGCGTGCGGGACGACGGCCCCGGCATCCCGGAGGGGCGGCTCGCCCAGGCGGAGGCCGAGGGCCGGATGGGTGTGTCGCGCTCGATCCGCGGGCGCGTCACCGACCTCGGTGGGAGCCTGGCGCTGCTGACCTCCCCTGGGGACGGGGTCGAGTGGGAGATCAAGGTGCGGCGAGGGGGAACAGGATGACCGAGGCGGAGACAGCCGCGGTGTCGGTGATGGTCGTCGACGACCACCCGATCTGGCGCAACGGAGTGGCGCGGGACCTGGCCGAACGCGGGTTCGAGGTCAGGGCGACCGCCAGCGACGGCGACGCGGCCGTGCGGATCGCGCGCACGGTGCGGCCGGCCGTGGTGCTGATGGACCTGAACATGGGCACGAGCACGGGTGTGGAGGCCACCGGCCGGATCACCACCGAGCTGCCGGGGACCAGGGTGCTCGTGCTCTCGGCCAGCGGCGAGCACACCGACGTGCTGGAGGCGGTGAAGGCGGGCGCTTCCGGCTACCTGCTGAAGTCCGCGTCGGTCGAGGAGCTGGTCGACGCCGTGCGGCGGACCGCGAACGGGGACGCCGTGTTCACCGCCGGGCTGGCCGGGCTGGTGCTGGGCGAGTACCGGCGGATGGCCGCGACCGGGCCCGGCGCCGACCCCGCCACGCCCAGGCTGAGCGAGCGCGAGACCGAGGTGCTGCGCCTGGTCGCCAAGGGCCTGACCGCGCGGCAGATCGCCGACCGCCTGGTGATCTCCCACCGCACGGTCGAGAACCACGTGCAGTCCACGCTGCGCAAGCTCCAGCTGCACAACCGGGTCGAGCTGGCCCGCTACGCGATCGAGCACGGACTGGACGGGGACCCGGATGAGTGACCGCGACCTGCGCGTCTCCGACGCCGAGCGGCAGCACGTGCTCGGTCTGCTGGAACGCGCCGTCGGCCAGGGCAGGCTGTCGCTGTCGGACTTCTCCGAGCGCTCCAACCGCGCGACGGGCGCCGTCGTCCGCGCCGAGCTCAACGCGGTGCTGATGGACATCCCCGGGATGGTGCTCGACACCGCCGCCGCCAAGGGCTCGTTGGAGCTGCGGCACACCGGCTCCACCGTGCAGCGCAGCGGGCGTTGGGTGGTGCCGAGGACGGTGGTGCTGCGCGGGAATCTCGGCTCCAGCCGCCTGGACTTCACCGAGGCGGTGATCGCGGAGCCGATGGTCACCGTTGAGCTGGACAGCACGGCGGGCTCGACCACCCTGGTGCTGCCGCACGGCGCGACGGTGAACATCGACGAGCTCACGCCCGTGATGTCCACCGTGACCGACAAGGTGGGGCCCGGCGATCACCGCGGCACCCCGCACTTCCTGCTGACCGGCACGCTGCGGATGGGCTCGCTGAGCATCCTGCCGCCGCCGAAGAAGAAGCGCGGTCTGCGAAGGTTCTTCAGCTAGTTCTTGGTGGCGCGCAAGGCGAACAGCAACGGGATGCGCGGTTCGCCCTCCGGCAGCCGCCACCACCCGGGCTCGGTCTGCTCCATGTGCGGCCAGCGCGGCCACTGGATCTGCTCGGTCTCGCGCAGCCCTTCGATCCGCAGTCCGGCTCCGGCCAGCGCGGTGACCAGGTCGCCGACCCCGTGCCGCCACTCGTAGGCCCGCGTCGAGCCCGCCAGCGCCGGGCCGTCCGTGTAGGTGTGGGTGGAGTTCTTCTCGATCGCACCCCTGCCGCTGAGGTAGTCGTTGCGCAGCAACAGGTTCGGGCCGTCGTCGCCGTTCTGGCTCGGGCCGAGCGCGTTGAGCAGCGGGTGGAAGTCCACCACGTAGACCAGCCCGCCGGGGTTGAGCAGGTCAGCCACCACGGACGCCCACGCGGGCAGATCGGGCAGGTAGCAGAGCGAGCCCTTCGCCGTGTAGACGACGTCGAAACGCCGTCCTCCCAGGGCTTCCACCGCGTCGTAGACGTTGGCGCGCACGAACTCCACGTCGTCGCCGTCGCGCTGGGCACGAGCTCGGGCCTCGTCGATCGCGGCTCCGGCGAGGTCGAGTCCCACCGCCCTCGCTCCCCGTCGCGCGAACGCCACCACGTCCACGCCCAGGTGGCACTGGAGCGTCAGCACGTCCCGGTCGGCCAGTTCGCCGAGGTCCGCCCACTCCCAGTCCGCGAACCACGTCTCCGGATCGCGTTGGTAGAACCGGCTTTCCGCGTGGATGGGCGTGCGCGCGTCCCAGTTCGCCTCGTTCGCCCGCATCATGCGCTCGGTGCCGCTGTCCACTCCGCGAGCCTAGGTCGCTCCGCGAGGTCGCCAGAGGTTGCTGTGCTTGAAGACCGGCAAACTCCTACAGCGTCAAAGCCCAAGGGCTGCGCGGGCGACCTCCCGGGCCTGAGCGGGGTCCTTCGCGGCGAGCGCGGCACGGGCGGCCTCGCGGCACGCGTCCACCGTCACCCCACCGAGAGTCGAGCCCACGCGCGCCAACGCCGCCGCGTTCATCGACAGGCTGGTCACGCCGAGGCCCACCAGCACGCACCCCAGCGCGGGATCTGCGGCGGCCTCGCCGCACACGCCGACGGGCTTGCCCAGCTCAACGCCCGCCTCGCCGACCAAAGCGATCAAGCGCAGCAGCGCGGGCTGCCAGGGGTCGTTGAGCGAGGCCAGCGCGCCGAGCATGCGGTCGGCGGCGAAGACGTACTGCGCGAGGTCGTTGGTGCCCAGGCTGACGAAGTCGACCTCGGCGAGGATCTCCTTGGCGGACAGGGCAGCCGCCGGGATCTCGATCATCACGCCCGCTCGGGGCAGCCCGGCGGCGCGGACGCGCTCGGCGAACCAGGCGGCTTCCTCGGCCGTCGCGACCATGGGCGCCATCACCGAGACCTCGGCGCCGGAGTCCTCGGCCGCCGCCGCGATCGCTTCGAGCTGGCGGTCGAGCACGCCCTGCTGCTCGCGGCCGATGCGCAGGCCGCGGACGCCGAGCGCGGGGTTGGGCTCGTCCTCCGGCGTCAGGAACGGCAACGGCTTGTCGGCGCCCGCGTCGAGGGTGCGGACGACGACCGGCTTGCCCTGGAACGGCGACAGGACCTTGGCGTAGGCGGCGCGCTGCGCTTCGACGGACGGTTCGGTCGTGGCGGAGAGGTAGCAGAACTCCGTGCGGAACAGCCCGACGCCTTCAGCGCCCGCGGCGACCGACGTGGCGGCGTCCTCGGCGGAACCGACGTTGGCGATGATCTTGACGCGCTGGCCGTCGGAGGTGCGGCCGACGCCGTCCCACTCGGGCTCGGCCTGCACCGCGGCGGCGACGACCTCGACGGGACCGTCGGGGACCTCGACCGAGCCGGTCGCGCCGTCGACGATCAGCCCTTCGGCGTCCAGCGCGAGGACTCCGCGCACGGCGACCACGGCGGGAATGCCGAGCGAGCGGGCGAGGATCGCGGTGTGGCTGGTCGGACCGCCCTCCTCGGTGACGAGCGCGAGCACCTTGGCGGGGTCCAGCCCCGCGGTGTCGGCGGGCGCGAGGTCGCGGGCCACGAGCACGCTCGGACCGGCCAGCTCGGGCACGCCGGGCGGGTCGATGCCGAGCAGTTCGGCGACGATCCGGTCGCGCACGTCGCGGACGTCCTGCGCGCGCTCGGCGAGGTAGCCGCCAGCGGCTTCGAGCGAGGCGGCGAAGACGTTGGCCGCCTCGAAGACGGCGCGCGGGGCGGGCAGGGCGCGCTCGCGCACGAGCTTGGCGGCCTGCTTGGCGAGCGCCGGGTCCGTGGCCATCGCGGCGGTGGTCTCCAGGACCGCGCGGGAGTCGCCCTCGACGGTGGCGGCCTTGGCGGTGAGCCGGTCGGCGACGGCGGCCGCCGCCGGGGCGATGCGGCCCGCCTCGGCCTCGACGTCGGTGGGCGCGGGGACCGCCGACGGCTCACCCAGCGGTTCGGCGACGCGGACGACGGGACCCGAGGCCCGGCCGGGGCTGACACCGACACCTGTGAGCTGCAACGCTGCCATGGTCTAGACCATACCGAACCTCGGACCAGCGTCAATGCCGACATCGGAGCAACTAATCATCACCCCAGGTCACCCGGAAGAGTTACGGAGGGCGACCACCGCGCAGCCCAGCGTCATCGGCAGCCTAGGCTCCGGCGGCATGAGCACCGAAACCCGATCCCGCCGCATCCGCCTGATCGCCGGACTCGTCCTGCTGGCCATGGTGCTGTCGCCGTTGGCCTTCCTGCTGGCCTGAGTGGTTGGCCCGAGCGACTAGAACGGCACCCCGCACCGCAGGACCACGTTCGCGTAGGGACTGGCCTCGCCGGTCCGCACCACCAGCTTCGCGTCGCCGAGCAGCCGCTTGAGCTCCTCGTGCGCGACGCGACGCGCCTCCGGCAGCCGCTGAGCCAGCGCCGCCGCGCAGTGCGGGTTGTCCGCGTCGATCTCCGAGGCGACGACCGCGTCCTCCACCACCAGCTCGGCCAGCAACCCGTCGAGCACCGGGAGGAAGCCCGGCACGCCGAAGGTGAAGGCCAGGTCGACGACCTGCGGTCCGGCCGGGATCGGCAACCCGCAGTCGGCGACGACCACGTGGTCGGTGTGTCCCAGCCGGGCCAGCGCGGCGCTCAGTTCGGCGTGCAGGATTCCCCTGCGCCTCACCCGATCACCTCGTCAGCGCGCGGGTACGAGGGCTGGGCCCCGTGCCGCGTCACCGACGTGGCCGCGACCCGGACCGCGAAGCGCGCGGCTTCGACCAGGTCCTCGCCAGCGGCCAATCGTCCCGCGAGCGCGCCGGTGAACGCATCGCCCGCCCCGGTCGTGTCGACCGGCTTCACCTGCGGCGACGGCACGGTACGCACTCCGGCGCGGTCAGCGATCACGGCTCCCTCGGCACCGATGGTCACCACGACCGAGCACGGCCCGATGTCCAGCAACCGCGTCGCCAGCTCCTCCGCTGAGCCCTCCGCGCCGAGCAGCCAAGCGGCCTCGTGCTCGTTGACCACCAACGGGTCCAGCGCCGCGAGCACGTCGCCCGGAAGCTCCGCGGTCGGCGACAGGTTGAGCACCGGGCGGACGCCCAGCTCCACCGCCGAAGCCACCGCGTGCGCCACCGTGGACAGCGGGATCTCCAATGACAGCACCATGACCGCCGCCTCGGCGAGCACGTCGCTGGCCGCGTCCACATCGGACTCGGCCACTGCGGAGTTCGCGCCGGGGGAGACGACGATCGAGTTCTCGCCGTCCGGGGTCACCATGATGTAGGCGTTGCCGGTGGGCCGGTCGGGCCGCGCCACGTGCGACACGTCCACGCCCGCTCCGCGCAGCGAGCCCAGCAGCAGCTCCCCGTGCTCGTCCTCACCGACCGCGCCGAGGAAGACGACGGGGGCGCCGAGCATGCCCGCCGCCACCGCCTGGTTCGCGCCCTTGCCGCCGGGGGAGACCACGAGGTCGGCGCCCATGACGGTCTCGCCGGGCCCCGGGCGCCGGTTCAGCGCGACCACCAGGTCGGCGTTGGCCGACCCGATGACCACGACCTTCTTCTGCGCGCTCACTTCTTGAACTCGGCCAGGTTCTCCTTGGTGACGACCTTGACCGGCACGTCGACCTTGGCCGTGACCTGCTCGCCCTTTGCCGCCTTCACGGCCTGCTCCACGGCGAGCTTGCCCAGCTCACGCGGCTGCTGCGCGATGGTGGCGGCCATGGTGCCCGCTTCGATCGCGGCGAGGCCGTCCTCGGTGGCGTCGAAACCGACGACCTTGACGTCACGACCGCCGAGCGCCTTGATCGCGCCGAGCGCCATCTCGTCGTTCTGCGCGAACAGGCCCTTCAGCGCGGCCTGCGTCGGCAGCAGGCTGGTGGTGACCTCCAGGCCCTTGCTGCGGTCGAAGTCGGCGGCCTGCTGCGCGGCGACCTTGATGCCCGCGCTGGCCTTGATGCCGTCGGCGAAGCCCTGGCCGCGGTCGCGCGCGGCGGAGGTGCCCGGGGTGCCCTGGAGCACCACGACGTCCCCGGCGCCGCCGATGGCCTTGGCCAGCGCCTCGGCGGCCAGCTTGCCGCCCGCGACGTTGTCGGAGGCGATCTGCGAGGCGATCTTGGCGTTGTTCACCGCGCGGTCGACGGCGACGACCGGGATCTTGGCGTTCTCCGCCGCCTTGGCCGCCGGTGTCGCCTGGTCGGACTCGACGGCGTTGACGATGATCGCCTTCACGCCCTGCGTCGTGAAGGTCTGCACCTGGTTGACCTGGGTGGCCGGGTCGTTCTGCGCGTCCTGGACCACGAGCTTCACGCCGAGGGCCTTCGCCGCTTCCTGGGCGCCGTCGCGCAGCTGCACGAAGAACGGGTTGTTCAGCGTGGAGACCGAGAGCGCCACGGTGATCTCGCCACCGGAGGAGGAGCCGCCAGCGCCGCCTCCGCACGCGGCGGTCAGCGCGAGGGTGGCCACGGCAACGGCCGCGAACGCGGACCGGCGGGTGAGCTTCATCTGGGTTGTCCCTTTCACCTGATCAACTGATGCATCCGCTAGTTGCGGAAGTCCGCGACGTTGTCCTTGGTCACGACCTTGACCGGCACCTCGATCAGCTGCCGGACCTTCTCCTTGCGGATGGTCTTCACCGCCTGCTCCACGGCGAGGCGCCCCAGCTCGCGCGGCTGCTGGGCGATCGTGGCGGCGAGGGTGCCGTTCTGCACGGCGACCAGCGCGTCGGGCGTGCCGTCGAAGCCGACGACCATCACGTCCTTGCCCGCCCGCGAGCCCAACGCCTTCACCGCGCCCAGCGCCATCTCGTCGTTCTCCGCGAAGACGCCCTTGAGCTTGGGCTGCGACTGCGCGAGCGCGGACATCACGTCCATGCCCTTGGCCCGGTCGAACTCCGCGCCCTTCTTGCTGACCACGCGGATGCTGCTGCGCAGAGCCATGCCCTGGGTGAAGCCCTCGTCGCGGTCCCGGCTGGCCGAGGTGCCGGAGATGCCCTGGAGGGTCACCACGTCACCGGGGCCGACGGCCTTGGCCAGCGCCTCGGCGGCGAGCTGCCCGCCCTGCACGTTGTCCGAGGTGATCTCGGAGACGACGGTGCCGTCGATCGAGCGGTCCACCGCGACGAGCGGGATGCGCGCGCCGGCGGCGGCCTTGGCGATCGGCTCGGACTGGTCGGTCTCGACCGCGTTGACCAGGATCGCCTGCACCTTCTGCGTGACGAAGGCCTGCACGTCGTTGATCTGCTTGGTCGCGTCGTTCTGCGCGTCCTGCACGACCAGCTTGACGCCCATCTCCTTGGCGGCCTGCTCCGCGCCGTCCCTGAGCTGGACGAAGAACGGGTTGTTCAGCGTGGACACCGAGAACGCGATGGAGAGGGTCGGCGCACCGCTGTCGCCGGCGGAGCCGGAGTCGCACGCCGTCGTGAAGGCGAGCGCGGTGACGGCCATGACCGCCGTGACGGCGCCGCGACGACGACCGGAGTTCTTCATCGAGAGACTGCCCCTTCTCCTGTGGAGATCACTTGGTGCGGCGGCGGAGCGTGTCGAACAGGACGGCGAGCGCGATCACCACGCCGATGACCACCTGCTGCCAGAACGGCGTGACCTGGAGCTGGTTGAGGCCGTTGCGCAGCACCGCGAGCACCAGCGCGCCGACGAAGGTGCCCGTCGCCCTGCCGACACCGCCGGAGAGCGAGGCCCCGCCGATGACGACCGCGGCGATGGCGTCCAGCTCGTAGCCGACCGCCGCCTGCGGACCGGCTGACGCCAGGCGACCGGCCAGCAGCAGCCCGGCCACCGCGGCGAAGAGCCCGGAGAGGCCGTAGACCACCAGGGTCGACCGGCGCACGTTGATCCCGGAGAGCCGCGCGGCGTCGGCGTTGCCGCCGATCGCGTACATCGTGCGCCCCGCGTAGGTCCTCGTGAGAATGATTCCGGTAAGCCCAAAGACCAGCAGCATCACCAGCAGCGGGACCGGCAGGTAGTCGCCGATCGTGCTGCCGAGCGCGGTGATCTCGTCCGGTGTGGACTTGGGCGTGCCGTCGGAGACGACCAGGGTCAGGCCGCGCGCCACGCTCAGCATCGCCAGGGTCGCGATGAAGGCGGGCAGCCTGCCGTAGCTGACCATCACGCCGTTGACGACACCGGCGGCCAAGCCCGTGGCCAGGCCCGCGACCAGCGCCAACCAGCCGGGCAGGCCCGACTCGGTGAAGGACCAGGCGGCGACCATGCCGGAGAGCGCGGCGACGCTGCCCACCGAGAGGTCGATCCCGCCGGAGACGATCACGAAGGTCTGGCCGAACGCGAGCACCGCGACCACGGCCGCCTGCACGCCGACGTTGAGCAGGTTCTGCGGGGTGAGGAAGGTCGGCGCCATGATCGACAGGGCCACCACGAGCACGACGAGGCCGCCGAGCGCCCCGTTGTCGGAGAGCAGCTTGCCCAGGTCGGGGCGGTTGCGGCCCCGTTCGGCAACGGTCGTCGTCATGTCGCCTGCTCCCGCGTCGTGTCCGTGATCGTTTCCTCGGAGGGCACCGGGCGCGGGGTGTCGCGCTCCGCTTCCTGCCACTCGTCGGAGAAGCCGTCCCTGTGCGACCAGCGCTGCGGCCCTGACTCGGAGACCGCGAGCGCCATCACCGCGTCCTGCGTGGCTTCCTCGGCCGTCAGCTCACCGGCCACCCGGCCAGCCGACATGACCAGCACGCGGTCGCTCATCCCGATCACCTCCGGCAGGTCGCTGGAGATCAGCACCACCGCGTGCCCGGCGTCGGTCAGCTCGTTGACCAGCTCGTAGATCTCGACCTTGGCGCCGACGTCGACCCCGCGCGTCGGCTCGTCCAGCACGAGCACGCGGACGTCGGCCAGCAGCCACTTGCCGATCACGACCTTCTGCTGGTTGCCGCCGGAGAGCTCGCGCACGAGCTGGTCCTGCCCGGCCGTCTTCACGCGGAGCCTGCCCGCCATGGCCGAGGTCCGCACGCGTTGCGCCTTGCGGTCGACGAAGCCGCCCCGCGTCGCCGCGCGCATCGTGACCAGGCCCAGGTTCTCGCCAACGCTGGAGGTCAGCACGAGGCCCTGGCCCTTGCGGTCCTCCGGAACCAGGCCGAGCCCAGCGCGCATCACGGCCTGCACATCACCCGGCTTGAGGCGCGTGCCCGCGACGACGACCTCGCCGGAGTCGTAGCGGTCGACGCCGAAGACCGCCCTGGCCACCTCGGTCCGGCCGGAGCCGACCAGTCCGGCGATCCCGAGCACCTCACCGGCCCTGACCTCGAAGGACACCTCGGTGAACGCGCCGCTCCTGGTCAGTCCGGAGACGCCGAGCAGCACCTCACCGGGCTCCTGCGCACGACGCGGGTACTGCTCGGAGATCGTGCGGCCGACCATCGTCCTGACCATCTCGTCCACGCTCGCGCCCGCGGGCAGCACGCCGACGCTCTCGCCGTCGCGGAGCACGGTGATCCGGTCTGCGATGCGCCGGATCTCGTCGAGGTGGTGGGTGATGAAGACCAGGCCGACGCCCTGTTCGCGCAGCTCGGACATGATCTCCAGCAGCCGGTCGGTCTCGGTCTCGGTGAGCACGGCGGTCGGCTCGTCGAGCACCAGCACCTTGGCGTCGGTGTCCAGCGCCCTGGCGATCTCCACCATCTGCTGCTGGGCGATGCCGAGCCCGCGCACCGGAGTGCTCGGGTCGACGCGCAGGCCGACGCGATCGAGCACTTCGCCCGCGCGGCGGCGGATCTGGGCGCGGTCGACGAAGCCGAAGCGCCTCGGCGTGCGGCCGAGGAAGAGGTTCTCCGCGACGGAGAGGTCGGGCACGAGCGTCAGTTCCTGGTGGATCACGGCGATGCCGAGCTTCGCGGCCTGCTGCGGCGAGCCGAGCCGGACCTCCTCGCCGCCGACCACGATCCGCCCGGCGTCCGGGCTGTGCGCGCCCGCGAGCACCTTGACCAGGGTGGACTTGCCCGCGCCGTTCTCCCCGAGCAGCACGTGCACCTCGCCCGAGCGCAGGTCGAAGTCCACGTCGGACAGGGCCAGCGCGCCGGTGAAGCGCTTGGTGATTCCCTCGGCTCGAAGGAGTTCCGTGCTCACAGCCGCTCTCCACAGGACGCTCGGACGATCAGGCGCGCGTCGAGGTGCACCTCTGCTGGCTGCTCGCCGTTGATCAGCGCGAGCAGGCTCCGCACGGCCGCACCGCCCATCTCCTCGGTGGGCTGGGCGACGACGGTGATCGCGGGCTCGAACAGCGGGAACCACGGCTGGTCGTCGTAGATGGCCAGGCCGACCTCGTCCGGGATGCGCCTGCCCAGCCTGCGCAGCTCCTCCAGCGCGCCGAGCCCCATCAGGTTGTCCATCGCGACCAGCACCGTCGGCGGCTCCGGCCGTCCGAGCAGCCACGACGCGGCGTCCGCCCCGCTGCGACGGCGGAAATCCCCGTGCGTCACGAGGTCCGGCGCGACCGGGTGGCCGAGCGAGCGGAGCGCGTCGTTGAAGGCGTGCAGCCGCTCCCGGCCGGTGCTGGTGTCCTCGGGGCCGGAGATCACGCCGATGCGCCGGTGCCCGAGCTTGACCAGGTGCGCGGCCAGCTCGCGCAGTGCCGCCGCGCCGTCGGCGTTGACGACCGGAGCACCACCGACGTCGATCCGGCGGTCCAGCAGCACCAGCGGCACGTTGCGCGCGCTGACCTCGCTGACCCAGCCGTCGTCGTCGGTCGCGGGGCACACGAGCAGGCCGTCCACCCTGCGGTCGAGCAGCGTGCGCACGTAGCGCTCCTGCTGCTCCACGTTCTCGTCGGCGTTGCCGAAGATCACCACGTAGCCGTGCTTGCGCGCCTCGTCCTCGACCGCGCGGGCGATCTCGGCGAAGAACGGGTTGAGCAGGTCGCTGATGACCAGTCCAAGCGTTTGCGTCGAGTGCACGCGCAGCGATCTGGCCAGCACGTTGGGCCGGTACTCCAGCGCCTCGACCGCGGCGAGCACCCTGGCGCGGGTCTCGGGGGTCGGCGCGGAGTGGCCGTTGAGCACGCGGGAGACGGTGGCGGTGGAGACGCCCGCACGACGTGCGACGTCCTTCATCGTGGCCACCGGTGGCGCTCCTCCCATTGTGATCACGGGCGTTTTCACCGTGACACAAGCCGTGCGTGTATTCGATTACACGACCCGGTTAATCGAATACACAAGAAGGATTCTCAACTGAATCGAAACAGGTGACTTCTGTGTCGGTCACGCGACCTACATCCGGCCCATCGGATGACACCCGGCAGGGGGAACGAGATGACGCGGTCCGGCTCCGTAGCCGACCGCGTCATCCGCGCTCGGCGCTCACCCGATGAGCTGCGCGGTCGTCCTGTGCATCACCAGTCGGCCGGTGGCGGGCGGCACCCGCTTCAGCCACGAGTCCACGTGGGTCTTGGTCGCGATCCGCATGAGCCACGGCAGCGGTCGCTCGATCCCGGGGTTGGCCACCTCGGTGCAGGCCACGAACGCGCGCGCCATGGTCTCCTGGACCAGCCGCTCGGCGTGGTTGATGTCGCCGGCCAGCCGCAGGCAGTACTGGAACAGCTCCGGCCGCAGCGGTTCGAGGCGGTGCAGGAAGTCCCGCTTGGCGCTGCGCACCGTCTGGACCAGCTCCGGCTCCAGCACCACCGAGGCCGCCGCGATGGCGCGCTCGGCGAGTCGGGGCAGGCGGGTGGTGGAACTGGTGGTCTCCAGCGCCTTGGCCGCGGCGGGCACCAGGTCGTCCAGCTCGTCGCGCTCCTGGAGCCCGATCCGCTGCTGCAACCGCCGCAGCGACGCCGGGGCCCACCAGGTGAACTCGCCCTGGAGCTTCACCAGTGCCGGTACCAGCAGCATCCGCACGATGGTGGCGTCCAGCGCCAGCGCGAGGATCATGCCGATGCCGATGAAGCGCATGAGCGCCATGTCGGAGAAGGAGAACGCGCCGGTGACCACGATCAGCAGCACGGCCGCAGCGCTGATCACCTTGCCGGTCTTGCCGAGGCCGATGCTCACGGCCTCCTCGGTGGTCGCGCCGCGCTCGCGGGCCTCGACCATCCGGGACATCAGGAAGACCTCGTAGTCGGTGGAGAGGCCGAACACCACGGCCGCCATCAGCACGACGACGCCGGCTTCGAGCGGTCCGGGCTCCACGCCGAGCAGGTCGGCGCCGTGGCCGTCCTGGAAGACCCAGACCAGCGCGCCGAAGGTGGCGGTGAGGCTGACCGCGCTCATCACCACGGCCTTGATCGGCATCATCACCGAGCCGAAGGCCAGGAACATCAGCACCATGGTCGCGCCGACGACCAGCAGGATCATCCACGGCAGCTGGGCGGCCGTCGCGGCGAGGCTGTCCACCACCTCGGCGGTGCGACCGCCCACCATGACCTCGGTGCCCGCGGGCTCGGAGAGGTTGCGCAGATCGGCGACCGCGGTCTTGGCCTCGGAGCTGAGCGAGCCGCCGGGCAGCTTCGCGGAGATCGTCGCGACGTCACCGGCGGACTGGCCGGGCTTCACCTCGGTGACGCCGGGGACCTTGCCGACCACGTCGATGAACTTCTGCACGGTCTCCGGGGTCGGCGCCTTGCCGTCGTAGCCGCGCAGCACGATCTGCGCGCCGTCCGCGCCGAGCTGCGGGAACTCGCGCATCAGCTGCTCGGCGGACTGGCGGGCGGAGTTCTCCTGCGGCAGCACCTTCTCGGTGACCGCGCCGAAGTTGACGCCGAGGAACGGGGCGCCGAGCACGAAGAGCATGGCCAGGATCGGCGCGGCCACGAAGACCGGGCGCTTCATCACCCAGTCGGCGAGCTTGCGCCAGCCCGGCCACTCGCGGTGCTGCGCGGCGTCCTCACCGCGCCGCCACGGCATGGACAGCGCGTCCACGCGACGGCCGAGCACCGCGAACACGGCGGGCAGCAGGGTCAGCGAGAGCACGGCGGCGATGCCGACCGCCGCCATGCCGCCGTAGCCGACGGACTTGAGGAACGCCTGCGGGAAGAGCAGCAGGCCGCCGAGCGCGATCACCAGCAGGGTGGAGGAGAAGGCGACGGTGCGACCGGCCGTGGCGACGGTGCGCTGCACGGCGTCCTCGGTGGAGCGGCCGCCAGCCAGCTCCTCGCGGAAGCGGCCGACCATGAAGAGGCCGTAGTCGATGGCCAGCCCGAGCCCGAGCAGCGTGGCCACGTTCACCGCGAAGGTGTTCACGTCGCCGAAGACGGTGAGCAGCCGGAGCACACCGAGCGCGCCGAGGATGGTCAGGCCGCCGATGGCCACCGGCAGCGAGGCCGCGACCAGGCCGCCGAAGAAGAGCACGAGCAGCACCAACGTCACCGGCAGCGAGATCAGCTCGGCCCGCACCAGGTCGTTGTGCGAGATCTCGTTGATCTCCTTGCCGAGTGCGAAGTAGCCGGTCACGGTCGTCGCGGCGCCCTCGACCGAGATCATGTCCCTGACCTCGTCGAAGGCGGCCAGCTTCTCGTCCTCGTTGGCTCCGGCGAGGGTGAAGACGGCGACGCCGCGCTGCTTGTCCGGCGTGGCGAACTGCGGGTTCGGCAGCTGCCAGTAGGAGACGACCTTGCTGACCTTGTTCTGCGGCAGCGTGCTCAGCCTGCTGTTGATCCGCTGGCCCAGCTGCGGGTCGTCGACCGACTTGCCCTGCGGCACGGTGTAGATCGCGACGAAGTCGCCGCCGGGCTTGCCCAGTGTCTTCTCGACCGCCTTGGTCGCCTGCACCGCCTCGCTGGTGGGGTCGTCGTAGCCGCCCTGGGACAGCCGGTCGAAGACCCCGCTGCCCCACGCCCCGCCCAGCAGGGCGATCAGCAGCACTGTGCCAACGACGAGCCAGCGTTGGCGGTGAACCATCGATCCCCAAGCAGCGAACACGAGCCCCTCCGGATGGCGGCAGTCCGGCAACCACGACTGTCCGGCGGTCCCGACCACTGAGCAGCGGATCAATCACTCTCAGTAGAAATTCTCGGCGGGCTTACGCCAAACGGTGGAACTCGGCAGAGGCTACTCAGGGGTATCAGCTAACGATAGCGTCACAGAAAGAAGTTCGATGTTGAAATTAGCCTTTTCCAGGTGCAGGCAAACACTTATGGGTGAAGCCATCAACGATCTTGCTTGTCAGGCCACCGGCTGGGGATTCCTGGACGTTTCGACGTCCTCCGGAAGGTCGTCGGACTCCTGGAGGCCGACTCGCTGCTGAAGCCGCCGGAGCGGCCCCGGCGCCCACCACGCCGCGTCACCGAGCAGGCGCATGACGGCGGGGACGAGCAGCATCCGCACGATCGTCGCGTCCAGCACGAGCGCGAGGATCATGCCGACGCCGACGAAGCGCATCATCGCCACGTCGGAGAAGGCGAACGCGCCGGTGACCACGATCAGCAGCACGGCCGCGGCGCTGATCACGCGCCCGGTCTTGGCGATACCGGTGGCCACGGCCTCCACGTTGTTCGCGCCCTTGGCCTTCGCCTCGACCATCCTCGACATGAGGAAGACCTCGTAGTCGGTGGACAGGCCGAACACCACGGCCGCCATCAGCACCACGATCCCGGCCTCGAGCGGTCCCGGCGTCACCCCGATCAGGTCGGCGAGGTGACCGTCCTGGAAGACCCACACCAGCACGCCGAAGGTCGCCGACAGGCTCAGCGCGCTCATCACCACGGCCTTGACCGGCAACAACACCGAGCCGAACGCCAGGAACATCAGCAGCAGCGTCGCGCCGATCACCACGACGGCCATCAGCGGCAGCTGCGCGATGATCGCGTCCAGCGAGTCGGTCACCTGCGCGGTGATCCCGCCGACGAGCAGGTCGGTGTTCGGCGGCGGCGAGACCGCGCGGATGGCAACGACCGCGTCCTTGGCGGCGGTGCCCATCGCATCGCCCGGCAGCTTCGCGCTCAGCGTGACGACGTCCTTGCCCGCACCGGTCACCTGGACCGCGCTGACGCCCGGCACGTTGTCCACCGACGCGGCAAAGCTGGCGACCGCGCGCTGGTCCGGCGCCGAGCCGTCGCGGCTCTTGAGCACCAGCTGCGCGCCGTCGTTGGCCAGGCCGGGGAAGTTGGTGTTCAGCGTCTCGGTGGCCTGGCGGGTGGCGTTGGAGGCGGGCAGCACCTTCTCGGTGACCGCGCCGAAGCTCGCGCCGAGGAACGGGGCGCCGAGCAGCAGCAGGCCCGCGACGATCGGCACCGCGACCAGGGCCGGGCGGCGCATCACGCCGGTGGCCAGCCGGTGCCAGCCACGACCCTCCTCGGCGGCGGCGCGCTTCTGCCTGCGCCACGGCAGGCCGAGCGAGTCGATCTTCTTGCCGAGCATGCCCAGCAGCGCGGGCAGCAGCGTCAGCGACACCAGCGCCGCGATGCCGACCGCCGCCATGCCGCCGTAGGCGACCGACTTGAGGAAGCCCTGCGGGAACAGCAGGAGCCCGGCCAGCGCGATGACCAGCAGCGTCGCCGAGAACGCGACCGTGCGGCCCGCCGTTGCCACCGTGCGGCGCACGGCGTCGGGGGTCGAGCGGCCCGAGGCGATCTCCTCGCGGAAGCGCCCGACCATGAACAACCCGTAGTCGATCGCGAGCCCGAGTCCGAGCAGCGAGGCCACGTTCACCGCGAACGTGCTGACCTCGGCGAAGGAGGAGATGATCCGGATGACGCCGAGCGAGCCGAGGATCGCCAGACCGCCGACCGCCACCGGCAGCGAGGCCGCGACCAGGCCGCCGAAGATCACCACGAGCAGGATCAGGGTGAGCGGGACCGACACCAGCTCGGCCTTGATCAGGTCGGTCTGGGTGGTCTCGTTGATCGCCGCGGCCATCGGCACGAAACCGGCGATCTCCGTGCGCGCGCCGTCCACCTGGAGCGCATCCCGCAGCTCCGGGTACTGGCTGATCTTCTCGTTCTCGTCCGTGGACTTCAGGGTCACCACCGCGACCCCGCGCTTCTTCTCCGCGTCGGCGAACTGCGGTGCCTTGGTGTCCCAGTAGGACAGCACGCGCTCGACCTTGTCGGAGGGCAGCGCGCGCAGCCGCTCGGTGACCTTCGTGGCGAACGCCGCGTCGTCGACGGTGCCGCTCGGCGCGGTGTAGACGACGGCGAAGTCGCCGCCCTGGCGCCCGAGCGCTTCCTTGGCGGTGGTCGTCGCCCGCGCCGCCTCGCTGCCCGGGTCCTCGTAGCCGCCCTGCGAGAGCTGGCCGAAGACCCCTGCGCCCCAGGCCCCGCCGACGACGGTGAACAGCACGATCGCGATCGCCACCAGCCAGCGGCGGCGGTGGACGAGGGAACCCCACGAGACGAACACGATCGAGCCTCCGGCGACTGGTAGTCCGGTGACCGCTGCGGCTACCGTGCGAGAGCCGGTGCAGTCAGTAAACGGTGTTCACCACCGTTCGTGACCGTACGCGACGGTGAACACCGTTTACAACCCGATGGGGTGAGGTATGACCGAGAGCACTCGGCGCGAGAAACTGCGGGCCGACACGGAGCGCGAGATCCTGGCCTGCGCCCGCCGACTGCTCGTCGAGGACGGCAGCCACGCCGTGACGCTGCGCGCCATCGCCCGCGAGCTCGGCATCACCGCCCCCGCGCTGTACCGCTACTACGACTCGCGCGCCGACCTGCTGCGCCACGTCTGCGACGACATCTCCGCCGACCTGGCCGCCACGCTCACCCCGCAGATCGCCGCCGTTCCCCTCGACCAGCCCGCTGAGCGCGTGTTCACCGTCTGCCGCGCCTTCCGCCGCTGGGCGCTCGCGCACCCGAGGGAGTTCACGCTCGTCTTCGCCACCAGCCCGGAGGAGACCAACACTCCGGTCAACCGCCCTGCCCAGGACCACTTCGGCCGGGTGTTCCTGGAGATCGCCGGGCAGCTGCTGTCCGAGCACAAGATCTTCCTGTCGGACTCGCTCGACGTGCCCGATGCCCTGCGCGCCGAGCTGGCCGCCTACCGCGACGACGTCAGCGCGAGCCTGGCCGCGACCGGCATCCGCGTGCCGGAGGAGAAGCTCCAGCTGGGCACCATCTACCTGATGCTCCAGTGGTGGGCGCGGTTGTACGGCCACGTGGCGCTGGAGGTCTTCGGCCGCTTCCCGTTCGCCGTGCCCGACGCCGAGCCGCTCTTCGAGTCCATGCTCACCGAGCTGGCCTCCGTCGTCGGCTTCTCCTGATCACACTGACATGGAGATGTTGTCAGCTATCCAACCTTGTTCACAGAGATGACGCCAGGCAATCCGCACATGTCGGCTAGTGAAAAGGCGTGCAGGAGCATCCCATTTTTGGATGATCTCGTATGCACCTTCAGCACTGGAAGCAAGCTTACACTCGCTCAAGAAAAGCACCGTAGCAAGGAGCTCAAGTTCGTAGGTGTTCTCCCAGCCAACCAGCAGCTTCAGAACATCATCGATCACTTCTTGCTGCCTAAACAGGCGCTCGCCGTCCGCCTGCTTGATCGCATCCGGAAGCAGGCGTACTGGGCGCAGCTCCATGACCTTATCGGTTGCATCACCGAACCCGATCAGGAAATGCCCTTCCCATGACCGAAGCTCCCTCTCAAGGCCATGCGAGTAAGGGCCGTAGCGCCCCCTCTCGAAATCCCAGTAACGATCATCAGATCGGACTTGGGCGAAGTAGACCAGCTTCTGCATCTCCAGGCGCGCCAAGCTGTCAGCTTGGAATGCTACGCGGAATGATTCCGACCTACGTACGAACTCGGCGAAGAGAACTATCACTCCCGCACGACGACTAGTCATACTTGGCCGGAGGCTGCGGTTGGGCATGTCTTCCGGAGCGGGAGCGCCTGCTGGCGGATATATGACAACGTCTACCGACTCCAACGGAGCCAGGTGTTTAAGCAGAATTGGCAAAACTACAAACCAGTCAAGGCCACCATTACCGCACCCGAGAGGCGCTACAGCAACGGATCGAATCCCTTGCCTTTCAATTGACTCCGCAAGTGCGGCAGCCCCTGCTTCCACGTCATCCAGCCTGCTCGGCTGGCGCCAGTGACGTTTTGTTGGAACATTGAGAATCCATCGAGGTTTCTCGCCAGCACCTCGATCGATCGTCTGCACTCGACCAGGTTGTATCTCTCCTGTGGCGCACGCGTTCTCGTAGGGTTCGACAATCTCAGGGAATGCCCGCTTGAACTGCAGGGCAAGCCCCTTACCCATCACGCCAACGCAGTTGACCGGATTCACCACGGCTTCGACGTCAGCGCGTAGCAGGTTCCCGAAGGCGAATCTGATCATCGGTTCACCATCCCCGCTCGTCGAAGTACCAGTCAGGACAGGTGAGCAACCTTAGTTCGGCTAAGCATGTACCAGCCACGTGGTCTCGGACAACGTCCGCAGTGTCCTGCGTCCGGGTGACGAGCCCGGTGATGCAGTCCACAGGCACGCCGCGATGGACAAGAAGCTCAGCCATGCGGCGCTCCTTCCGATCCGGTCTCTCCTCCGTCGAGTTCCACATGACCTGTCGCATCAGCGGCCAGTCGATCATCTTGGCTACGCCTTCTGGGCCTTCAGCGAACTCAGCAAGCAGCAGCGCGGCGTTCCTGTCAGTTGCCACGACACGGCATCGTCCGGCCACTGTGGACACACGGCTAACGAGGTACACCAGCTGATCTTGAATCTGTTGCCCTTGGATGTGATAGCTATGCGCTACCTGGAACAACATCGGTGACCGCGGAGCGTAGTAGAAGGGCACGTACTCACCAACGACTCCGCCAGGCTCGACAGGTACCCGTCTCCCACGTCTGCTCGCCTTGATGTCCTGGTTGCCGACCTCGACAACGCTCCGCTCACCCTTGCGGACTACGCAGTCAGCCATCAGCTCACCTGCTTCGACCAGCGAAGGCAGGTTGTCCACGTGAGTGAAGTGAAAGATTCGCGGATCATCCCCGTTGACGAACCTGTCCCAGGTCCAGTTCATGTCGAGCAAGCTACAGCCAGTATCTGACATCCCTCGCCGACATCAACTCACGTTCTGTCCACTGTGGACTAGCTGAACGGGACGGTGTCGGGCTTGCAGGTCGCGCCGGGCCGGGGGAGGGCGCCGGTCACGAGGTAGTCGGAGGTGGCGGTGATCGCGCAGGTGGACTGCTGCGCGGCGATGTGTCCCCAGCCCTCCGCGATCAGCAGGCGGCTGTTCAACGTCCGGCTCAGCTCGACGGCTCCGGAGAGCGGGGTCGCGGAGTCGAAGCGGTTGTTGACGATCAGCGCGGGCCGCTCGTTCTTGCCGCGCCACGGGCCGGTGTAGCGCTCCTTGGGCTTGGCCTGCCACGACGCGCACTGACTGGTCTCGTAGGCGCGCAGCGTCGCGAAGTTCGGCGCGATCCGCTCTCGGCGCTCGGCCGCCTTCCACCACGCGAGCGCGAACTTCGAGGTGTCGTCGTCGTTGCAGGTGAAGGCGCTGTAGGCCGGAGTCAGGTCGTTGTACGGGTTGTCGGGCTCGTACTCGTCCAGGTAGGCCACCACCTGCGCCAGGTCCGAAGCCGCCTGGCCGGTGGGCTCGGCGAGGACGCGGTGGGTCAGGTCGAGCATGTAGTCGATCCCGGACCACGCATTGGTCTGGTAGAGCCGTCCGCCGACGTAGACGAGGAGCTTGGAATACGTCAGCGAGACCTCCTTGCCCTCCGGCGTGGTCAACGACAACGGCTCCGCCCGGAGCTTCGCGAGCAGGTCGCGGTAGGCGCCGGGCCCGTGCTTGGCGAACTGGCAGGTCTTGCCCTGCGCGCACAACCGCAGGAACTCGCGCATGGTGTCGCGGGTCGCGGTGTCCGAACCGATCCGCTCGGACGGCACGGAGCCGATCGCGCCCGTGGTGGTGATCGCCGGGTTCAGCACGCTGTCCAGCACCAACGCTCCGGTGCGCGCGGGGAACATGTTGGCGTAGACGGTGCCGAGCGCGACGCCGTAGGACTGGCCGAGGAAGTTCAGCCGCTGCTCGCCGAGCGCCGCGCGCACCAGGTCGAGGTCACGCGCGACGGCAGCGGTCGACATGTGGTCGAGGAGCTTTCCGCTGTGCTTGCGGCACTCCGACGCGAACTCGGCGTCCTTGGCGGCGCGCTTCATCACGTCGGCCAGGCTCACCGGAACCGTGGGCACGCCCGCGCCGAACGCGGCGGCGGCCTCCGGAGTGGCGAAGCACTTCACCGCAGGCGTCGCCTTGCCAACGCCGCGCTGGTCCAACGCGATCACGTCGTAGCGGTCCCACACGCGCTCGTCCCACGGCGCGGGCAGGTGCTTGCCCTTGATCAGCTCCAGGTACTGGATCGTGGAGAAACCCGGCCCGCCGCGGTTGACCACCACGGAGCCCAGCCGCTCCGACTGCTTGCGCGCAGGTGCCTTGACCAGCGCGAGCGTGACGCGGTCACCGCCGGGCTCAGCGTGGTCCAACGGCACGTCGAGCGAAGCGCACTTCAGCTCCGCGTTGTCCGCGCAGTCCTTCCACGACAACGGGTTCGCCTGCGCGGGCGTGGCACCCACCAGCACCGCCGCACCCACGACGCCCGCCACGAACAGCGCGCGACGCCGTCCCCCCGTTGCACTGATCATGAACCCGAACGTACCCAACAAAGCGCCGCCCGCTGCGTTCTTTCACAGCGGGCGGCGCGTAGTTCGCGAAAAGACGTGCTACAGCACCACGTTGACCAGGCGGCCGGGCACCACGATCACCTTGCGGGGCTCACCACCGGCCAGCGCCGCGACGATCTTCTCCTCGGCCAGCGCGGCGGCCTTGACCTGGTCGACCCCGGCGTCGGCCGGAACGACCACGCGCGAGCGGACCTTGCCGTTGACCTGGATCGGGTACTCCACCGAGTCCTCGACCAGGTACCGCTCCTCCGCGACCGGGAAAGGCCCGTGCGCCAGGGACTCCGTGGAGCCCAGCCGCGACCACAGCTCCTCGGCCACGTGCGGGCACAGCGGCGCCAGCATCAGCACCATCGCCTCGGCCACCTGGCGCGGCGTGCCCGCCTCGGCGGAGAAGCGCTTGGTGACGTGGTTGTTCAGCTCGATCAGCTTCGCGGCGGCGGTGTTGTTGCGCATGTTCTGGTAGTCCTCGCGGACCCCGGAGATCGCCTTGTGCAGCGCGCGCAGCGTGTCCTCGTCCGGCGACGTGTCGGTGACGCGCAGCTCGCCGGACTCCTCGTCGACCAGGTTGCGCCACAGCCGCTGCAGGAACCGTTGCGCGCCAACAACGTCCTTGGTCGCCCACGGCCGGGACAGCTCCAGCGGCCCCATGGACATCTCGTACAGCCGGAAGGTGTCGGCGCCGTAGTTGTCGCACATCTCGTCCGGCGTGACGACGTTCTTCAGGCTCTTGCCCATCTTGCCGTACTCGCGGTTGACCTCCTGGTCTCCCAGGAAGTACTTGCCATCGCGCTCGACCACCTCTTCGGCGGGCACGTAGGACCCGCGCGAGTCGGTGTAGGCGTAGGCCTGGACGTAGCCCTGGTTGAACAGCTTGCGGAAGGGCTCCTCCGAGCTGACGTGGCCCAGGTCGAACAGGACCTTCTGCCAGAACCGCGAGTACAGCAGGTGCAGCACCGCGTGCTCGACGCCGCCGATGTACAGGTCGACGCCGCCGGGGTCGTTCGCGCCGTGCTTGGCCGGGTCCTTGCCGATCCAGTACTGCTCGGCGCCCGGGTCGCACAGCGTCTCGGTGTTGTACGGGTCGATGTAGCGCAGCTGGTACCAGCAGGAACCCGCCCAGTTCGGCATCGTGTTGATGTCGCGGCGGTAGGTCTGCTTGCCCTCACCCAGGTCCAGCTCGACCTCGACCCAGTCGGTGGCGCGGCCCAGCGGCGCGAACGGCTCGCTCTGCGCGTCCTCCGGGTCGAAGGTCTTCGGCGAGTAGTCGTCGACCTCCGGCAGCTCGATCGGCAGCATGCTCTCCGGCAGCGCGCGCGGCACACCGTCGGCGCCGTAGACGATCGGGAACGGCTCGCCCCAGTAGCGCTGCCGCGAGAACAGCCAGTCGCGCAGCTTGTACTGGACGGTGCCCTCGCCGACCCCGCGCTCCTCCAGCCACGCGATCATCCGTGGCTTGGCCTCGGCGACCGCCATGCCGTCCAGGAAGCCAGAGTTGATCGCAGGCCCATCACCGGTGAAAGCCTTGCCCTCGAAGCCGTCCGAAGGCCTGACCGTGCGGATGATGGGCAGCCCGAAGGCTTCGGCGAAGTCCCAGTCGCGGGTGTCCTGGCCGGGCACCGCCATGATCGCGCCGGTGCCGTAGCCGCTCAGCACGTAGTCGGCCACGAAGACCGGGATCTTGGCCCCGTTGACCGGGTTCTCCGCGTAGGCGCCGACGAAGACGCCCGTCTTGTCCTTGTTCTCCTGGCGCTCCAACTCGGACTTCATCGAGGCGGCGCGGCGGTAGGTCGCGATCGCCTCGGCCGGGGTCGCCGCGCCCGAGGTCCACCGACTGTCCACATCGGACGGCCACGCGTCCGGGACCAGCGCGTCGACCAGCGGGTGCTCCGGCGCCAGCACCATGTAGGTCGCGCCGAACAGCGTGTCCGGGCGGGTGGTGAAGACCTCGATGGCGTGCTCGCCCGCTGCGAAGCTGACCCGCGCGCCCTGGGAGCGGCCGATCCAGTTGCGCTGCATGGCCTTGACCTTGTCCGGCCAGTCCAGCCGGTCCAGGTCGTCCACCAGGCGGTCGGAGTAGGCGGTGATCCGCATCATCCACTGGCGCAGGTTGCGGCGGAACACCGGGAAGTTGCCGCGCTCGCTGCGGCCGTCCGCGGTGACCTCCTCGTTGGCCAGCACCGTTCCCAGGCCGGGGCACCAGTTCACCGGCGCCTCGGACAGGTAGGCCAGGCGGAAGGAGTTCAGCTCGCGCTGCCGGTCCGACGCGCTCAGCTCGGCCCACGCGCGGCCGTCGGCGGTGGCGCGCTCACCAGCGGCGAACTCCGCCTCCAGCTCGGCGATCGGCCGCGCCTTGTTGACTCGCGCGTCGAACCAGGAGTTGTAGATCTGCAGGAAGATCCACTGGGTCCACTTGTAGTAGCCGGGGTCGATCGTGGAGATCCGCCGCCGGTCGTCGTGGCCCAGGCCCAGCCTGCGGATCTGCCGCAGGTAGGTCTCGATGTTGGCCTCGGTGGTCTTGCGCGGGTGCTGCCCGGTCTGCACCGCGTACTGCTCGGCGGGCAGGCCGAAGGCGTCGAAGCCCATGGTGTGCAGGACGTTGCGGCCGTTCATCCGGTGGAAGCGGGCGAAGACGTCCGTGCCGATGAAGCCCAGCGGGTGGCCGACGTGCAGCCCGGCCCCGGAGGGGTAGGGGAACATGTCCTGGACGAACAGCTTCTCGCGGCCCGCCGCCGCGCCCGGGTCCGCCAGGGAGCCAGAGGGGTTCGGCGCCTGGAAGGTGCCCTTGTCCTCCCAGTGGTCCTGCCAGCGGCTCTCGATCCGGCCGGCCAGCGCCGCGGTGTACCGGTGTGCCGGTACCGCGTCCTGGGTGCCGCTCTCGGCGGCTGCCTCGGTGCTCATCGTCGTTCCCTTTCCTTCCCGGGTGCGGGCGTCCCCGCGCGAACACTTCTGGCCCTAGCAACAACAAACCCCTCAGCCCAGGGAGGGCATGAGGGGTTGCCGCGCGGACCGTTCGTACGGTCAGCGCGGCTGGCTAAGGAGCAGAAAACCAGTGCTCACACCTTCAGAGTACTCCCCGTGTTCAACCCCCTTGCCGCGCGGGTCAGCGGCTCCGCCGCTCCGGAGGGAGGATGTCGTGCACGTTCAGCTTGACCACGACCTCGTCGGTCACCGACACCTCGGCGGTCGCGGTGCCGTCGGCGAAGGCCACCTGCCGGTAGCAACCGTCGTCCAACTCGAAGCAGAAGATCGTCGGAGTCCGCGCCGCGGAGAACTCGACCCGCCAGTAGCGGGGGATTCCGGCAGCGGCGTACGCGATCGGCTTCTCCAGTCGATCGGTCCTGACGGTCGACGGTGAGACCACTTCCACCGCGAGCAGGATCTCCTCGGCGGGCGTCACCACGGAGTCGGTCAGCCCGCAGACCGCGACATCGGGAATGTAGCCACGGTCGCCGACGCGGACGTTGATCCCGGTGACCGCGACCAGCCCGAGCCACTTGACCGCGTTCTGCAGAACGACCCTCAGCTCGTCCGCGACGTAGTTGTGCAGCATGGCCGGAGCTGGGCTCATGACGTAGTGCCCGTCGACAAGCTCAACGCGGTAACCCTCCACCGGCGCAAGGCTCAGCCAGTCGTCCAGGGTGTAGGGACCCAACTCCACTGCGCTGGACATCTCATTCACCGCCTCTCGCTGGTCTTCGTCGTCCACGCCCATTCTCCCGAATTCTCCTGCTTGCCAAAATGGGGAAGCCGAACACTCTAGGTAGCACTCGGAGCGAATCCTGAAGCAACGAGTTTTGCCTCGTCAACGGGCCTGCCGTCGACCCGGATCGCGTCCACGTACACACCTCGCCCCTGTACTTCCGCATTGTTCCTTTGCCACCACCGCAAATGCACGGTGGCCGCGGGCAGCGTGGTCGACGCCCGCGCCCACGAGCGTCCCAGGAATCCGGAAACGGTGCCGGGCGAAGACCACGCGCCATCCGAATCGCGCAGCGAGAACGGCAGCGGTTGCCACGTGACGCCGTCCGCCGACGTCTCCAGCGAGAACGTGTCGCCGGGCTCGGTGTCGACCCACAGGCCGAACTCCACCGCGGCACCTCCCTTGACGGGCAGCGTCAAGGTCGAGGTCGGCGCGGTGGCCAACCACGCGGTGGGCCCGGCGAGCGGGCGGACGGGCACGGATCGGGCCACGGCGTCGGCGATGGCCTGGCGCTTGGGATTCACCGAGGGGCCGGACGACGTGGGGTGGACCCGATTGGTCATCAAGATCAGGATCGAGCGCGTGACCGGGTCGATGACCAGCGAAGTTCCCGTGAAACCGGTGTGCCCCACGGTGGACGGCGCGGCCATGGCGCCCATGAACGAGTGCTTGTAGATGTCGAGCCCGAGCCCACGGTCGGCACCGACGAACGCCGCGTTCCAGTTGGTGGTCATGGCGCGCACGCTGTCCGGCGAGAGCACCTGCGCGGAGCCGTAGCGCCCGCCGTTGAGCAGCATCTGCGCGAACACCGCGAGATCGGCGGCGGTGCTGAAAACGCCCGCGTGGCCAGCGGTTCCGCCGAGGCTCCAGGACGTGGAGTCGTGCACAACGCCCCAGATCAGCCCGCGCGCGGCCGTGACCTGCGTCGGAGCGATGCGACTGCGCAAGGACGACGGCGGGTTGTACATGGTGTCGCGCAAGCGAAGCGGCCCGGTGATGCCGTCAGCGACCAGCTCCGGCAACGCGCGCCCGGACACCCGTTCCAACACTTTGCCGACGATGATCAGGCTCAGGTCCGAGTACTCGTAACGGGTCCCCGGCGCCGCGCGCAGGCCGACGCGGTAGATCGCCGTGAGCCGCTCGGGGATCGTCGGGATGGAACCGATCGCGAGCCCGGCGGGAAGACCGGAGGTGTGCGTCAACACCTGCCGCAACGTCACGGATTCCTTGCCGTTGAACGCGAATTCCGGCAGATAGCGGGCGACGGGTGCGTCGAGGTCGATGCGCCCGCGCTCGGCGAACTGCATCGCGACGACGCTGGTGAACAGCTTGGAGATCGACGCGACGTCGAAGATCGTGTCCGGCCGCATCGGTAACCGAGACGCGGGCGGCAGCTCGCCGTTCTCGTTGTGCCGCAGAGCGTCCCCGAACGCGGCGTGCTCGAAGATCACGCCGTCCCGAGCGCCGAGCACCACCCCGCCCGGATAGGGCCCGTCCTGCGCGATCGGAGCGAGCGGCGGCACCGCGGCGGTTCCCTTGCGCAGCACCTGGTTCGCCGAGCCCCAAGGCGAACGCGGGCGCGGCAGCACGAGTTCGGCGAGCACGGGGAGATGGTCGGAAACGGGGCTGACCAGCACGTCGACCGACCGGAACCGCACGGGCGAGGACGCGGTGACGTAGTCGATGCGCTTCTCCGGCGGGTCAACGGGATACGTGAGCCCGCCGGAGCGCCCGCGCGCCGCGAGCCACCCGTCGCTCAGCTCTGTCCACAGTGGACTCAACTCAGGCGCGTCCGGGCCCGCGTTGAAGTCGCCGACGAGAATCCTCGGCGCGCCGCGGTCCTGGCCGAGCACCTTCAGCGTGTCCGCGACCTGCATCCGCCGCACGGACGGATCGCCCCGGTAGTCCAGGTGCGTCGTGTAGACGTGGGTCCGCACGCCGTGGACGTCGACGACGATCTCCGGGAAGCCGGGCATCAGCTCGGGAACCGGATTGCCGCTCTGCGTGGAAAGACGCGTGATCTTGTGGTTCTCCGCCGACAGGATCGGGAAGCGGCTCAGCAGCGCGACGCCGAACTGCCGACGCGGTTTGCCCGCCTGCACCGAGTCGAGGTCGTAGATCGGCGCGAAGAACACGTGCATCCCCAGAGCGGACGCGAGCGAGGACGCCTGGTCAACCCAGTTGCTCCGCTCCGACCAGTGCACGTCGACCTCTTGCAGGCCAACGACATCTGCCTTGGTGGCGCGGATCGTCTGCGCGACGCGGGTCAGGTCGAGCCGGTTGTCCACGCCGATGCCGGTGTGGATGTTGAACGACAGCACCCGCAGCCCAGCGGGTGCGGCGAGCGCGGGCGTTCCCGTGAGCAGGAGCGCCACGATGACGAGGAGAACGAGGCGACGCATCAGATCCTCCAGGTCAGCCCGTGGCCGAACGCGAAGTGGCCGGGCACCGTCACGGGGAGCTTGCCGCGCGGAGCGACCTCGCCGTAGATGACGCGCACCGCCGACTCCAACGCCGGGCGCGCGTACGAGTACGTCGCCAGGTAAGTCACCGTCAGCGAAGCGGCTTCGTAGGGCTCGCGGACGCCGATCACCACGACGCGCTTCCCCGTGCCCTGCAACGCTTTGACCAGCTGTTGCTGCTCGGGGGAGGCGTTGTTGGTGATCACCACGTTGAGATCACCGGCAGCCGCTACGGCCGCGTCGATCTGCGCCTGCGTCGGCTTAGCCCCGGTCGGCAGCACGGTCGTCGCCGCACCTCGCCGCGCCAGGGACTCGCCGAGCTTGGCCGGAGCCGGTTCGGCCGTGGTTCCCCAGCCCGTGACCAGGACCTTGGCGGGCTTGTCGCGCAACGGAAGCACGGAGTTGCGGAGCACCGTGGTGCCGCGATCGGCGACCTCCTGCGCGGCACGAAGGCTCGCGGGCGTGCCGACCACCGGCTTCGGGTCGACGAAGCGGTTCGCGAACAGCCCGCGCTGGCGCTTCAGCTTCAGGATGCGGCGCACGGACTCGTCGATCCGCGCTTCCGTCAGCTCGCCGTCGCGCACGGCCTTCAGCACGGCGTTGTAGGCGAGGTCGATGTTCGGCGGCTTCAACAGCTGGTCGACGCCCGCCTTCAACGCGAGCACCGGAACGCGCGCGTCGCCGTACTTCTGCCGCACTCCGGCCATGCCGAGCGAGTCGGTGACCACCACGCCCCGGAAGCCGAGCTTCTCGCGGAGCAGGCCGGTGATGATCGGCTTGGACAGGGTCGCCGGATCGCCGGAGGCGTCGAGCGCGGGCACCACGAGGTGGCCGGTCATGATCGAGTCGATCCCGCTGGCGATGGCCGCGCGGAACGGGGGAGCGTCGAGGCGTTCCCACTGCTCCCGGCTGTGGTTGATCACCGGGATGCCGGTGTGGCTGTCCACGTTGGTGTCGCCGTGCCCGGGGAAGTGCTTGGCGGTCGCCACCACACCGCCGCGCTGGTAGCCCTCGACCTGGGCGGCGGTCAGCCGCGCGGCGAGCTTCGGGTCCTCGGCGAAGGACCGCGCGCCGATCACCGGATTGGCCGGGTTGACGTTGACGTCCGCGTCGGGCGCGTAGTTCTGGTTGATGCCCATCGCGCGCAGCTCGCGCCCGGCGATCCGGCCGGCGTCCTCCGCTAGATCGGCGGAGCGGGAGGCGCCGAGCGCCATGCTGCCGGGGAACTGCGTCGCGGGTTCGCCGACGCGGTAGACCACGCCGTGCTCCTGGTCGGTGCTGATCAGCAGGGGCAGCTTCGACGCGGCCTGGAGCCCGTTGGACAGCCCGGCGGTCTGCGCGGGGTTGGCGGTGTTGCCCGCCCACGCGAAGTAGATGACGCCGCCGAGGTGGTACTTCTCGATGAGCTGCTTGGCGTTGTCAACGCCGAGTTCCTTGCGGTTCGCGGCCACGTGCGCCGGATCGGTGGTGTCGGCGGTCGCGCCGTAGGCGTAGGTGACGAAGAGCTGGCCGACCTTCTCTTCGAGGCTCATCCGCGACTCCTCGGTCGCCGACGCCGGGGTGGCGACGGCGACCGAGAGTGCGGTCACGAGTCCGATCAGGTGAAGTCTTTTCGCCATGTCGACTCTCCCGGTGAGTTGCTGACAACTCCGGGAGTGGACGCTACGGCCAGCGCAGCGCGAGCGCGATCACCTGAGTGGCCTCCTCCTGCGTGAAGTTGTCGTCCCCCACCAGCACCAACGACCGCTCACCCGTGGACAGCGGCGGCCCCCAGGTCATGCCCTCGATGTTGAACACCGCCTTCATCGGCAGCTCGGCCAGATCCAGCACGAGACGCTTGCTCACCGGCTTGACCTGCGCTTTCGCCAGCGAGTCCACGTTCTTCACGTCGGTCGCGCCACGCGTGGAGATCTCGTAGACGCGTGCCTTGTAGCCCGGTCCCGGCACGTAGGTCCGCTCCAGCACCAGGTAGCGGCTCGGGTCGACGGGGTCGGCCAGGATCGACGCGACGCCGGTGTCCGCGTGCCACGGGCTGCTCGGGTCGGACTCCGCGTACAGCGGCTCCTGCTTGTAGGCGTGCTGCGCGAGGACTCCGCCGCCGCGTGAGTGCAGGGTGATCCGCGAGAGCGCACCCGCCTTCGTGGTCGGCACCGGGCCGTCCTCCAGCAGCGGCCCCTCCATCGCGCTGGTCAGCACCGCGCCGCGACGGCTGAACGTGATCGCTTCGAGCACCAGGTTCTGCCGGGGCCCGCGCTCCGCCGTGACCTGGTAGTTGGCCGGGAGGGGGAGTTCGCCCGCGTGCGCGCCGGTGCGCTCGGCCCGGTGGATGGTGGGCTGGATCGTCGGGTTGGCGCGGTTGCCCTCCTGGCTGATCCAGTACTGGCCGCTCCACGGGTCGACCCGGACCTCCTCGGGGTCGATCGCGTTCAGCGGGTAGGTCGAGCCGTCCGGGCGGCGCAGCGGCTGCGTTCCGGTGAAGCGCACCGAGCGCAGCGCCGTCCGGTCCAGGTCGATCCGCGCGCGGTAGACCCGCGCCGGTTGCAGGTAGGAGCGGTCGTCGCTGATCAGGACGTACTCGCCGCCCCTGGGGTCGTAGTCGATGCCGGAGAGCCCGCCGACCGACGTGCCCTGGAAGTCGAGCTTGAACGGGACGACCTGCGCGCCGAGGAAGCGCACGCCCGGCGCGGCCGTCGCGACCGCCGGGGTGAGCAGCGCGGCCAGCAATGCGAACGCGGCGGCCAGTGATCGAGTTCTCATGATCTCGACCGAACCGACCGCCGCGCTCCGGCACAGCTCCCCGGTTCAGCGAACCGCCAGGGCAATCACCTGGGTCACCTGGTTCTTCGCGAAGTTGTCATCGCTCACCAGCACGAGCGTCCGCTCCCCGGTGGGCAGGCGCGGGCCCCAGCTCATGCCCTCGACGTTGTCCACGGAGGACAGCTTCAGCGACGCGAGGTCGACGAGCAGGCGCTTGCGCACGGGCTTGAGCTTCTTGGCGTCCTTCACCGAGCCCAGCCGCTTCACGTCGGTGGCGCCGGAGGTGTCCGCCTCGTAGATGCGGATGCTGTTGGACGGAGTCGCGCCGGTGGCGAACGAGCGCTCCATGACCAGGAACTTCGTCGGGTCGAACTGGTTCACCGCGAGGATCGCGTCGACGCCGTTGACGAAGAAGCCGCCAGCGGGGTTCGGCGCCGCGTGCACCTTGTCCAGCGGGTAGGCGTACTGCGAGAGCACGCGCCCGGCGAAGCGGTCCTGGACGGTGATCCTGGACAGCGCGCCGTCGGTCAGCGTCGGGTCGACTCCGTCCTGGATCAGCGGGCCCTCCATCGAGCTGACCACCAGCGAACCGCCCGCGGCGAAGGTCAGGCCCTCCAGCACGGCGTTGCGACGCGGCCCCACCTCCTGCGCGGACATCTTCAGGTTCGGCGCGAGGGGCAGCTGCCGGACGAACTTGCCGTCCTTGCCGACCGCGCCCACGGTGGGATCGACGAGCACCGGCTTGTCCCCGGTGATGCGATCTCCCTCACTGGTCCACCAGTAGTCGCCGGTCCACGGGTCGATACGGATGTCCTCGGGATCGGTCGACCCCGCCGGGTCCTTGGAGTACGACGGGAAGGTGCTGCCGTCGGCGCGCAGGAACGGCTTGGTACCGGTGAGCTCGAAGCCGCGCAGGGCGTCCTTGGTGATGTCGATCTTGGCGGTGTAGAACCGCGCGGGCTGCCGGTCCGACCTGTCGTCGCTGATCAGGACGTACGTGCCGGTCTTCGGGTCGTAGTCGATCCCGGAGAGGCCACCCACCGTCGTGCCCTGGTGGTCCTGCGCGAACGGCACGATGTGCTCGCCGAGCAGGCGCACCCCGGAGGAGTGCGCGGAGGCGGGCGCCGCAGAGGCCAGCAGGAGCGCTGTGGTCGTGGCGAGGGCCACGGGGAGAAGACGTCGCAGCATGACGCGGAGCACACCCCATTCGGATGACGGCAAGGTTGCTGAGCGGTGGAGCGTAGAGGACACCTGGCCTCGCTTACCCTCGTGGCGTGACGAACGCTGCTGGGATCGACGCACCCGCCCCCTTCATCGTGCAGACCGCGCTCGGCGCGGTGCTGATCGTGGCGGGACTGGCCGTCGCGGTGATCGGCGCGCTCGGGCTGCTCGGCAGGCTGCCGCGCAACCGCTTCGCCGGGGTCCGCACCGAGGCGAGCATGCGGGACGACGACACCTTCCGGGCCGCCAACCGGGTCGCCGGGCTGCCGTTCCTTGCAGCGGGAGCCGTCGCCGCCGTCGCGGGTGGGATCGCCATCGCCGTCCCGGACGCGCTGGCCACGGTGATCATCATGGTGATCGGCGTCGTCGGGCTGTTCGGGATGATGATGGCCGGTGGCTCGCTCGGCAACCAGGCCGCGGCGGCCGTGCCGGAGAAGCCCGCCGCCGGTGGTTGTGGCGGGTGCTGCGGCGGTGGCTGCGCTAAGGCCCTGCTGGGCGGCTGAGCAGCTCGTAGGTGTCGT
This sequence comes from Allokutzneria sp. NRRL B-24872, assembly GCF_002155965.1. Lineage (GTDB taxonomy): Bacteria > Actinomycetota > Actinomycetes > Mycobacteriales > Pseudonocardiaceae > Allokutzneria. Next base: position 88,626 of record NZ_MUMH01000006.1, read on the forward strand.
CGGCGATCTCGCGGACGACCTCGACCAGCTCGACCCCGGACTGCCAGCGCAGCGGGATCACGCCGACGCCGTCGCGGGCGCCGAGCAGGTTCCCGCAGATCGCCCCGGTGGAGTCCGAGTCGCCGGAGTGGTTGACCGACAGCAGCAACGCGTCCTCGAAGTCCTTGCCGACGAGCGCGCAGCAGACCGCGATCGCCAGCGCCTCCTCGCCGACCCAACCGCCGCCCAAGGCCTCCAGTTCCTCCGGTGTCGGCCTTCCCCGCTCGGCGAGCGCACGGGCCTGGGTCAGCGCGTTCAGCGTCTCCTCGTGGCGAGGGTGTTTGCGCAGCTCAGCCATCGCGCTGTCGAGCGCGGTCCCCAGGTCCGCCCCGCGCAGCAGCAGGCTCGTCATCGCCGCGAACACGCCTGCCGACAGGTAGCCCGAGGGGTGTCCGTGGGTGAGCGCCGCGACGGCAGAGCCCAGCCAGAACGAGTCGCTGACGTAGGAGCTGAAGATCCCGGCGGGCGCCGCGCGCATGACTCCGCCGCAGCCCTTGGAGTCGTTGATCGGGTCCGTGGTGGTGCCGACCTTGCCGTAGGTGCTCGCGCGCAGCGCGGTCACGCAGGTGTGCCCGGGAGCGCGCTGGCTGTGCAGCTCCTGCACGTGCACCAGTTTCCCCGCGGGCTCCGGCTCGACGTCCTTGATCGACCGCGAGACCTCGTCCCACGGGAAGCCCTGGGTGTGCAGCCAACGCAGGTACGCGCGCAGCACGGACGGCACCGGGTTGGACGCGCGGTCGGAGAGCAGCAGCCCTTCCAGCGTGAACAGCGTCATCTGGGTGTCGTCGGTGATCGCGCCGCCGTCCCTGCGGTACGCGCCGTCGAAGTCGCGGGACCCCTGCTCGCCGTAGCGGTTGCGGATGTCGCGCAGCGACATGAACTCCACGGGGGCGCCGAGCGCGTCCCCGACGGCTCCGCCGAGCAGGCAGCCCAGCAGGCGGTCCTTGGTCAGTTGCACTTCACGTCCTCCGGGTAGGTGGCCAGCAGCGACAGGGGCATTCCCTGTCGACGCAGCACCCGGCCCCAGAGATCCGCGCCAGGGGGATTGAGCACATCGTTGGGCAACGCCTGCACCACGAACCAGTCGTCGCGCTCGATCTCCTCCTCCAGCTGACCGGAGCTCCAGCCGGAGTACCCGGCGAACACCCGCAGGCCGCGCACGTGGGGCATCAGGTCCTCGGGCTCGATGTCCAGGTCGACCAGCGCGACCGGCCCGCTGACCTGGATCAGCCCGTCCAGCGATGCCACGTCCTCGCCGGCCCGCAACGCCGCGAGGCACAGGGCCGTCTTCTGCTCGACCGGCCCGCCGACGAAGATCGCCTGCGGCTTGCTGGCGTGCTCGCCCCAGGTCGGGAGCACGTCGTGCACGGCGATCTCGCTCGGCCGGTTCAGCACGACGCCGAGGGTGCCCTCGTCGCGGTGGTCTATGACGTAGACGACCGTTCGGCGGAAATTGGGATCGACCAGGCTGGGTGTCGCGACGAGAAGCGTGCCCGGCTCGACCTCTACCTCGGCTTGCACGCCGACCATGATCCCACTCACCTTCCAGGGACCCGGCAACCGCGCCGGGAAAGCCGCGTTCCCCTGTACGGGTCGTGGGCTCGTGCTCGGCGTCGTCGGCCCCGTACCCTCGGTCCGTGACGACCGCCACGGGGGACCCGGCCGCCGCAGAACCCTCGACGAAGCCGCCCCGGCTCGGTCTGCGCCGACTTCTCGGCACCCCCGGCTACGCCCGGTTGTTGATCACTCGGTTCCTCGCGCACTGGGGCGACGGCGTCTTCCAGGCCGGCATCGGCGGCGCCGTGCTGTTCAACCCCGAGCGCGAGGCCGATCCGCTGGCCATCGCGGCCGGATTCGCCGTGATCCTGCTGCCGTACTCGCTGGTCGGACCGTTCGCGGGCGCGCTGCTGGACCGGTGGGACCGGCGCCAGGTGCTGCTCGTGGCGAACCTCCTGCGCGGCGCGTTGATCCTGCTGGTCGCCGTCGCGGTCGGCACCGGGGTCGCCGGGCTGCCCCTGTACGCGAGCGCGCTGCTCGTGATGGGCGTGAGCCGCTTCGTCGGCGCTGGCCTGTCCGCGTCGCTCCCGCACACCATGGACGAGAAGCACCTCGTCGAGGCCAACGCGATCCTCGCGACCGGCGGCGCCGCCATGGCCGCCGTCGGCGGGGGCTGCGCCTTCGCGCTGCGCTCGGTCTTCGGCGGCGACGACTTCGGCTCCGCGTGGGTGACCGCGTGCGCCGTGTTCGGCTCCGTGTTCGCCGCACTGGCCGCCTCCGGCTTCGCCAGGGGCTCCCTCGGCCCCGATGAGCGCGACGAGCCCGCGAAGGCCGTCACCGCCATCGCGCACGGCCTCATCGACAGCGGCAAGGTCGCCGCGCGCACGCGCAGCGTCGCCACCGGCTTCGCCGCCCTGGTCGCGCACCGCATCGGCTTCGGCACGTCGATGCTGCTCGGCCTGCTGCTCATGCGCTTCGCCTTCACCGACGTCGGCTGGCTCAAGGCCGGGATCGCCGGGGTCGGCGAGGCGCTGGCCGCCGGAGCGGTCGGCCTGGTCCTCGCCGCGTTCATCACCGCGCCCGCCGTGCACCGCTTCGGCAGGAAGGCCACCGTCTGCGGCGCGCTCGTCGTCTCCGCCGTCGCGCAGCTCGGGCTCGGCCTGATCATGACGCTGCCCAGCATCCTCGGCGCCGTGCTCGTCGTCGCCTGCTGCAGCCAGATGATCAAGCTCTGCGTGGACTCCGCCGTGCAGCACGACGTCGGCGACGAGGCGCGGGGGAGGGTGTTCGCGCTCTACGACGCGCTGTTCAACCTGACCTTCGTCAGCGCCATCACCACGACCGCGCTGCTCGTCGCCCCCGACGGCCGGTCACCCGAGCTGATGGCGGCGGGCGCCTGCGCCTACCTCGTCGGTCTCGCGGCGTACCTGCTCATCGACCGCCGCATGAGCCGGAAATAGCAGCCCTTTCGGGTTTCGCACGGCCCTGAATCCGTTGCCCGAGAACTTGATAACGCGATTATTTTCGTTTTGTCATTTTCTCGAACAGGGGACTTCTGTGCTCAAGAAAGCAGCAAGCGCGGCGCTGATCGCACTCGCCTTCGCATCGATCGCGACCGCGCCGGTCCAAGCCGCTCCCGCCTCAGCCGAATCGGCCAGGATGGCGGGCTTCACCCTCCTCGGGGAAGCGAAGGGCTTCGGTCGCACCGTCCGGTTGTGGAGGAACGACGGCAACGATCTCTATCACGCCCAATTGCTCAACGGAGTCAAGGGTGACCAGCTGAGCGTTTCAGCGTGCCACCGCACCCCCACCGGCTCCACTCGGTGCGTCGCTGACACGAAGTACGGCAACGGTGAGCCCGACCTGAACACCAGCGAGATGTGGGGCCCCCACGATCAGTACGCGACCCTCTTCATCGTCGGAGTGGGAAGCGTCGTGGCCAACAACTGATCCCTGAGCTGCGTTCGGGCAGCCGAACGGTGCGGGGTTCGGCACGACCGCGCCGAACCCCCTCGCACTGGCTGTTTCGCTCTTGTTCTGATCGCACTCATGCTGACGATCACGGAGGCAGCTGCCCCGACCATTCCGGCCACCGAACACGACACGGACGACGCGATTAACGCGGGTTACGGCCGATGCCGGTCGTGCCGCTGCAACAACTTCTCCGGTCTCAGCTCGTGGTGCAGCCACATCGGCTGCGCGCACCACTTCTCCGCCCACGAGTAGGCCCACCAACTCGATATGTGCGGAGAGCGACGCGGTTCGCCGACGTGTCGCCGGCGTCAGGTGTCGCGGTGCCGACGTGGCGGATGCTGGTGGAGTTCTGGACCGCCGCCCACGACGAGCTGCGCGCCCACGCCGCATCCCTGGCCGAGCAGTACCGGCAGTCGTGCGCTCCCTCACCGAAGCGCACGACTGTGTGCTGCGCCTGCCGAGACTCCTCAGTGCCGGTGGACGACTACCAACCGGTTTCGGACGGGGACTTCCGCGACGCGGTCCTCCCGGACGCCGCCGAGGTTCTGGGCCGCGCGCCGCGGTCGCTCGCCGAGTTCCTGACCGACGCCTAGTCGTCCTTCTTCTTGGACTTCAGCAGGACCTTGGTGGTCTTCGGGACGACGGACCCGGCCGCGGGCTCCTGGGTGACGACGACCCAGTTCCTGTCGTTGATCAACAGGCGCTTGCGGCCGGTCGCGTCCTCCTCGGCGAGGTTGCGCAGACCGGCCGCCTGCATCGTGTCCTGAGCCTTCTGGTGCTCCATGCCGACGACGTTCGGCACCGTCACATCACCTGAGACCACCGGCGCCTTGGCCACCGTGGTCGTCGTCGCCGTGGTGGTGACCGGCGCCGGTGGTGACTCGGTGGTCGGCTTGCACCCCACCAGAGCGATGACGGACAGCACGGCGACAGCGGACTTCCTGATCATGCGACCCCCCTTGGTCGACCTCAGGAGCCCCCGTCGCCCAGCCCCTTCTCCCTGGCCCACGCCTTCAGTTCGGCCTCGGCCTCGTCCCGGCTGAGCGGTCCCCGGTCGAGGCGCAGCTCCTTGAGGTGCTTCCAAGCCTGGCCCACCAGCGGGCCGGGGGACAGGCCCAACAGGCTCATGATCTCGTTGCCGTCGAGGTCCGGGCGGACCCGGTTGAGGTCCTCCTCGGCCGCGATCCTGGCGATCCGCTCCTCAAGACCGTCGTAGGTGCGCTGCAACGCGCCCGCCTTGCGCCGGTTGCGGGTGGTGCAGTCCGCGCGCACGAGCTTGTGCAGCCGCGAGAGCAGATCACCCGCATCGGTGACGTAGCGGCGAACCGCGGAATCGGTCCACTCGCCCTTGCCGTAGCCGTGGAAGCGCAAATGCAGATAGACCAGCTGCGCGACGTCCTCGACGATTTCCTTGGAGTACTTCAGCGCGCGCAGCCGCTTGCGCACCATTTTCGCGCCGACCACCTCGTGGTGGTGGAAGCTCACGCCGCCGCCGGACTCGAAACGCCTGGTCGCGGGCTTGCCGATGTCGTGGAGCAGCGCGGCAAGGCGCAGCACCAGATCCGCGCCGTCCTCTTCGAGGTCAATCGCTTGATCAAGAACAACCAGCGAGTGGTGGTAGACGTCCTTGTGCTGATGGTGTTCATCGATTTCCAGCCGCATCGCGGGAACTTCTGGCAACACGTGGTCCGCGAGACCCGTGTCCACCAGCAGTTCCACGCCCCTGCGCGCATGCTCGCCGCAGAGCAGCTTCGACAGCTCCGCCTGCACGCGCTCAGCGGTGACGCGGTTGATCTCCTCGGCCATCCCGCGCATCGCCTCGACCACCCTCGGCGCGACGTCGAAGCCGAGCTGGGCGACGAAGCGGGCGGCGCGCAGCATGCGCAGCGGGTCGTCGGCGAAGGACTCGTTCGGCGGAGCCGGGGTGTCGAGCACCTTCGCGGCCAGCGCCGCACGACCGCCGTGCAGGTCGACGAAGCGGTGCGCGGGCAGCTCGACGGCCATCGCGTTGACGGTGAAGTCCCGCCGCAGCAGGTCGCCGTCGATGGTGTCGCCGAAGACGACCTCGGGGTTGCGGCTCACCCGATCGTAGGTATCGGCGCGGAAGGTCGTGACCTCCAGCGTGCTGCCGTTCTTGACGATGCCGAGGGTGCCGAAGGCGATCCCGGTGTCCCACACGGCGTCCGCCCAGCCCGCGACGAGGCGCTGCACCTGCTCAGGACGCGCGTCGGTGGTGAAGTCCAGGTCGTTGCCCTCGCGGCCGAGCAGCAGGTCGCGCACGCTCCCGCCGACGAGGAACAGCCGGTGGCCAGCCGCGGCGAAGCGCTCGGCGAGCTCGTCGGCGAGCTGGGCTATCCGAAGCGGTTCCACGGGGGCGTCCTGCTCGGTGGTTGCGGAGGGGGCTGCTGGTCCGGACACGAGAAGCGAGCATATGGCAGTCCGCACGCTCGTTTCGCGGCTCGTCATGACCGCATCGCCCCGCCACTACCATCGCCGGTATGCCTCCCCCTTCCGGCCGTTCCGGCGGTACCAAGCCGGGTCGACGGAACCGACGGACCCCCAAGCGGCCCCTGCGGACCGTCGACGAGGTCTCGGCAGGGGGGCTCGTGCTGGACCCCGACCGCGCGCACGCCGCGCTCATCGGCAGGCTGGACCGCAGGGGGCGGCTGCTCTGGTCGCTGCCCAAGGGCCACATCGAGGCCGGTGAGACCGCTGAGCAGGCGGCGGTGCGCGAGGTCGCCGAGGAGACCGGCATCAGGGGCAGGATTCTGATGCCACTGGGGACCATCGACTACTGGTTCGTCGCCGAGGACCGGCGAGTGCACAAGACCGTCCACCACTTCCTGCTGGAAGCGGTGGGTGGAGAGCTTTCCGATGAGGACGTGGAGGTCACCGAGGTGGCGTGGGTGCCGCTGGGTGAGCTGGACGCGCAGCTCGCGTACGTCGACGAGCGCCGACTGGTGCGCCGGGCGGCCGAGTTGCTGGGTGAGGGTCAGGAGTCGGCGTGAAACGCCTGTTCGCGGCGCTGGGAGTGGCCGCTTTTCTGCTCGGTACGACGCCGCTGGCGCACGCGCAGCGCGGGACCGGTGACAACGGTGCCGACGTGCCCAAGCACGGCAGGCTCGAACTCGACGCGATCTCCCCGAGGGTGGTGACCTCGGACACGACGGAGATCAGGGTCACCGGACGGCTGACCAACATCAGCGACCGCAAGGTGAGTCGGATCGAGGCGCGCGTCCAGGTCGGCCAGGCGCTGGCCAGCGACGACAAGGCGTACGCCGCGCTCACCAGCACGGTGGCCACCGACCAGTCCTCGCGCTGGTCCAAGGTCGCCGACGCGCTCGACCCCGGTCAGAGCGCGCGGGTGGACTTCACCGTGCCGTTGGACGCGCTGAAGATCACCACGCCCGGCGTGTACCCGATGCTGGTCAACCTCAACGGCTATCCGGAGTACGGCGGCCAGACCCGGATCGCGGAGAGCCGGATGCTGTTGCCCGTGCTCGGCACCTCCGGCGGGGGAGCGGCACCGCCCGCGGCACCGGCGACGATCACCGTGCTCTGGCCGATCACCGACAAGCCGCACCTGCTGTCGGCCTTCGACTCCTACCAGGAGAAGCGCAAGGTGCTGCGCAACGACGAGCTCGCCAAGGCGTTGCAGCCGGGCGGGCGGTTGTCGAACCTGGTCGAGGCGGTCGAGGAGGCCGCGCCGAAGAACTCCACCGTCGGCACCTCGCTGTGCTTCGCCATCGACCCGGACCTGATCAGCACCGTGAGCGCGATGACGACGAACTACGCCGTCCGCAGCGGGGAGCAGATCGTCGAGCGCTCGGCGTCGGCCGCCGCGAAGCAGTGGCTGGACCGGCTCAAGGACGTGGTGCAGGGCCGCTGCGTGCTCACGCTGCCCTTCGCCGACGTCGACCTGGTCGCGCTGTCCAGGGCCGGGCTGACCGACCTGGAGAAGCTGTCGCGGGAGAAGGACTCCATCGTCACCGAGGCGTTGAGCGCGGTGCCGCTGCAGCACGTCGCGTGGCCCGCGGACGGCGTGCTCGACGCCAGGGCGCTGGCCGACCTGGACGAGACCGTCGTGGTGATGGACCAGCGCGGGCTCCAGCAGAACCCGCCCGCCCACCAGCCGGTCCGGGTGACCGCGGCCAAGGAGGGCGTGCAGACCGGCCCGAGCGTGCTGATCGCCGACCCCATCGTGAACACCGCCTTCGAGCGGGCGAGCCAGAGCGGTTCGCTGCGCATGCAGAACGCCCTCGCCGCGATCGCCTACCGGGCGGGCGCGGTCGGCAAGACCGGCGGCACCGTGCTGGTGACGCCGCCGAGGCGGTGGACGGAGTCCGCTGAGGAGCTGACGGCGCTGCTGCGCGCGACCGGGCAGCTGGTCGAGGGCGACCGGCTGGCGAAGGCGAAGCGGCTGACCGAGCTGGCCGCGGTGTACAACCCCGGCCGCACGGTGCCGCTGAACTACCCGCCGCCCGGTGGCGCGCGGGAGATCTCCCCCGAGCTGACCAACAAGGTGCTCGACGCCCGCAACACGATCCGCGACATGGTCAACCACATGGAGGAGGACCCGGCGCGCAAGGTCCGGCCGAGCGCGCTCACCGATCCGCTCCAGCTCGGCCTGCTGCGCGCGATGTCCTCGGCGTGGCGCACCGATCCGGCGGGCGGGGCCGGGGCCAACGCCGAGGTCCTGGACCAGGTCGCGGCGCTGACCAGCAAGGTCGACGTGGTCGAGCCGCCGACCTCCTACGCGCTGGCCTCCTCGTCGAGCCCGCTGCCGCTGACGCTGCTCAACGACCTGCCCGTGGTGATGAAGGTCCAGCTGAACTTCTCCGACACCCCCGGCCTGCGCACGGAACCGCTTGAGGAGAAGCTCGCGCCCGGCGGCGGCCGCCAGGTCAAGGTCACCGCCGAGGTGAACCGCTCCGGCCAGTTCACCGTCGACGCCTGGCTGACCACGCCGAAGAAGGGCATGGTGCTCGGCAACCCGAAGCGCCTGACCATCCGCTCGGCGGCCTATGGCAGCGTCACCCTCGGCATCACCCTCACAGCGGGGCTGCTGATGGTCGGGATGATGGGCAGGCGCGTGTACAAGCGGCTGCGCTACGGCCCGACGATGAAGAAGCCCGTCGAGGACATGAACGAGCGACTCCCGCAATCGGAAGGCACGTGATGACCGCCAGCACGACCGGCGCGAACGGTCCGGCACCCCTGCCGGCGAAGCCAGAACCGTCGCTGGCCAAGACCAGCGGTTCGATGGCGATCGCCACCCTGGTCAGCCGGATCACCGGGTTCGGCTCGCGGGCCATGCTGCTGTGGATCATCGGCTCGGGCGTCATCACCGACTCCTACAACGCGGCGCTGACCGTCCCGCTGCAGATCTACGAGCTGCTGCTGGGCGGGGTGCTCACCAGCATCCTGGTGCCGCTGCTGGTGCGCGCGCAGAAGGACGACGCCGACGGCGGGCTCGCGTACACGCAGCGGCTGCTGACGATGGGGCCGATCCTGGCGACCGGCGCGGCGATCGTCGCCGTTGCCTGCGCGCCGCTGCTGACCCGGATCTACGTCGACGGTTCGACCAACGTCGCCAACCCGGAACTCGCCACCGCCTTCGCCTACCTGCTGCTGCCGGAGATCGTGTTCTTCGCGATCGGCGCGCTGTTCATGGCCGTGCTCAACGCGCGCGGGGTCTTCGGCCCCACGGCGTGGGCGCCGGTGATGAACAACGTCGTCGTCGTGATCACTCTCGGTGTCTACGCGCTGCTGCCCGGCGAGCTGACCCTCGACCCCGTGCGGATGACCGACGCGCACCTGCTGGTGCTCGGCGTCGGCACCACGCTCGGCATCGCGGTGCAGGCGTTCGTCATGCTCCCGGCGATGCGCAGGGCCGGGGTGCGCTTCCGCTGGCGCTGGGGCTGGGACAAGCGGCTCACCGAGTTCGCCGGGCTGGCCGGCTGGACCTCGCTCTACGCGATCTTCGGCATCATCGGCATCGTGGTGAACACCCGCGTCGCCACGGCCGCAGACAACGGCGCGCTGACGCAGTACAGCCTGGCCTGGCAGCTGTTCCAGCTGCCGTACGGCATCCTCGGCGTCTCGCTGCTCACCGCGATCATGCCCCGGATGAGCCGCAACGCCGCCGACGGCAACATGAAGGCGGTCGTCGGCGACCTCGGGCTCGGCACCCGGCTGATGGCGCTGATGCTGGTCCCGGTGAGCGGCGCGCTGACCGTGATCGGCGGCGACATCGGCGTCTCGATCTTCAACCTCGGCAAGACCAGCTACGAGCAGGCGTACAGCCTCGGCTCCACGCTCGCCGTCTCCGCGTTCGGCCTGCTGCCCTACGCGGTGAACCTGTTGCAGATGCGCGTGTTCCAGTCCATGAAGGACGCGCGAACGCCCGCGCTGATCATGCTGATGATGATGGCGTTCAAGATCCCGGCGATCCTGCTCTGCCCCAAGCTGCTCGCCCCGGACGACGTCGTGCTCGGCCTCGCCGTGATCAACTCGGCGACCTTCCTGCTGGGCTGGGTGATCGGCGACATCTGGCTGCGCATCAGGCTCGGCAGGCTGGAGACGGCGAAGACGCTGCGCAGCGTCGCGCTCGCGGTGTTCGCCACGGTGATCGGCGGCGCGATCATGTTCAGCGCCTCGGTCCTGGTGGACTGGATCGTTCCGATCGGCTCGTCGAACTACTGGTACTCCGTGGTGTCGCTCATCACAGCGGGACCACTCGGTCTGATCGCGACCTTCGCAGTCCTTGCGGCACTGGACATCGAGGAGCTCCGCCCGGCGCTCAGCAAGATCGGTCGCCTCGTTCGCCGCAAGTGAACTCGGCTTTTCACGTACCCTGAGTGACGACTGAGCTGACCGCGCACGCAGGGGCGACAGCCGTCCTTGACGGCGCGCGGCAAGAGGGAGAGTGCGGGGTGACTGGCACGCCGTCCGAGCACAAGGCACCGCGTCGGGAGGCGACCGGTGCCCTGCTGCCCGGTGCCTCGATCGCGGGTGGCCGCTACCGGTTGCTCACGCGCATCGGCTCCGACGACCGGGTGCCCGCGCAGCTCTGGCGCGGCAGGGACAACTCCCTCGGCAGGGACGTCGCGCTCACGCTGCTCGTCGGCGACCCCCGCGACCCCGACAGCGCCGCCCGCGCGCGGCGCACCCTCGAACGCTCCATGCGCCAGGCCGGTTTTTCCCACCCCGGCGTCGCCCGCCTCATCGACGTGCTGTGGCAGGGCAACGGTCTCGACCCCGCCGAGGGCCTCTACGGCATCGTCGTCGCGGAGTGGACGCAGGGCACCGACCTGATCGACCTCGTCGCCGAGGGGCCGCTGCCCGCAGGCACGGCGTCGAAGCTGCTCGAACCGCTGGCCGCGGCCGTGGAAGCCGCGCACCACAACGGTCTCGTGCTCGGCACCGACCACCCGATGCGCCTGCGCGTGACGGCCGACGGCAAGCTCCGGCTCGCCTTCCCCGGCCCGTACCCGGAGGCCGACGCCCGCCAGGACGTCCGAGGGCTCGGCGCCGCGCTCTACCTGCTGCTGACCGGTCGCTGGGCGCTGCACGAGGGCACCAACGGCCTTCCCGCCGCTCCCACCGGCCCTGACGGCACCGTGGTCTCCCCGAGGACGCTGCGCCCCGCGCTGCCGCACGAGATCTCCACGGTCGCCGTGCGCAGCCTCGTGGACACCAGCATCGGCGGACTGCGCACGGGCGCGGCGATCCTGCGCGTGCTGGAGCAGACCGCAGCCGACGAGGCCGAGGCCGCCGCCCTCAAAGCGGAGGAGGAGCGCCTGGCCGCGGAGCGGGTGGAGTCCGCCGACGAGATCGCCAAGACCAAGCGCGGTCGCAAGCGCAAGCTCGCGCTGAGCTTCACCGCGCTCGCCGCCGCGACGGTCGGTGTCTTCGCCTGGCTGGCCTTCCAGGTGATCGGGATGTTCCAGCAGCAGCCCAGCCACTCCGGCCCCACCGTGGCGTTCAGCCAGACGCCGGGGGCGAACCCGCAGCCAGGGGGAGGCGGCAACGCCCAGCCCCCGGTCAACCCGCCCAAGCCGAGCGGTCCTGCGGCGGTCGCCTCGGTGAGCGTCTACAACGTCTCCGGCGAGCCCGACAACGTGAACCGGATCAAGCGCGTGATCGACGGCGACCCGCGCTCCAGCTGGAAGACCATGACCTACCGGCAGCCGTTCCCCGCGCCGAAGCCCGGCGTCGGCGTGATGGTCACCTTCGACGAGGCCGTGAAGCTGGCCAAGGTCGTGGTGGACTCCCCGAGCGACGGCACCACGGTCGAGGTGCGCAGCGCGACCTCCGACGACGCCAGGCTCGAGGACACCAAGGTGATCGGCTCGGGAACGCTCGCCTCCGGCGACACCGAGATCCAGCTGAACCCCGAAGGCAGCACCAAGTACGTGCTGCTCTGGATCACCGGGCTGGCGGGCAGCGAGGGGCGCAACGTCTCCGAGCTCTCGGAGCTGACGTTCCTCCGGGCGGAGTAACACCCGGGAGGGTGAAAGGCGTTTCACGTGGAACGTTATCCTCGCGGCGTGACAGCCGCTGCCAGTACGGACGGTGCTCTCATCGCGGCACACGCCGCGGGTGATCCACACGCTTTCACCGAGTTGGTGCGCAGGCATCGGGATCGGTTGTGGGCGGTTGCCCTGCGCACCCTCCGCGATCCGGAAGAGGCGGCCGACGCGCTCCAAGAGGCGTTCATCTCCGCCTTCCGCGCCGCCGGCTCCTTCCGCGCCGAGTCCCAGGTGACCACCTGGCTCCACCGGATCGTCGTGAACGCCTGCCTCGACCGCATCCGCCGCCGCCAGGCCAGACCGACCGTGCCGTTGCCGGAGGCGGGCCCCGGCGAGCCCGCGGTCAGCCGGGACGCCATGGCCGACCGGGAGACCTCGCTCGCCGTGCAGTCCGCGCTCGCGGAGCTGCCCGCCGAACAGCGGTCGGCCATCGTGCTCGTGGACGTCGAGGGTTACTCCGTCGCCGAGACGGCGAAGATCCTGGGCATCGCCGAGGGCACGGTGAAGAGCCGCTGCGCCCGGGGCCGGGGGAAACTGGCCAAAGTGCTGGGGCATCTGCGGAACCCCGACGCGGGTGAGGGCGTCCCACTTGATGGTCGAGCCAGGCAGGCGCGGCGCCACGGGGAGGGAAGATGACCGGCAACGAGGGGCGTTCACGGACGCCCGATGGACCGCCGTGGTCCGTTGACCTCCTCGCTGACCTGCACGCGGGTGTGCTCGACGGTGACGTCGCGGCCGATCTGCGGCACAGGGTGGCGCAGGACCCGGAGGCCCGCGCGGTGCTCGCCGCGCTGGACGCGACGACCGCGGACCTCGCGGCGCTGCCTCCGCTGACCATGCCGCCAGCGGTCTCCGCCCGCATCGAGGCGGCGATCCAGAACGAGGTCCGCACCGCCATGGCGAACGTCGGCCTCCAGGTTCCCGCCGCATCGGAGGTGGTAGAACAGGCGCCCCAGGGCAACCCACAGGGCAACGTGGTCTCGCTCGACCTCGCGCGGCGCAGGCGCAGGAAACAGCTGGGCTGGGGTGGCGGGGTGCTCGCGGCGGCCGCGGCCGTCTTCGGGATCGCGATGATGACCATCCCCGGTGGCACCACCGTCGGAACCCCGCAGGCGCAACCGGGCGCCGGTTCGAGTTCTTCCGCACCTGGGCCAGGGGACGGGCCCATGACGCTCAAGGACTCCGACCTCAGCTCGATCCCGCCCGGGGTCGCCGGCAACAACGACCTCGGCCCGCTCAGCGACAAGGCCAGGCTCACGGCGTGCATGCAGGCCAACGGCTTCCCGGCCACCACGGCGCTGCTCGGCGCTCGCCAGGTGGTGCTGGACGGCAAGCAGGGCGTGCTGCTGATCCTCGGTGACCCGGTCACCGTCGGCAGGCAGCGGCTGCTCGTCGTCGGCCCGAACTGCTCGACGAGCACGCCGGACAAGATCGCCGAGAAGACCGTCGGGCGCTAGTCCTGTCGCCGTTCACTGTGACGTGAACGGCGGCGGGAACAGCCCCACCTAGGATCGCGTTGAGCCCGAGTACCGGGAGATGAGCAAGACGCGGAGGCCCTAGGTGAGTGCAGACGTCCGAAACCTGATCATCGTGGGTTCCGGCCCGGCCGGGTACACCGCGGCGGTGTACGCGGCGCGCGCCCAGCTGGACCCGCTGGTGTTCGAGGGCAGCCAGTTCGGCGGCGCGCTGATGACCACCACCGAGGTGGAGAACTACCCCGGCTTCCGCGACGGCATCATGGGCCCGGACCTGATGGAGCAGATGCGCGCCCAGGCCGAGCGCTTCGGTGCCGAGCTGCGCGCCGAGGACGTCGAGGAGATGGACCTGACCGGTGAGGTCAAGACCGTTCTGGCCAACGGCGTCCGCTACCAGGCCCGCGCGGTGGTCCTCGCGATGGGCGCCGCAGCCCGCTACCTGCACGTCCCCGGGGAGCAGGCGCTGCTCGGGCACGGTGTGTCGGCGTGCGCGACCTGCGACGGGTTCTTCTTCAGGGACCAGGACATCGCGGTCGTCGGCGGTGGTGACTCCGCGATGGAGGAGGCCACCTTCCTCACCCGCTTCGCCAAGTCCGTGACGATCATCCACCGCCGCGACGAGTTCCGGTCCTCGCGGATCATGCTGGAGCGCGCGCGGGCCAACGAGAAGATCAAGTGGCTGACCAACGCCGCCGTGACCGAGGTGCTCGGCGAGAGCAGCGTCACCGGCGTCCGCGTCACCGACACGGTGACCGGCGCGGAGTCCCTGCTGCCGGTGACCGGCCTGTTCGTGGCGATCGGGCACGACCCGCGCAGTGAGCTGGTCCGCGACCAGGTGGACACCGACTCCGACGGCTACGTCGACGTGCGGCACCCGAGCACCGCCACCAAGATCGACGGCGTCTTCGCCTGCGGCGACCTCGTCGACCACACCTACCGCCAGGCGATCACGGCGGCCGGTTCCGGCTGCTCCGCCGCCATCGACGCCGAGCGCTGGCTCGCCGAGCACGCTCCCGCCGAGGAAGCCGTCTCCGCGGCCGCCAACTGACCCACCAGCGACAACACAGGAGAGAACACCATGGCCAACACCGTGACCGTCACCGAAGCGACCTTCGCCGACGAGGTCCTCAAGAGCAGCAAGCCGGTGCTGGTGGACTTCTGGGCGACCTGGTGCGGGCCGTGCAAGATGGTCGCCCCCGTGCTGGAGGAGATCGCCGCGGAGAAGTCCGAGCACCTGACCATCGCCAAGCTGGACATCGACGCCAACGCGGGCATCGCGCGGGACTACCAGATCATGTCCGTGCCGACGCTGATCCTGTTCAAGGACGGCCAGCCGGTGCAGAAGATCGTCGGCGCCAAGCCGAAGGCCGCGCTGCTCAAGGAGATCGCCGACCACATCTGAGGTCGTGAGCTGACAGCCGCCGTGCAACCCCGGCCCACCCAGATCCGTCTTAGTTGGGTGGGCCGGGGTTCGCGCGTCGTGGGCGTCCGGCCACTCCCCGTAGCCCGAAGAAGGCCGCGCCGGGAAGCAGGGCACAATATGACTTTCACGATCCGCGCCGCGACTTTCGGCGCCTGAATACTGAGCGAGGGGTGCATGCTGCTGCTCCGCCGCGGTGACGACGGTCCTGCCGTTGCCGAGATCCGAGCCACCCTCGTCACGCTGAAGCTCCTGCCCCCCGCGAACGGTTCCGGCCCCTCGGACGTCTTCGACGGCGCCGTCGAGCACGCGGTGCGCACCTTCCAGCAGCAGCGCGGGCTGATCACCGACGGGATCGTCGGCCCCGCCACCTACCGCGGTCTCTGCGACGCCCGCTGGCGCCTCGGCGACCGCAACCTGGCCTACCTGGTGTCCAACCCGATGTGCGGCGACGACGTGTACGCGCTGCAGGAGCGGATGCTGGAGCTGGGCTACAACGCCGGCCGCGCCGACGGCGTCTTCGGCAGCCAGACCGAGCACGCGCTGCGCAACTTCCAGCGCGACTACGGCCTGGTCGTCGACGGCATGTGCGGGCCGGGCACGCTGCGCGCGCTGCGCCAGCTGTCCCCGCGCGCCCGCGGAGGCCGCCAGGTGTTCCTGCGCGAGCAGGAGAACCTCCGCAACTCCGGCCCCAGGCTGCGCGGCAAGCGCATCGTCATCGACCCGGGCCACGGCGGCCAGGACCGCGGCGTGTTCGTCGCCGGAGTCTCCGAGGCCGACCTGGTCTGGGACCTCGCGCGCAGGCTCGAGGGCCGCATGGTCGCCACCGGCATGGAGGCGCTGCTCTCCCGTGGCGAGCAGGTGTGCCCGGCCGAGGCCGACCGCGCCCAGTTCGCCAACAAGGCGGGCGCGGACCTGTTCCTGTCGCTGCACACCGACGCCAACCGCTCGCCGCTGGCCGAGGGCGTCTCCACCTACCACTTCGGCACCGGTCAGGGCACCACGTCGTCCACGGTGGGGGAGGCGCTGGCCGGTTTCATCCAGCGCGAGATCACCGCGCGCACCGGCATGCTCGACTGCGACACCCACCCCAAGACCTGGGAGACGCTGCGGCTGACCCGCTGCCCGGCGGTGCGCGTCGAGGTGGGCTACCTGACCAACGAGAACGACCGCCGCAGGCTGCTCGACCCCGCCTTCCGCGACATCGTGGCCGAGGGCATCCTGGTGGCCGTGAAGCGGCTCTACCTGCTCGGGGAGAACGACCAGCCGACCGGCACGTTCACCTTCAAGGACCTGCTCCAGTACGAGCTGGCCAAGGCCGACTGAGCCCCTGACAGCAGAGCACCTGACAGCACGAAGAAGCCCCCGACCTCGTGGCCGGGGGCTTCTTCACGTGAGGGGGAGCCTCAGCGCAGGCTGGACTCGCCGATCGTCGCGGTGCTGGTGATGCTGACCTCGCCGAGCAGCCGCTCCAACGCGGCCTCGACGTCTTCCTTCCAGGTCAGGCCGGTGCGCAGCTCCAGGCGCAGCCTCGGCCAGCGCGGGTGCTCGCGCACGGTCTTGAACCCGACGCTGACCAGGAACGCGGCCGGGATGACGCAGGTGTCGACGTCCTTCTCCTGAGCGCGGCCGAACGCCTCGATCGCCTTCACACCGCGACGGGTGAGGTCCTTGGCGACGGCCTGCACGAGCATCCGCCCGAGCCCGGTGCCCTCGAACTCCGGCAGCACCTTCAGCGAGGTGAGCATGACCGCGTCCGGGCTGACCGGGGCGGTGGGGAAGGCGGCCGCGCGCGGGACCGCGTTCGGCGGCGCGTAGAGGACGAACCCGGCGGGCACGTTGTCGCTGTAGGCGATCCGGCCGCAGGAACCCCACTCCAGCAGGACGCTGGAGACCCAGGCTTCCTTCTCGAGCTCGGTCTGGCCGAACTCCTCGGCCTGCTCCTTGATGTGCGGGGCCAGCTCCCAGAACACACAGCCCCGGCAGTGCCGAGGCAGGTGGTCCAGGTTGTCCAGCGTGACGCTGTCGACGCGTCGCGACACCTGACCTCCCCGCAGAAGGACGTCACTCGCCTTCTCCGACGAGAACGCTTACCAGCATAGGCGCGCCGAGCCCACGGCCGAAAGTGACATAACCAGCACGGTGGGGCCGCCCCGACCGGCGTCTTTCTAGACTAAGGCCGACGTTGTCGGTGTGCACGGCCCCAGGGAGCGCCGCATGAACCTACCGGGACAGGGACCTGATCAGCAAAGCAACCCCTCGGTTGTGGCAGCTGCGGGTCGCAGCCTCGACCCGCACGTTCAGCGCTACGCGGCCAGGACCGCCGGGATGACGGCCTCCGAGATCCGCGCGCTGTTCGCCGTCGCCAGCCGCCCGGAGGTGGTCTCGCTGGCCGGTGGCATGCCGTACCTGGCCGCGCTGCCGATGGACGCGCTGGCCACCGACGTGGCCGAGCTGATCGCCACCGAGGGGCAGCAGGCCCTCCAGTACGGCTCCGCCCAGGGCATCCCGCGCCTGCGCGAGCAGATCTGCGAGGTCATGGCGCTGGAGGGCATCTCGGCGCACCCGGACGACGTGGTGGTGACCGTCGGCTCGCAGAGCGCGCTGGACATGGTGACCAGGATCTTCTGCGACCCGGGCGACGTGGTGCTCGCCGAGGCCCCGTCCTACGTCGGCGCGCTGGGCACCTTCACCGCCTACCAGGCCGAGGTCGTGCACGTCGAGGTCGACGACGACGGCCTGATCCCGTCCGCGCTCAGCGCCGCGCTCGACGCCGTGCGGGCCAGCGGCAGGCGGGTGAAGTTCCTCTACACGATCCCGAACTTCCACAACCCCGGCGGTGTGACGCTCTCCGTCGAGCGCCGCCCGGAGATCCTGCGGATCTGCGCCGAGCACAACGTGCTGATCATCGAGGACAACCCGTACGGGTTGCTCGGCTTCGACGGCCAGACCTACCCCGCGCTGCGCGCCAGCGAGCCGGACAACGTGGTGTACCTCGGCTCGTTCTCCAAGACCTTCGCGCCGGGCCTGCGGGTCGGCTGGGCGCTCGCCCCGCACGCGGTGCGGGAGAAGCTGGTGCTGGCCGCGGAGTCCGCGACGCTGTGCCCGCCGACGATCACCCAGGCCGTGGTCTCGGCGTACCTGACCAAGCACGACTGGAAGGGCCAGATCAAGGTCTACCAGCAGGCCTACCGCGAGCGGCGGGACGCGATGCTCTCCGCGCTCGAGCAGCACCTGCCCGCCGGCTGCACCTGGACGAAGCCGGACGGCGGCTTCTACGTGTGGCTGACCGTGCCGGAGGGGATCGACACCAAGGCCATGCTGCCGAGGGCGGTCACCCAGCGCGTGGCCTACGTGCCGGGCACGGCGTTCTACGGCGACGGTTTCGGGACCAGGCAGATGCGGTTGTCCTTCTGCTACCCGACGCCGGAGCGCATCCGGGAGGGCGTGCGGCGGCTGGCGACGGTGCTCGAAGGCGAACTGGAACTGCTGCGCACCTTCGGTACGGTGACAACGCGCCAGGTCAGCGGCCCGCACTCGCCGTCGCCGGACACCGCCTGACGCGGAGTTGTCCACAGCTGCCCACCGCCTGCGGGCAGTTGTCCCCAGTTTGGGGTGGAGTTGTCCACAGGCTTGTCCACTGACATGTCAGATCGAGGAGTACGGGTGTCGGATCGCTGGATCGCCGTGTTGTCCGGCGGCCTCTCGCACGAGCGCGAGGTCTCGCTGCGGTCGGGACGGAGGCTCTCAGCGGCCCTGCGCGGCACCGGGCTCGTCGTCGAGGAGTGGGACGCCGACGGGACGCTGCTGAGCCGTCTGCGGGGCTCTCGGCCCGATGCGGTGGTGGTCGCGCTGCACGGCGGGGAGGGCGAGAACGGCGCGGTGCAGTCCGTGCTGGAGATGGCGGGCGTTCCGTTCGTCGGGACCGACTCGAAGTCCTGCCGCAGGGCCTGGGACAAGCCGACCGCCAAGGCGGAGCTGGCGCGCTCCGGGCTGGCGACGCCGGAGTGGGTGGTGCTGCCGCACAGCACCTTCCGCGTGCTCGGCGCCCAGGCCGTGCTCGACTCGCTGGTCGACCGGCTCGGGCTGCCGTTGATCCTCAAGCCGGACCAGGGCGGGTCGGCCCTCGGCGCCCGGGTGGTGCGCGAGGCCGCGGAGCTGCCCGCCGCGATGGTCGGCTGCCTGGCCTACGGCGACACCGTGATGGCCGAGCGCTACATCGAGGGCGTCGAGGTCGCCGTGACGGTCGTGGACGGGCCGGAGGGACCTGAGGCCCTCCCCGCCGTGGAGATCGTTCCGGAGAGCGGTCTCTACGACTACTCCGCGCGCTACACCGCCGGGCTCACCCACTACCACGCTCCGGCGCGGCTGTCCGAGTCCGAGGCGAAGGCGGTGGGGGAGCTGGCCGTCGCCGCGCACCGGCTGCTCGGTCTGCGCGACGTGTCGCGGACGGACGCGATCGTGGCGGCGGACGGCACGGTCCACTTCCTGGAAGTGAACGTCTCTCCCGGACTGACCGAGACCTCGCTGCTGCCGATGGCGGTCGAGGCGGCGGGCCGCTCGCTCGGCGAGGTCTTCGCCGGACTCGTCGAGAAGGCCGTCGCTCGCGGCTGACGAACGCCGAAGGGGCCCCTGGACGCTCATCGCGTCCGGAGGCCCCTTTTTCGGTTTCGTCACCGTGACAAAACGACCCAGTGTGCCGCCTAGGCCCCGTTTTGCGTCCGATTTGTCCCGTTCGGCTGCATCATCGCGACGATGCGCTCCAGGTCGTCCACCGAGCCGAACTCGACGACGATCCGGCCCTTCCGCTTGCCGAGCTCGACCTTGACCCGGGTCTCGAAACTGTCGGAGAGCCGCTCCGCCAGATCCTGGAGACCGGGCGCGTGCATCGGCTTGCGGGGAGCGGGCTTGGGCTTGGCGGGCAGCTCGCTCTTCGCGAGGGTGACCGCCTCCTCGGTGGCCCGCACCGACATGCCCTCGGCGACGATGCGCGCCGCCAGCTCCTCCTGACCGCCGGAGTCCTCCAGCCCGAGCAGGGCACGGGCGTGACCGGCGGAGAGCACCCCGGCCGCCACTCGCCGCTGCACGGGGAGGGGGAGCTTCAGCAGGCGGATCATGTTGGTGATGACCGGGCGGCTGCGCCCGATCCGCGAGGCCAGCTCCTCGTGCGTGACCTCGAACTCCTCCAGCAGCTGCTGGTAGGCCGCCGCCTCTTCGAGCGGGTTCAGCTGGACGCGGTGGATGTTCTCCAGCAGCGCGTCCCGGAGCATCGCGTCGTCGGCGGTCTGCCGGACGATGGCCGGGATCTTGGTCAGCCCGGCCAGCTTGGACGCCCGCAGGCGCCGCTCGCCCATGACGAGCTCGTAGGAGTTGCGGGACAGCTCGCGCACGACGATCGGCTGCATGAGGCCGAACTCGCGGATCGAGTGCTCCAGCTCGGCGAGCGCCTCGTCGTCGAAGACCTGGCGCGGCTGCTTCGCGTTGGTCTTGATCTCCGAGATCGGCACCTCGCGGTAGACCGCGCCCGCGACCTTTCCGCTGACCTCTTCGGCCTTGCCGCCCTCGCGGTTGGCAACGGCGAGGCCGCCCGAGCTGGCCGCCGGAGCACCGCCAGGCGGGCCCTGGGGGATCAGGGCGGCGAGGCCCCGTCCGAGGCCGCCTTTCCGTTCGCTCATGTCCGCTCCATCTGCGTGCCCCGGATGGCCAGCTCGCGCCCGGCGTCGAGATAGCTCATCGCTCCACGGGAACCCGGATCGTAAGCGAGCACGGTCTGTCCGAAGCCCGGCGCCTCCGAGACCTTCACACTTCTGGGGATGACCGTCTTCAGGACGTGGTCCCCGAAGTGCGACCGGACCTCGGTGGTGACCTGGTCGGCGAGCTTGGTGCGGCCGTCGTACATCGTGAGCAGGATCGTGGAGACGTCCAGCGTGGGGTTCAGGTGCGCTTGGACCAGCTCGATGTTGCGGAGCAGCTGACCGAGCCCTTCCAGCG
Organism: Allokutzneria sp. NRRL B-24872; assembly: GCF_002155965.1. GTDB lineage: Bacteria > Actinomycetota > Actinomycetes > Mycobacteriales > Pseudonocardiaceae > Allokutzneria. The sequence continues at coordinate 109,556 of NZ_MUMH01000006.1, forward strand.
CGTAGTACTCGCACTGGATCGGGATGAGCACCTCGCGGGCCGCCACGAGCGCGTTCACCGTGAGCAGGCCGAGCGAGGGCGGGCAGTCGATGAAGACGTAGTCCGGGCGGAGCTCGTCCAGCGCCTCGGGGGAGAGGGCTTCCTTGAGCCGCCCCTCACGGTTGGGCATGGAGACCAGTTCGATCTCCGCGCCGGCCAGGTCGATCGTGGCCGGGACGCAGTACAGGTTGTCGGACTGGCTGCTGACCGCCGCCGCGTCGGACACCGAGATCTCGCCGATCAGCACCTCGTAGATCGAGGGGGTGCCGGAGCGGTGCTCGACGCCCAGCGCGGTGCTGGCGTTGCCCTGCGGATCGAGGTCGATCACGAGGACCTTCAGGCCGTGTATGGCCAGTGCCGCCGCGAGGTTGACCGTGCTCGTGGTCTTGCCGACCCCGCCCTTCTGGTTCGCGACGGTCATGATCCGGCGCCGGGCGGGCTGGGGGAGTTGGTTCGCGTCGGGGTGGAGCACCTTGGTGGCCCGCGCGGCCTCCTCGGCGATCGGGGTCCACCCGGAGAACTGGTCGGAGGTCGTCACCGCGTGCTGCCCCTCTCCGGCATTCGGCGCGCTGTGCGCCCCGCTCGAACCCGCTGTTTCACGTGGAACATCTCGCGCTCCGTTCTGCGACTCACGCCTCACCGGTCCTTCCTCCTGCGCCGCCGGGAGTCCCGGCCGCGGTCGACCTCGACCCGCGGCACGAGCACCACCGTGGTCGGCACCTCCAAGACGCCTTCGCCCCGCGTCACGAGCTCGGCGGCGCCGCCACCGGCCGCCTTCACCTCGCGGGCGTCGCGCTCGATCTCCTCCGCCGCGCTGGCGCCCTTGAGCGCGATCAGCTGGCCACCAGCGCGCGCCAGCGGCAGGCACCACGCCGCGAGCTTGGCCAGCGGCGCCACCGCGCGCGCCGTCACCACATCGGCTCCGCCGTGGTTCGTCCGCACCGACTTCTCCTCGGCGCGACCCCGCACGACCGTCACTGAGGACAGCCCCAGCTCGTCCGCCACGTCCTCCAGCCACCCCACTCGGCGAGCCATCGGCTCCAGCAGCGTCAGGCGCAGGTCCGGCCGGGCGATCGCCAGCGGGATGCCCGGGAGCCCGGCACCGGAGCCGACGTCGATCACCCGCGCGCCCTCGGGGAAGAGGTCGCTGATCACCGCCGAGTTCATCAGGTGCCGGTCCCACAGCCGGTCGACCTCGCGGGGACCGATGAGCCCCAGCTCGACCCCGCGCTGCGCCAGCATGTCGTGGAACCGCACCGCGAGCTCCAGGCGAGACCCGAACACCTGCTCCGCTCCGGGCGGTGGGCCTGTGGGGGTCGGCACGGACGGACGCTGTTCGGTTTCGTTCATCTCTCTCCAGCTCGCGGTTGCGTTTCACGTGAAACACGGGCGCTTGGCATCGCGGCCCGCGCCGCCGTGTTTCACGTGAAACGAGTATCGAGGGTTCGCCCGGGGCCATCCGCTCCGGCTCGCCGCTCACGCGCCAACGGGCGCGGCGATCGCGCCACCGGCCAAGCATCACGGGTCCGAAGCGAGAAGGGAAGCGGATGGCGGGCGAGGTGAACCTCGTTACGCGATGCGCAGCGAGGGTGGCTTTCGCCCGGTGCGGGTTCCCCCAAAACAAGGGTCCTCCGCAGCGGGTGAGGCGGTCAAGCTGAGGGGGCGCTTGTGCGGAGATTCGTTCGGCAGTTCCTTCGTCCGGGGCAGCCCGGCACGCGAAAGGGCCCCGCGGTCGTCGACCACGGGGCCCTTCGGGGAGTGCTGCGTCAGGAGGTGCGGAACACCACGACCCGACGGTTGGGCTCCTCGCCCTCGCTCTCGCTGTGCACGCCGCTGACGGTGGCGACCGCGTCGTGCACGACCTTGCGCTCGAACGGGGTCATCGGCCGCATGCGGATGGACTTCTCGGTCTCCAGGACCTTCTCCGCGGTGGAGCGGCCCAGCTCGCTGAGCTCCTCCCGGCGCTTGGCCCGCCAGCCCGCGACGTCGAGCATCAGGCGGCTGCGGACGCCGGTCGCCTGCTGCACCGCGAGGCGGGTCAGTTCCTGGAGGGACTCCAGCCCCTCACCGCGGCGACCGACCAGCTTCTCCAGGTCCTCACCGCCGTCGATGCTCACGATCGCGCGCCCGGCCTCGACGTCGAGGTCGATGTCCCCGTCGTAGTCGAGCAGGTCGAGCAACCGCTCCAGGTAGTCCCCGGCGACGTCGCCCTCACGCACGAGCAGCGATTCGCCGCCCTCGGCCTCGGCGGCTGAACCGGCTGCGTCGGTCCGCACGTCCGCATCCTCGGCCTGCAAGGTCTCCGACACGGTTTCTCCTCTCAACTGGCAGCCGCCTCAGCGGCGCTTGCGATTCTGCTTCTTGCCGCGAGACCGGTCGTCGATGATCCCGGGGACGGTGCCCGACTTGGGGCGGGCGGAGTCGTCCTGGGGAGCAGAGCCGTTCGCGGCGGGCTTGTCGGCCGGCTTCTCGGCCTTGGTGGGGTCCTCGGCAGGCGAGGTCGCCGTGGTGTCCGCGGCGGGGCGCTTGCGGGCCGGCTTCTGGCCCGGCTTCGGCGCGAGGTTCTGCCGCTTGGAGATCGCGTCCTGCTTCTTCTGCTCTTCCTCGCGGTCGATGCGGTGGTACACGACGTACTGCTGCATCAGCGTCCAGAGGTTGTTGCTCAGCCAGTAGAGCAGCATGCCCATGGGCAGGAAGAGACCGGCGACGAGCACGCCGGCCGGGAAGACGTAGAGCGCCAGCTTGTTCATGATCGCGGTCTGCTGGTTGGCCGCGGCGGGGTTCTGCCGGGCGACCGAGTGCCGCGAGGTGAGGTGCGTCAGCGCGCTCGCCACGATCATGATCGGGATCGTCACGAAGATCTGGACGTTGCGGTCGGTGCCGTAGTGGGCCAGCGTCTCGGCGGTCGCGGTCAGCGAGGACGAGAAGTTCGCGCCGAACAGCTTGGCGGCCAGGTAGGACTTCACGTCCTCGGCGCCGAAGAAGAAGTTCTGCTCAGCCCCGGCCTTGAAGCCCTGGAGCACGTTGGTCAGACCGAAGAACACCGGGATCTGCACCAGCATCGGCAGGCAGCCGCCGAGCGGGTTGAAGCCGTGCTCGGACTGGAGCTTCTGCATCTCCGCGGCCATGCGCTGCCGGTCGTTGCCGTACTTCTCCCGCAGCTTCTGCATCTGCGGAGCGAACTCCTGCATCTGCTTCATGGAGCGCACGTACTTGACGAACGGCTTGAAGAGGATGGCCCGCAGGGTGAAGACCAGGAACATGATGGACAGCGCCCAGGAGATGCCGCTGGCGGCTCCGAACAGCGTCCCGAAGACCTTGTGCCAGACCCACATGATGCCTGACACCGGGTAGTTGATGAAATCCAGCACGAAGCTACTCCTCGGCGGGGATGTGGTGAACCCGCTCCTGGTCAGTGGACTCGCCACGTGACCCTCGGCGCGGTGGAACGGGGTCCATGCCTCCAGGGTGCCAGGGGCCGCAGCGGAGCAGTCGGCGCGCGGCGAGCCAGCAGCCGCGGAGCGCGCCGTGCACGGTGATCGCCTCGACGGCGTAGGTGCTGCAGCTTGGGTAGAAGCGACAGGACGGGGGGAGCAGGGGGGAGATCCATCTGCGGTAGCCGCGGATGGGGAGCAGGAGCACGCGCCCGGCGAGACCGGGTCGGCCCGGCTCGGACTCGGGTGGCTGCCGCTCGGTCATGACGACGGTCCCCGCGCGGGACGGCGGAGCTTGCGCAGCGCGGCGTCGAGGTCGGCCGCGAGCTCGGTGCTCGTCGCGTCGGCCGCGGGCGCGAGCGCGCGGACGACGAGCTGGGAGCCGGTGGGCAGCTCGGCCAGCCGGGGCCCCAGCAGGTGCCGGAGCCGACGGCTGACGCGGTGCCGCACGACGGAGTTGCCGACCGCCTTGCTCACGACAAAGCCCACTCGCGACGGGAGGACCCCGTCTGGAGTGGGCTGCGTCGCGTCAACCGCTTCGGCCATGCCTTCCTCCCGCTCGGGCAGCAGAGCGTGCACCACGAGCCGGGAACGTCCACTGCGCCGTCCCCGGCGCATCACCAGACCGAAGTCCTGGCGACGCCTGAGCCGAGAGACAGCGGGGAGCACGGCGAAGGCGGCGGTCAGGCCGACAGCTCAGCGCGTCCCTTGCGACGGCGAGCGGCCAGGATGGCGCGGCCGGCGCGGGTGCGCATGCGCAGCCGGAACCCGTGGGTCTTGGCGCGACGACGGTTGTTGGGCTGGAAGGTGCGCTTGCTCACGGACGGATCTCCCGGTTGCTCATTACTGGCAGGTCGATGGTCGTCCCACGCCTACCGAGGTAAGGAAGGTGCTGCCCCGCGACGTCGTCGACTCCGGGGGAGTCGCATGACGGGCGCAGCGCAACGCTCCCGCTGCGGGCGGGAGACCGTTCGAGGGTACGCACCGGGCATCCGCACATCAAATCCGGGGCCTTCGACCACCACCGGGCTACGGACTGCACACGGTCGGTTGACTTCCACGCGGCCGATCGCGGGCGCGAGCTTGTTCCTCGGGGCCGCCGTTGCTAGCGTGCCTGTCCGCGCTCGGGGCTGGAAGCTCCGCGGAGTTCGCTGGACACCCTGCACAGGTGGTCGACATCGCCGGTCGGCGGGGGTCGTTCGAGGCAGCGGGGCAGCCCGCCGTACCTTCATGCACAGTTGTGGATAATCCTGTGGACGCCCATATCCTCACCGACTCAGCGGTCGCGACTCGGGTACGGGCAGGCGGGTGTCTCCCGCCGGCCCGACGGGTCGCGTGCGAGTTGAGGGGAGGGGAGCGCAGCAGTGTCCGACAACCACGATCTGGCTCTCATCTGGGACCGGGTCGTCCAGGAGCTGTCAGCAGGCACCCTGACCAGGCAGCAGCGCGCGTGGATGCAGATCACCAGGCCGATCGGCCTGCTTGACGGCACCGCCCTGCTCGCCGCCCCGAGCGACTTCGCCAAGGACGCCATCGAGCGCAGTCTGCGCGGACCGATCACCGCGGCGCTGTCCCGCCACCTCGGCGGGACCGTCTCGCTCGCCGTGAAGGTGGACACCGCCCAGCCGAGCGCGGCCGTGGTCAGCCCGCCGCCCGGCATCGTCGCGGGCCCCGGCCTGGCCGTTCCGCCGGAGACCGCCTCCGAGATCACCCGCCCGCTGCCGGTCATCACCGACGACGGCGAGGAAGAGGTCGACGAGGAGCGCGAGGCGCTGGCCACGGTCAACGAGATCTGGCCGACCTTCAACGGCCAGGCCCCCGAGGGCGGGCTGGCGGGTCAGCCGTTCACCATGCCCCGGCACGGACCGCCGACCTCGCAGACGAAGCTCAACGAGAAGTACACCTTCGACACCTTCGTCATTGGCGCCTCCAACCGCTTCGCCCACGCGGCGGCGGTCGCGGTCGCCGAGGCACCGGCGCGCGCCTACAACCCCCTCTTCGTCTGGGGGGAGTCCGGGCTGGGCAAGACCCACCTGCTGCACGCCGTCGGGCACTACGCGCAGCGGCTGTTCCCCGGGATGCGCGTGCGCTACGTGTCGACCGAGGAGTTCACCAACGACTTCATCAACTCCCTGCGAGACGACCGCAAGGTCGCCTTCCAGCGCCGCTACCGGGACGTCGACATCCTGCTCGTCGACGACATCCAGTTCCTGGAGGGCAAGGAGGGAACGCAGGAGGAGTTCTTCCACACCTTCAACACGCTGCACAACGCGAACAAGCAGATCGTGGTCTCCTCCGACCGCCCGCCCAAGCGGCTGGAGACGCTGGAGGACCGGCTGCGCACGCGCTTCGAGTGGGGTCTGATCACCGACGTCCAACCGCCCGAGCTGGAGACGCGGATCGCGATCCTCCGCAAGAAGGCAGCCCAGGACCGGCTGAACGTGCCCGCCGAGGTGCTGGAGTTCATCGCCGCGCGGGTCGAGCGCAACATCCGCGAGCTGGAGGGCGCGCTGATCCGGGTGACGGCCTTCGCCTCGCTCAACCGGCAGCAGGTGGACACCCAGCTCGCCGAGATCGTGCTGCGCGACCTGATCCCCGACTCGCACGCCCCGGAGATCACCGCGCCGACGATCATGGCGGTCACCGCGGAGTTCTTCACGCTGACCATCGACGACCTCTGCGGCCCCGGCAAGACGAAGGCGCTGGCCGGTGCCAGGCAGATCGCCATGTACCTGTGCCGCGAGCTGACCGACCTGTCGCTGCCGAAGATCGGCCAGACCTTCGGCGGCCGCGACCACACGACGGTCATGCACGCGGACAAGAAGATCCGCAAGGAGATGGCGGAGCGCCGCCGCACCTACGACCAGGTGCAGGAGCTGACCTCCCGCATCAAGATGCGCGCCAAGGGCTGATCCCGGCGCTCGGCCTCACCCCCGCACGGCTCGCACGGGCCCGCTGACGCGCGCTCGCGTGCCGGGGTCGCCCCAGCTCGTCCTCGCGCTCGGCGCTCCTCCTTTATTCAGGGTGGGGAGCGCGCGGGCGGGCATGGTCGAGACCGGCCTTCCGGCGTTTCGCGGGGGTGTGATCCCCTGTCCCCTGGCGGTTGAAGCCGGGCCGACTCGCACCCCCGTCCCGTAACCCACACCCGGAGAAACCCCCGCCGACGCGCCTCGGCAACAGCCGTCCCACCGTCAGGGACGGCGTTTTTTATTGGCCCTGTGGGTCGCCGGACGGGCTCGCGCCCCCAGAAAAGTCGCCGATTTTGTCCCCCATCCAGGGAGATCCGGACCACGTGCGGGCTGTGGGGAACCTGGGGGCAACCCCACCCACATCTGGGGAGCGTTCTGTGGACAACTGGGGACAACTGGGGATCGAGGGTGTGGACCGAAGATCCATCCACACCCGACCCGAGTTATCCACCGGAGAAGTCCACCGACCATCCACACTGGAGAACCAGCTCGGACCTGCGCGGACGCCGTCTGTCCACACAATCCACAGCCCCTATTACTGCTGTTGGTTTTCCCTTGAAGTTGAAGAACAAAGAAAAAGCAGGGGGCTGGGGATCTGGGGATGGCTCGTCCGCCGAGGGGCTCCAGGGCGTCCAGGCCGAGATGACGCGTCGGGCATCGACGCTCTACCGTGGTGCCACCGCACACCAGCCGCCGGTCACTCGCCGGTCCTCAGCCGGCGTCGGCCGCTCGCTCGCCACCCAAGGTTTATTGGCGGTGTGGAGCGTCGTTGTCGGTCCGGTGCGCGAAAATCGCGTGGTTGCCTCGTCGCCGCGTCGGCGGTGCGTGCCGAACCCGAAAGGAAGCCCCATGAAGATCCGCGTCGAGCGCGACGGCCTTGCCGACGCCGTCGCCTGGGTCGCTCGCAGCCTGCCCTCGCGGCCGCCGGTTCCGGTCCTCGGCGGTGTGCTGCTGGACGCGGGCTCGGGTGAGGACTCCAGCGAGACCCTGACCATCTCCGGCTTCGACTACGAGGTCTCCGCCCAGGTCGGCGTCCCGGCGATGGTCGCGACCGGTGGCAAGACCCTGGTGTCCGGGCGCCTGCTCGCCGACATCACCAAGTCGCTGCCGAACCAGCCCGTCGAGATCGCCGTCGACGGCAGCCGCGTGAGCATCACCTGCGGCAGCTCGAAGTTCAGCCTGCCGACCATGCCGGTCGAGGACTACCCGTCGCTGCCGAACATGCCGCAGCTGGCCGGGTTGCTCCAGGCCGAGGTATTCGCCGGTGCCGTCAGCCAGGTCGCGGTCGCCGCAGGCAAGGACGACACCCTGCCGATGCTGACCGGCGTCCGCCTGGAGATCGCCGACTCCAAGCTCACCCTCGTCGCCACCGACCGCTTCCGCCTCGCCATGCGCGAGTTCGAGTGGGAGCCGTCGGGCTCGGTGGAGACCGCGGTGCTGGTGCCCGCGCGCACCATGGCCGACGCGGCCAAGACCCTCGGCGGTTCCGGCAACAAGATCGAGCTGTCGCTCGGCTCGACCGACGGCCTGCTCGGTCTGGCGGGCTCCGGCCGCCGCACCACCACCCGGCTGCTGGACGCGGAGTTCCCGAAGTACCGCCAGCTGCTGCCCAGCGAGCACAGCGCCGCCGCGGTCATCGAGGTCGCCAAGCTGGTCGAGGCGATCAAGCGCGTCTCGCTGGTCGCCGAGCGCGGCACCCAGGTGCGGCTGGAGTTCAGCGAGGCGGGCCTGAAGCTGACCGCGGGCGGCGACGACGAGGGCAGCGCGGAGGAGGAGCTCGCCGTCGAGTTCACCGGTGAGCCGCTGACCATCGCGTTCAACCCGGCCTACCTGCTGGACGGCCTCGGCGCGCTGCACACCGACCGCGCCCAGCTGGAGTTCACCAGCTCCAAGCGCCCCGCGCTGGTCAAGCCGGTCGGCGACGAGGGCGACGTGCTGCCCGGCTACGTGTACCTGCTGATGCCGGTTCGGCTGCCGGACTGACGGACACCCTTACCCCACAACGCTTCCAGCCCCGTTCGAAAAGGATGGCATCGGTGCAGCTCGGACTCGTCGGTCTCGGCAAGATGGGCTTCAACATGCGCGAGCGGCTGCGCCGCGCCGGGCACGACGTGGTCGGTTTCGACCGCAACCCGGACGTCAGCGACGCCGCATCGCTCGCCGACCTGGTGTCGAAGCTGGACGGTCCGCGCACCGTCTGGATCATGGTCCCGGCGGGCGGCCCGACCAGGGAGACCGTTGAGGAGCTCGGCGAGCTGCTCAGCGAGGGCGATCTGGTGATCGAGGGCGGCAACTCCCGCTTCACCGATGACCAGGAGCACGCGAAGTTCCTGGCGGACAAGGGAATCGGCTACATCGACTGCGGTGTGTCCGGTGGCGTGTGGGGTCTGGAGAACGGCTACGGCCTGATGGTCGGCGGCGAGAAGTCCTTTGTGGACCGTGCGATGCCGATCTTCGACTCGCTGCGCCCGGCCGGCCCGCGCGAGGAGGGCTTCGCGCACGCGGGCGCGGTCGGCGCGGGCCACTTCTCGAAGATGGTGCACAACGGCATCGAGTACGGCCTGATGCAGGCCTACGCCGAGGGTTTCGAGCTGCTGGACGCCTCGAAGGTGGTCACCGACGTGCCCTCGGTGATCAAGGCGTGGCAGCGCGGGACTGTCGTGCGGTCCTGGCTGCTCGACCTGCTGGTGCGGGCGCTGGACTCCGACCCGGAGCTGGACGACCTGCGCGGCTACGTCGAGGACTCCGGCGAGGGCAGGTGGACCATCGAGGAGGCGATCAACCTCGCGGTGCCCGCCCCGGTGATCTCGGCGGCGCTGTTCGCGCGGTTCGCCTCCCGCCAGGAGGACTCGCCCGCGATGCGCGCCGTCGCCGCGCTCCGCAACCAGTTCGGCGGCCACGCCGTGCACAAGGCCGGAAGCTGACAGCCGACCCGCGTGTACGTCAGACACCTCCAGGTCACCGACTTTCGCTCCTGGGCGCACGCCGACGTGCCCCTCGAACCAGGCCCCAGCGTTCTGATCGGGGCGAACGGCCAGGGCAAGACCAACCTGGTCGAGGCGATCGGCTACGTGGCCACCCTGTCCTCGCACCGGGTGGCCACCGACGCCCCGCTCGTCCGGATGGGCGCTCCGCGCGCCGTCGTCCGGACGGCCGTCGTGCACAGCGGCCGGGAGCTGCTGGTCGAGCTGGAGATCACTCCGGGCAAGGCCAATCGCGCCCGGATCAACCGCGCGCCCGCGGGGAAACCGCGCGATGTGCTGGGAATCCTCCGCACGGTGCTGTTCGCGCCGGAGGACCTGGCGCTCGTGCGGGGCGATCCCGGTGAGCGCAGGCGCTTCGCCGACGACCTGCTGGTGGCGCGCACCCCGCGGTTGGCCGGGCTGCGCTCGGACTACGAGCGCGTGCTCAAGCAACGCGGCGCGCTGCTGAAGACCTCGGGCGCCGCGCGGCGGGCCGGTCGGGGCGGCGACATCGGCACGCTGGAGGTCTGGGACGGGCACCTCGCCCGGCACGGCGCCCAGCTGCTGGCCTACCGGCTGAACCTGGTCGCTGACCTGGAACCGCTGGTCGCGGCTGCCTACGCCGGGGTGGCACCGGAGTCACGACCTGCGCACATCCGCTACCGCAGCACCCTGGGCGATGACCTGCCCGAGGGCTACGGTGTGCCGGGCGGGCCGAGGGCCGACGCCGAGCAGCTGGAGACCCTGCTGCTGGAGTCGATGGCCAAGGTCCGCTCGCAGGAGCTGGACCGCGGGGTCTGCCTGGTCGGACCGCACCGCGACGACATCGAGCTGATCCTCGGTGAGGCGCCCGCCAAGGGCTACGCCAGTCACGGCGAGTCGTGGTCGTTCGCGCTGGCCCTGCGCCTGGGCGCCTACGAGGTGCTGCGCGGGGACGGGGTCGAGCCGGTGCTCGTGCTCGACGACGTGTTCGCCGAGCTGGACCGGCGTCGGCGGCAGCGCCTGGCCGCCGTCGCGGCAGCGGCCGAGCAGGTGCTGGTGACCGCCGCGGTCGCCGAGGACGTGCCTGCCGAGCTGGAGGCGGTCCGCTACGACGTGCGGGAAGGAGAGATCCACCGTGTCTGATGAGCAGCGGGGCCACCGTCGCACATCTGGGGATAACCCTGTGGACAGTGTGGACAACTCCGTCACGCGTCGAGGTGGGACGGCGTCTGAGCCAGGGAAGAGCCCGGACAGTTCCACCCGGTCGAGTGGTGACAAGACCGGCGCCGAGCACGCACTGCGAGGGTCGGACCTCGCCAGGGCCGCGCTGGAGGCCGCGAAGGCCGAGGCGAAGGCCCGGGGCGTGACCAAGGGCAGGGCGAAGGGCTCGTCGAGCGCCGGCAGGTCGAGCGTGTCGCGCAAGCGCCGCCGCTGGTCCGGGCCGGGGGCGGACGACCGCGACCCGCAGCCGCTGGGCAGGCTGGCCTCGCGGATCATGGCCGACCGGGGTTGGCAGGGCCAGCTCGCCGGGGGGCACGTGTTCAGCCGCTGGGCCGCGCTGGTCGGCGACGAGGTCGCTGAGCACGCCAAACCGGTCACGCTCCAGGACGGCGAGCTGACCGTCCAGGCCAGTTCGACCGCTTGGGCGACACAGTTGAGGTTGCTCCAGCGGCAACTGCTCACCAAGATCGCCGCAGGGGTCGGAAAAGACGTCGTGCGCAGGTTGAAGGTCCAGGGACCGGCCGCACCGAGCTGGAGGTACGGTCCGCGTCATGTACCCGGGCGGGGCCCGCGCGACACGTACGGTTGAAATGAGCCGCCAAGGAGAGCGCCGCAGGCGTGTCGAACCCGTGTCGCAGCACTCTGGACTTGGTGAAGTTCGCGCGAATCGCCCTGTGACGTTCTCAGGGGTGTCCTAGTGCCTGTTCTGTCGGTGCCGACCGGTAGTATTGAGAAGGTTGGGGCCAGCTCTCCTGCGAGGTAGCTCCGGCCAACATCGTGTGCACCTTGTCTGCGAGGAGACACCAGGCCCGTGGCTGACAACAAGAACGCGTACAACGAGTCATCGATCACAGTCCTCGAAGGTCTGGAAGCCGTCCGCAAGCGCCCCGGCATGTACATCGGCTCGACCGGTGAGCGCGGACTGCACCACCTCATCTGGGAGGTCGTCGACAACTCCGTCGACGAGGCGATGGCCGGTTACGCGACCAAGGTCGAGGTGACCCTGCTCGCCGACGGCGGCGTCCGGGTCATCGACGACGGCCGCGGCATCCCCACCGGCATCATGCCGGGGGAGGGCAAGCCCGCCGTCGAGGTCGTGATGACCAAGCTGCACGCGGGCGGCAAGTTCGACGGCGAGAGCTACGCGGTCTCCGGCGGTCTGCACGGTGTCGGCATCTCCGTGGTGAACGCGCTGTCCACCGCCGTGAACGTGGAGATCCACCAGAACGGCTCGGTGTACCGCCAGCGCTACGAGAAGTCCAAGCCCGCGCACGAGCTGCGCAAGGAAGAGGACACCGATCGCACCGGGACCTCGATCACCTACTGGGCCGACGACGAGATCTTCGAGACGACCGTCTACAACATCGAGACGATCGCCAGGCGCGTCCAGGAGATGGCCTTCCTCAACAAGGGCCTGACCATCGTGCTGCGCGACGAGCGGGTGGCCGAGGGCGAGGAGGACGCCGAGACCGGCCAGGTCCGCGAGCGCACCTTCCACTACCCGGGCGGCCTCGAGGACTTCGTCCGGCACATCAACGCCACCCGCGACGAGATCCACAAGAGCGTCATCGGCTTCGAGGCCAAGGGCGACACCCTCGAGGTCGAGATCGCGATGCAGTGGAACACCGGCTACTCCGAGTCGGTCTACACCTTCGCGAACACGATCAACACGCACGAGGGCGGTACCCACGAGGAGGGCTTCCGCGCCGCGTTGACCCGCGTCATCAACGAGTACGCGCGCGACAAGAAGTTCCTCAAGGAGAAGGACACCAACCTCTCCGGCGACGACGTCCGCGAGGGCCTCGCCGCGATCATCTCGGTGAAGCTCAAGGAGCCCCAGTTCGAGGGGCAGACCAAGACCAAGCTCGGCAACACCGAGGCGAAGTCCTTCGTGCAGAAGGCGTGCAACGAGCACCTCGCCGACTGGATGGACCGCAACCCCGCCGACGCGAAGACGATCATCACCAAGGCGATCTCCTCCTCGCAGGCCCGGATGGCCGCGCGCAAGGCCCGCGAACTGGTGCGGCGCAAGGGCGCGCTGGACATCGGCGGCCTGCCCGGCAAGCTCAAGGACTGCCGCTCGACCAACCCGGCGGAGTGCGAGATCTACGTCGTCGAGGGCGACTCGGCAGGCGGCTCGGCCAAGGAGGGCCGGGACTCGATGTACCAGGCGATCCTGCCGATCCGCGGCAAGATCATCAACGTTGAGAAGGCGCGCATCGACCGCGTGCTGAAGAACAACGAGGTGCAGAGCATGATCACCGCGCTCGGCACCGGCATCCACGAGGAGTTCGACCTCGAGAAGCTGCGGTACCACAAGATCGTGCTGATGGCCGACGCCGACGTCGACGGCCAGCACATCCGCACGCTCCTGCTGACGCTGCTGTTCCGCTTCATGCGCCCGCTGATCGAGCACGGCCACGTGTACCTCGCGCAGCCGCCGCTCTACAAGATCAAGTGGCTGCGCACCGAGCCGGAGTTCGCCTACTCCGACCGCGAGCGCGACGGGCTGATCGAACAGGGCCTCGCCGCGGGCAAGAAGCTCGGCAAGGACGACAACATCCAGCGCTACAAGGGTCTCGGCGAGATGAACGCCGACGAGCTGTGGGAGACGACCATGGACCCGGCGCAGCGCGTTCTGCTCCAGGTGACCATGGACGACGCCGCGACGGCCGACGAGCTGTTCAGCGTGCTGATGGGGGAGGACGTCGAGGCGCGGCGGTCCTTCATCACCCGCAACGCCAAGGGCGTCCGCTTCCTCGACGTCTGACCGGCGCTCTCCCACCCTCCCGGCCCGCTGAAGCACGAGAAGGACTGCAATGACGGACACGACGCTTCCGCCGCAGCACGACCGCACAGAACCGCGCGACATCCAGCAGGAGATGCAGAACTCCTACATCGACTACGCGATGAGCGTCATCGTGGGTCGAGCCCTGCCGGACGTGCGGGACGGTCTCAAGCCGGTGCACCGCCGCGTGCTCTACTCGATGTTCGACTCCGGCTTCCGCCCGGACCGCGGCTACAACAAGTGCTCCCGCGTCGTCGGCGACGTCATGGGCAACTACCACCCGCACGGTGACTCCTCGATCTACGACACCCTCGTGCGGATGGCCCAGCCGTGGTCGCTGCGCTACCCGCTCGTCGACGGCCAGGGCAACTTCGGCTCCTCGGGCAACGACCCCGCCGCCGCGATGCGCTACACCGAGTCCCGGCTCGCGCCGCTGGCCATGCACCTGCTGGCCGACATCGACGAGGACACCGTCGACTTCCGGCCGAACTACGACGGCCGCACCCAGGAACCCGACGTCCTCCCGGCCCGCATCCCGAACCTGCTGATCAACGGTTCGGCGGGCATCGCGGTCGGCATGGCGACCAACATCCCGCCGCACAACCTCCGCGAGGTCGCCTCCGGCGTGGTCTGGGCGCTGGAGAACTGGGACGCCGGCGAGGACGAGACGCTCGCGGCGATGATGATGCGGATCAAGGGGCCGGACTTCCCGACCTCCGCGCAGATCCTGGGCACGCAGGGCATCGAGGACGCCTACCGCACTGGCCGCGGTTCGGTGCGCATGCGCTCCGTCGTCGACATCGACGAGGACGCCAAGGGCCGCACGATCCTGGTCGTCACCGAGCTGCCGTACCAGGTCAACCCGGACAACCTGGTCGAGAACATCGCCAACCTGGTGCGCGACGGCAAGCTCACCGGCATCGCCAACATCGCCGACGAGTCCAACAGCCGCAAGGGCATGCGGATCGTCATCACCATCAAGCGCGACGCCGTCGCCAAGGTGGTGCTGAACAACCTCTACAAGCACACCCAGCTCCAGTACTCCTTCGGCGTCAACATGCTGGCCCTGGTCGACGGCGTGCCGCGCACGCTGCGGCTGGACCAGATGATCCGGCACTACGTGAAGCACCAGGTCGAGGTCATCGTCCGGCGGACCAAGTACCGCCTGCGCAAGGCCGAGGAGCGTGCGCACATCTGGCGCGGCCTGGTCAAGGCGCTGGACATGCTCGACGAGGTCATCGCGCTGATCCGCCGCTCGGACACCCCGGACACCGCGCGCTCCGGCCTGATCGACCTGCTCGGCGTCGACGAGGTCCAGGCGAACGCGATCCTGGAGATGCAGCTGCGCCGCCTCGCCGCGCTGGAGCGGCAGAAGATCGTCGACCAGCTGGCCGAGATCGAGGTCGAGATCGCCGACCTCAAGGACATCCTGGAGAAGCCGGAGCGGCAGCGCACCATCGTCCGCGACGAGCTGATGGCCATCGTGGACAAGCACGGCGACGACCGCCGCACCAAGATCATCCCCTTCGACGGCGACATGTCGATGGAGGACCTGATCGCGGTCGAGGACGTGGTCACCACGATCACCAGGACCGGCTACGCCAAGCGCACCAAGACCGACCTCTACCGCTCGCAGAAGCGCGGCGGCAAGGGTGTGCAGGGCGCGCAGCTCAAGCAGGACGACATCGTGGCGCACTTCTTCGTGTGCTCCACCCACGACTGGATCCTGTTCTTCACCAACCAGGGCCGGGTCTACCGCGCGAAGGCCTACGAGCTGCCGGAGGCCAACCGCACGGCCCGCGGCCAGCACGTGGCGAACCTGCTCGCCTTCCAGCCGGACGAGCACATCGCCCAGGTCATCCACATCAAGGACTACAACGCCGCGCCGTACCTCGTGCTCGCCACGAAGGGCGGCCTCGTCAAGAAGTCCAAGCTGTCGGACTTCGACTCCAACCGCAGCGGCGGTCTCATCGGCATCAACCTGCGCGAGGGCGACGAGCTCGTCGGCGCGGTGCTGTGCTCCTCCGACGACGACCTGCTCCTGGTCTCCGCGGACGGCCAGTCCATCCGCTTCCACGCCAGCGACGAGGCGCTGCGCCCGATGGGCAGGGCGACCTCCGGCGTGCTCGGCATGCGGTTCAACGAGGGCGACGAACTGCTCGCGATGGGCGTCGTGGCCGACGACAAGTTCGTGCTCGTGGCCACCGACGGCGGCTACGCCAAGCGGACTCCGCTCGGGGACTACCCGATCCAGGGACGCGGCGGCAAGGGCGTGCTGACCATCCAGCACGACCGCAGGCGTGGCAGGCTGGTCGGTGCGTTGATCGTTGACGTCGACGACGAGCTCTACGCGATCACCTCCAGCGGCGGGGTCATCCGCACGAGCGCGGCCGAGGTCCGCAAGGCGGGCAGGCAGACCAAGGGGGTGCGCCTGATGAACCTGGGCGAGAAGACCACTCTGGTCGCGGTGGCGCGCAATGCTGATGACAATGAACCCGAGCCCGGCACCGAGGCCGCAGACGGTCCCGGAGTCGAAGCCGTGATCGGCGACGTGGTGGACGAGGTGACCGAGCCCGCAGCGGAGGAGGTCGTCGCCGACACCGACGTGAGCGATCACACCGAGGAAGGCAACAACTAGGCGGCCGTACGCGTCTAGCTGGATGGACCGCACCATCGGCAAAGGACCGTGATGACTTCACCCCAGAACCCCGACCGAACCGATGACCAGGCAGGGAAGTCCGACGACCGGACGTCGCTGACCACCAGTCCCGGGACGGACGGGGGCGCTGAACCCGTCGAGCGCGGCGAGCAGGCCGAGGCGGGCGAGGGCGCGACGCAGGCTCCGCAGGAGACCGCACGGGCTGAGGGCAACGGCTCCGGCGAGGCCACCCAGAAGGTGGTCAAGCCCGCCAAGGGCGATGGTGGCGGTCCCCAGATCGACGCCAAGACCGAGCACATCGCGCTCGGTTCGGCCCCACCGCCGTGGCAGCGGGTCACCGTGTCCGGACAGGGCACGGCCCCGCCGCCACCGACGGCGCAGCAGCCGCCCGGCGGGCTCGGCCGCCCGCCGGAGCAGCCGAGGGACTTCGCCGAGGAGTTCCAGGACGAGCCCACCCAGCACACCGAGCAGCCGATGTTCGCCGGGCTGAGCGACGAGTCGGTCGGCGGCCGCACCACGGTGACCTTCCCCACAGCGGGTGGTCGTCCCGCTGCGGCCACGGCGGCCGCTTCGGCCGCGACGGCAGCGGCGCCGAGCGCCCGCCGCACCGGACGGGGCCCGCGCCGGGCCAGCCTCCAGGTCAAGAGGATCGACCCCTGGTCGGTGCTGAAGCTGGCCCTGGTGCTGTCCGTCGCGCTGTTCTTCGTGTGGATGGTCGCCGTCGGCGTGCTCTACGGCGTGCTGCACGGGATGAGCGTGTGGGACAAGCTCAACGGCACCTACAAGGACCTGGTGCAGACCGCGGACGGGGCCAACGCGGAGCCGTTGATCAGCGTCGGCCGCGTGTTCGGCGTCTCGGCGATCGTGGGCGCCATCAACATCATCCTGTTCACCGCGATGGCCACGGTCAGCGCGTTCGTCTACAACGTCTCCGCCGAGCTCGCCGGCGGCGTCGAGGTCACGCTTTCCGAGCGTGACTAGGGACTTTGCCGTGAAGCTGGCCCCGGTTTGGGCCGGGGCCAGCGCATCGGGTAGTGTCTGTTTCATCGCAAGGGCCTATAGCTCAGCTCGGTTAGAGCGCTTCACTGATAATGAAGAGGTCGGAGGTTCAAGTCCTCCTAGGCCCACTGCAAGTTCCTGTCTTGGGGGCACCCGGGATCATTGCGCCGCTAAGGAGGCGACCGGACGTGAAGAAGTTGCTCGCACTTGCTGCTGTTGCAGGCGCCGTGCTGTTCTTCGTGAAGCGCAACCGCTCGGCGAAGGCCGAGGCGGACCTGTGGCGCGAGGCCACCGCGCCGACCGAGAACTGATCTCGCGACGAGCGCCAGCCGCTCGTTGAGGACCTGTAGCCCCGGTGGCCTTCTGGCCACCGGGGCACATGTCCGCTCGGGGACATAGCTCAATTGGCAGAGCACCGCCTTTGCAAGGCGGGGGTTAGGGGTTCGATTCCCCTTGTCTCCACGTACTCTGGACGACCCTGCTCAGGTGCTGACGCACCTTCGCCGGGTCGTCCGTCATTTCGTTGGGGGGCCGAGCCCCCCACGCCCCCCACGGTGCGAGCTCCTGCTGAACCAGCGTTGATCGCTCGGCTTCGCCGTCGCTTGCTGGGTGTTGACCAGCGTTCTGCCGCTTCGCTTCGCTCGCGATTGTTCGGCTTGGCCAGCGTTGTTCGACGTTCTGGTTGACTGCGGCCCATGAAGCGGATCGTTGGTGTGGCCGTCTTGGTGACCTGTCTTGCTGGATGTGCCGGAGGGCCACCTTCCGCTGGCAGCGCAACAACATCGTCGGCTGCGGCTTCTTCGGCTTCTGGTGGTGGGGGGCCGGTGGAGGCGCCTCGGTGGCCGGAGGTGGGG
>NZ_MUMH01000060.1 GCF_002155965.1 Allokutzneria sp. NRRL B-24872
GGGTCGTTCAGGGCTTAAGCGGCGGTCAGCAGGAGGTGGTGGCGGGGCGGCCGGCGAAGCGTGCGGAGAGCCACTCCATGGCCAGGGGTGTCGCGACCACGTCGCCGGTGATGTGGCCCGCCAACGGGATCGTGCGCCACTGCACCCGCGCGCCGAGCGAGCAGTAGGAGTTCAGCAGCGGCTTGGCGATGTGGTGCGGGATCAGCGGATCGACGTCGCCGTGCACCAGGTAGACGGGCGCGCGCGGTGCCTTCTGCCCGGCGCGGTTCTCCGCGAGGCGCGCCTGCCACTGCGGGTCGGCCAGCGGATCGGGCACTGACGCGATCGTGGCGAAGCTCTGGAAAGCGTTGCGCGGCACCATTACGGCGACGCAGTCCTTGCTGGTCTCCTCCACGAGGCGACGGCCGTGGGCGTTGAGCAGCGTCTCGTAGGGCAGCTCGGGGTAGGCCGCCTTGTAGCCCGCCATCACCCCGACCGCGAGGCCGAAGAACGGTCCTCCGTTCATCACCGGCGCGAGCTCGGCGAGATCGCGCGGCACCCCACCCGCGGCCACGCCGACGACGTTCAACTCCGGCGCGTAGCTCGGGTGCAGCTCCCCCGCGAACGCCGAGGCCTGGCCGCCCTGCGAGAAACCCCAGAGCCCGACCGGGCCGGAGCCGATGATGCGCTGCGCGGCGCGGGCGGCGTCGAGCACGCTGCGGCCCTCGGCCTGGCCGACCGCGTAGGTGTGCACGCCGGGTGTGCCGAGGCCCTGGTAGTCGGTGATCACCACGGCCCAGCCCTTGAGCAGCGGCTGGGCGATCAGCGCGACCTCGTTCTCGATGCCCGTGCGGATCGTGAAGGACGGCGCGCAGACGTCGCCGAGCCCGTGCGTGCCCACGGCGTAGGACAGCAGCGGGCGCGGCCCGGCGAGCCACGGCGTCGGCGGGACGAGCAGGGTGCCGGACACCGCGATGGGCTGCACGGTCGCGGAGGTGGAGCGGTAGAGGATCTGCCACGCCTGCACCGGCGCAGGCAGCAGCGCGAATTTCGCGACAATCTTTCTGGAGCGGATGATCTCGCCGGGCTTTCCGGCGGGAAGCGGCTCCGGCGGCTGGTAGAAGGGGTCGGCCGAGGGGATCGGGACCGGCCCGGCCGAGGCGGTGACCGGCGCGGCGAACAGGGCCAACAGCAGGGTGAGGACGGCGGCGACGCGCGAGCGGGACAGCGGAGACATCGACGGCTCCTTTGCTTGCTACCCGACTTTGATAAGCAGGATTTTCACAAAGTAACCGTGAAATGCGACTCTGACAATCCCCCTGACCACTAAGCTGGTGATCACCGAGACAGCAGGAGGACCGACATGGCCCGCTCGACCCGCACCTACCGGGGCGTGCCCGCCGAGCAGCGCAGGGCCGAGCGCCGCGGCAGGCTGCTCGACGCCGCGCTGGAGCGCTTCACCGCCGACGGCTACCACGCCAGCCGGATCGAGCGGATCTGCACCGACGCCGGGGTGTCCACGCGCAACTTCTACGAGGAGTTCCCGACGAAGCAGGCGCTGCTGCTCACCCTGCACGACCGGATCAACGAGGCGGCGCTGGACCGCGTCGCGACCGCGCTGGAGGAGCTGGACGGCCAGGACGTGCCGAGCCGGATCTCCACCCTGCTCGGTGCCTTCATGGGCAGCGTGACCGCCGACCCCCGCCTGCCCAGGCTCAACTACGTGGAGGCCGTCGGCGTCAGCCCGGAGCTGGAGCGCCAGCACCAGGAGTGGGTGGCCCGCTGGGCCGCGCTGATCGAGGACGAGGCCGCGCACGCCGCCTCGGTCGGCCACGCGCCGGAGCGGGACTACCGGCTGATCTCCATCGCCCTGGTCGGCGTGGTCACCGGCCTCCTGCGCGAATGGCAGGCACACGACACCCTGCGCCCCGTCGAGGAGATCACCGACGCGATCCGCCACGTCATGGTCGCCGCCATCACCGCCCCCTAGCGCGAGAAAATGGATTCGTTGATCTTCGGGGTGCTGGCGGGCGGGCGGCGCACTAGGTGCCGATGGTGGAGAAGGCGCGGCGTTTGAGGGAGGGGACGGCGTCCATCACGCGGAAGGCGGCGCGTCCGGCCATGCGCGCGAGCCTGCTGTCGCCGACGGACTGCCGGGCGGTGCTGAGCGAGGCGCGCACGGCCGCGAAGCCGTAGTCGATCATCGCCTCCTCGTACTCCGCGATGCGGGACAGCAGCGGGCGCTCGGGCTCGATCAGCTTGCGGCACAACAGTTGCGCGTCGCGGAGCGCGATGTTGGCGCCGATCCCCCGGAACGGCGTCATGCTGTGGATGGCGTCGCCGAGGACGGTGACGTTGCTGGTCTCCCACTTCGGCACGGGCACCGACGTGCGGATCGGCAAGCGCGTCGTGCTGTCCACATCGGACAGTGCGACCAGCGCGCGCAGCTGAGGCGCCCAGCCAACCGTCAACTTCAGCACGAGGTCGTGGAGTCCCGCCGCCTCAAGGGAATCCACGTCCGCGCCATAGTGCTCGCGCTTGGCGGAGAACGACCAGAACAGGTACGGCGCGGTGTTGTCGAAGAGCGCGTCCGGGTCGTCGCGGTCGTTGACGCCGCCGTCGAACTCGTGCGGCGCGATGAACAACCCGCAGCTCTTCGGTGGGAGCACGCTCTTCGGACCGCTGAGCAGCGCGGGCGGCAGGAGCTCGCGGTTGCGCTCGGTCAGCATGTACTTGCCCGCGATCGACACGATGCCGGTGTCCTCGCGGCGCGCGTGCGGGAGGTACTGCGCGCACACCTTGGAGCCCGCGCCGTCCGCTCCGACGAGCACGTCCCCGGTCGCCGACGTCCCGTCCTCGAAGTGCGCGGTGACGCGACCGTCCGGCGCGTGCGAGTAGCGGGTGAACCTCTTGTCGAACCGCACGACGTCGTCCATGTCGGACAACAGGATCTGCCGCAGCGTGATTCGGCTGATGCCGAGGTGCCCGCTGCCGATGATGTCCTTGTCCAAGTGCAGCAAGCGTTTCATCCGCTCGGTGATGAAGGTGAACTGGTCGCCACCGCGCCCTCCGCTCGCCTGCACGCGCGCGAGCAGCTCCGCGGGCAGGCATTCGGCGAGCGCTGCGATTCCGTGCGGGTTGAGGTGAATCCTGAAGCCCTGCAAGCGGTCGGAGCGTTGCCGGTCCCGTTCGAAGACGCGCACGCCCACTCCGGCTCCGCGCAATCCGTGCGCGAGCGCCAGCCCGCCGATCCCGCCGCCGACAACGATCACCTCGGTCATGTCTCACGCCACCCGAATCGACGTTTGGCGCGGTACGCGCGCTGGTGGTCGGTCCCCTTCTCCGCCCAGTCGGCGAGCAGGCGCTCCAGCAGCCCGGTGAGCGCGCGGACGTCCTCGCCCGACCAGTCGGCGACCACCGCGCCGAAGACGTCAACGCCCGCCTGGACGAACTGGCGGACCTGCTCGCGCCCGGCATCGGTCACCTCGACCAGCGAGGCCCTGCGGTCGCTGGGATCGGTGGTCACCGCGAGGAACCCCAGCTCGGCGAGCACCTGCACGTGCCGGGTCACCGAGGACGGCAGCACGTCCAGTGCCTCGGCGATCTCGCCGGGACGGACCTTGCCGCGCTCGGCCGCGACCCGCAGCACACCCACGCGGACCGGGTCGTGGACCCGCGAGGTACCCCGGCGCAGGGACTCACCGAAGCGCTCCACGGTGGCCACCAGCGTCGCGACGTCAGAATTGCTTGCTTGCATGAAACAAAAGGTAAAACAGTTGTTTCACCGAAGCAAGCAACGGCCGTCCCTAGACTCGGCGAGGTGGCAGTGACCGAGATCCAGACTGAGACCCGCACGCTCACCGGTTGGGGCCGCACGGCTCCGACGACCGCCAAGGTGGTGAGCACCGGAGACGTCGACGAGATCGCCCGCGCGGTGCGCACGGCCGGACAGCGCGGGGTGATCGCGCGCGGTCTCGGCCGCAGCTACGGCGACTCCTCGCAGAACGCGGGCGGCCTGGTGATCGACATGACCGCGCTCGACAAGATCCACGCGATCAACGTGGACGAGGGCCTCGTCGAGGTGGACTCCGGCGTCAGCCTGGACACCCTGGTGCGCCGCCTGCTGCCGTACGGGCTGTGGGTGCCCGTGCTGCCCGGGACCCGTCAGGTCACCGTCGGCGGCGCGATCGCGGCGGACGTGCACGGCGGCAACCACCACACGCAGGGCAGCTTCTGCAACCACGTGCTGTCGATGGACATGGTGACCGCCAACGGCGAGCTCCAGCGCGTGACCCAGGATGACGAGCTCTTCTGGGCGACCGCGGGCGGCATGGGCCTGACCGGTGTCGTGCTGCGCGCCACGATCCGCCTCAAGCGCGTGGAGACCTCCTACTTCCTGGCCGACGTCGAGCAGACCGACAACTTCGACCAGCTGCTGGAGCGCTTGCAGGACAACGACGACCAGTACACCTACTCCAAGTCCTGGTTCGACTCGCTGACCACCGGCGAGCGCATGGGCCGGGGCACGCTGCTGCGCGGCTGGCCGGCGAAGCTGGAGGACCTGCCGAAGAAGCTGCGCAAGGACCCGCTGAAGTTCGACGCGCCGCAGCTGCTGACCGTGCCGGACATCTTCCCCAACTGGTGCCTCAACAAGCTCACCGCGAAGATCATCAACGAGGCGTACTACCGGATGGGCGCCACCCGCTTCGGCGCGGTGCAGAACATCACCCAGTTCTTCCACCCGCTCGACCTGGTCGGCGAGTGGAACCGCGGCTACGGCAGCAACGGCTTCCTGCAGTACCAGTTCGTGGTCCCGTTCGGCCAGGAGCCGTTCCTGCGCACGGTGATGGAGAAGATCTCCTCCTCCGGCCACATCTCGTGCCTGAACGTGCTCAAGCGCTTCGGCGCGGGCAACTCCGGCCACATCTCCTTCCCCGAGCCGGGCTGGACCCTCGCGATGGACCTGCCGATCAAGCCGGGTCTGCACCAGCTCTGCGACGAGATGGACGAGATGGTGCTGGCGGCCGGCGGGCGGCTGTACCTGGCCAAGGAGTCGCGCACCCGCGCCGAGACGATCGAGCGGATGTACCCGCGCATCGACGAGTGGCGCAAGGTCCGCGCTGCCGTTGACCCCGAGGGCGTCTTCGCCTCCGACCAGTCGCGCCGCCTGGCCCTCTAGCCGAAGTCCCTGCGGCGCAGGGCGATCAGCCCGCCGCCGAGCAGCACGGCGGTGAGCGCGGCCAGCACCAGGGCTGGCCGCGGGTCGAAGGCGACCGCCGAGACCGTGTTCGGGATGTAGTGGAACGGCTCGAACGGAGTTCCACCCCAGACCCCGTACAGCGGTCCGACGACCTGGCCGAGGACCGCCGTCGCGATCCACGTGACCCACGAGATCACCACGGCGGCCCTCGGCAGCAGCCCGTAGGCGAACACGCAGACCGCGCCGACCAGCCAGGCGGCGGGCACCGTGCCGACCGCCCCGGCGAAGACCCGCCACGCGTCCGCCGGAGTGCCGACGAGCCAGGCGAAGAAGCCGCCGAACACCAGTCCGGCGATGGCGAGCAGTGCGGCCGTGCCCAGGCCCGCGACCACCAGGTGACCGGCCATCCAGCGCGCTCGCGTGGCGGGCGTGGCCTGGACGATCTCCGCCCGGCCGGAGCGCTCCTCCTCGCGCAGCCGCCGCACCATGAGCACCGGGTACAGCGCGACGACGTGCGCGAAGATCAGGATCAGCGGCCACAGCGCGGCGTCGACGGCCGTGCTCGTCCCGGCGCCGAAGGTCGCGACGAGCTGGACCGCCGCCGGGATCTCGGCGATCTGGTGCGCCAGGGTGCTCATGCCGCCCGCCGCGGCCGCGAAGATCGCAACGCCGACCGCCCACTTCGTCCACAGGCCCCTGGTCAGCCGCCAGGACAGGCTGATCGGCCCGCGCAGCTCCGGCGCTCCGGCCCGCCCCGGCCGCACCGGGATGAGCCCCGCGCCGAGGTCTCGCCGCGCTTGCAGCCGGTACGCGACCGCCGCCAGCACCACGGCCGCCGCGACCGAGATCGCCACGGCCCACCACCGGTTGTTCCGGTACGGCTCGACCAGGTGGCTCCAGCCGATCGGCGAGACGTACTTCATCCACAGCTGCCCGGTCGCGTCCCCCGCATAGCGCAGCACGTAGGCGGCGCCGAGCACCGACAGGCCCACAACCCTTGCGGTGCGGGCGTTTCCGGCGAGCTGCGCGGCCACCGCGCCAACCCCGGCGAACACCAGCCCCGCGACCGCGATGCCGCTGCCGTAGGCGATCGAGCCGACCGGTTCCAGGCCGATCAGGATCAGCGCGAGCGCCGTCGCGGCCCCGCTGGCCAAGCTGACCGCGCCCGCCACGAGCAGTGCGGCGGTGAGTCCGGCGTAGCGGCCGAGCACTCCGGCGCGCAGCAGCTCCGTCCGCCCGGACTCCTCGTCGGCGCGCGTGTGCCGGATGACGGCCATCAGCGCGGCGAGTCCGCTTGCCACGTAAAGGAATCCGCCGCTGCGCCACGACGAGAGCGCGCCGATGTCCGGCACCACCGTGCCGCCGCCGAGCGCGCGGAAGAAGGCGTTGCGGTTGAGGATCTCGACGTAGGTCGCCTTGAGCTCGGGCGTGCCCATGTTCCGGTTGATGTAGCTGACGAGGACCACGGCCATGACCGCGCTCAGCAAGATCCACCACGGCGCGCTGCCGCGTTCCCGCCGCAACGCCAACCGGATCAACCGCGCGGTGTTCACGCCGCCTCGCCGTAGTGCCGCAGGAACAGCTCCTCCAGCGTCGGCGGCTGACTCGTCAGCGCCCGCACACCCGCCCCCGAGAGCAGGCCGAGCACCGTGCCCAGCGCGGCCGTGTCGACCTGGCAGCTGAGCCGATCCCCTTCGACGGCAAGGCCGTGCACACCCTCCACAGTGGACAGATCAACCGGCCGGTCGAGTTCGGCGGTCACCGAGGTGCGCGTCAGGTGGCGCAGCTCGGCGAGCGTCCCGGAGTCGGCCGCGCGCCCGTCCCGGATGATCGTGACCCGGTCGCAGAGCGCTTCGACCTCCGACAGGATGTGGCTCGACAGCAGCACGGTCCGCCCGCGCTGTTCGGCGACCACCTCGCGGAACACCGCTTCCATCAACGGGTCCAGCCCCGAGGTCGGCTCGTCGAGGATGAGCAGTTCCACGTCCGAGGCCAGCGCCGCGACCAGGGCGACCTTCTGCCGGTTGCCCTTCGAGTACGCACGGCAGGCCGTGCGCGTGTCCAGCGCGAACCGCTCCACCAGCTCCGCGCGGCGCGCCTTGTCCACTCCGCCGCGAAGCCCGGTCAGCAGGTCGATCACCTCGCCGCCCGTCAGGTTCGGCCACAACGTCACATCACCCGGCACATACGCCAACCGCCGGTGCAACTCCGTCGAGTCCCGCCAAGGATCACCACCGAGCAAGCTCACCTCGCCCGCGTCCTTGCGCAGCAACCCCCAACAGCACCCGGATCGTCGTCGACTTGCCCGCGCCGTTCGGCCCGAGGAAACCGTGCACCTCACCGGTCCGCACCGTCAGGGCCAGCCCGTCCAGCGCCGTCGTGCGCCCGAACCGCTTGACGAGCCCCTGCACCGCTATCGCCGCTTCTGTCATGGCTGCTGCTGTCATGGTTGCTGCTTCCTAGGTCTCGTGGGCAGGCGCGCTCGCATCTCGGCGGCCTCGTCCGGGCTGAGCATCGGATGGGAGTGGAGGTCGAGCAGCACACGGGCCAGCAGGTCCTCGCCTTCCGGACTGAAGACGTCCGCCCCGAGCCCGCGCGAGACGTGTTCGTGCAGCACCGTCACCGCCAACGCCATCGCCGTGCTCACCGTGGCCCTCGCCTGCCGCGAGACCACCGGCCGATCCGCTCGCTCCCGGTCCGCGACCGCCAGCCAGTCCGCGCTCAGCCCGACGATCTTGTCGAACAACCGCTCCGCGCGCCCCTCCACCAGCGCCCGCCGGATGTAGTCCCGGTACGGCCCCAGTGCCGCCATCGAGACCGCGACGTAGTTGACCTCTCCCGGCGCCGCGTCCACCCGCACCCGGTCGTTGATCTCCTCGACCACGCGCGCCAGGTGCGCGTCGCACGCGTCCCGCAGCTCCTCCTTCGACCCGAAGTGGTGCCGCACCAGCCCCGACGACACCTCAGCCGTCGCCGCGATCCCCCGGATCGTCGCCCGGTCGAAACCGTGCTCCCCGAAGTGCCGCATCGCCGCGTCGCGAATCCGCGCCCTGGCCGTGAGGTCGCCTCGACTATCCACACGTGCAGCCTACTACACACGCGTGTAGCCACCGAGGCGTGTTCCGGCGCCAACCGAAACCAGGCGGAACGCTCTAGCTCAGTCCGGCCTCGATCCCGCCGGCGGATCTTCGGAAAGCTGCAACTGCACCGTCGTCACCAGGCGCTGACGGGGGTCCGCGAGGTCGATCCCCGTCAGCTCCACCGCCCGCCGCACCCGGTACCGCAGCGTGTTGGGGTGGATGTGCATCGCCGCCGCCGCGCCCGCCACGTCGCCGAACGCGTCGAGGTAGGCACGCAGGCTCTCCGTGAACCGGCTCCCGTGCTCACCGTCGTGCGCCGCCAACGCGTTCAGCCGAGGATCGCGGATGCCGGGGTGCTCGGCCATCACGTCGATCAGCTCGCTGTAGAGCACCTCCGAACGCATGTCCTCCAGCGTCGCCACCTCGACCTCCGGGTGGCGCACCGCCGCGGCCAGCACTCGCTCGGCCACCCGACGGGACTCCGCGATCTGTTGCGGCCCCAAGGAAACCGCGCCGATCGCCGCCTGCACCTGCCCCCTGCGCCGCGCGGCCGTCACGATCTCCCCGGTCAGCGCGAGCACGGTCTCGCGAGCACCGGACTCAGGCAGCTCCGGCAGCAGCACGTACACCCGCCCGCTGCTCGACGCCACCAGCGCGGCACGCCGATAAGCCGCCGCGTGCACCGAGATCAGGCTCGTCAGCTCGGTCAGCCGCAGCTCCCGCTCCGCACCGCGCGCCGCGAAGATCACCACGGTCGACGGCCGCCGGAGGTTAGCGCCGACCTGCTCGCCGACCGTTGCCGGGTCGACCCGCCCGTCCAGCAAGCCCCGCAACAGGTTCGCGCGCAACCGGACCTCGGCGGAGGACTCGTTGCGCTGGCGGATCAGGTGCAGCGCCGCCACCCTCGCCGCGCCGACGAGCGCCTGCTCCGCGCCCGGCGAGAACTCGCGGCCCGCGTGCTGCACCCAGATCGTGCCCAGGTACTGCGAGCCCGCGTGGATGCCCACCGCCAACCGCCGCCGAATCCCCAGATCGGCCCGCTCGTCCAAGTGCACGACGTCCTCGCCGGAGCGCAGCCGCTGGTAGACCCCCCAACCGCGCAGCATCGACAGGTACGACTCCGGCCCCTCGCGGCCGAGGATCGACAGCCGACGCAGCTCGTCCACCGCATCGTCGGAGCGCGAGTACGCGAGCACGCGATAGGCCGGGTCCTCGATGCTCACGATCCCGCCGGTCAGCTCCGCGATCGTCTGCGCCAACCCGAACAGGTCGCCGAGCACCTGCCCCTCACCCGCCGACGCCGCCACCCGCGCACTGCTGACCACCGCGCGCAGCAACGCTTCCAGCTGCTCCCACCGCACACCGGGCCGCACTCCGAGCAACGCCACCCCTGCCTCGCGCGCCACGTCCTGGAGCGCTTCGGCCGCGGTGTCCCGCTCGTCGACCTTGACCGCGACGGCGACAGCTCCGTGCCTGGCCGCCAAGCGCACCAGCGGCACCGCGGCCCGCCCGCGCGCGCCGATGAGCAGCGCCAGGTCGCCGGGCTGCACACCCGGCTCGTCGTCCGGATCGAGGATCACCACGTCCAGCACCTCGGCGTCGCGCGGCACCACCAGGGGCTCGACCAGCTCGTCGCCGAGGGTCAGCAGCAGCTGCCGGACGCCGGCACCGCGCGGCGCACCCACTTCGTCCGACACACCTAGCCCCTTTGTCCGATCGCACAAAGCCCAGGGGAGAACTCTAGCCAAACCGCCACAGAACGGCGGTTCGGCGGGACCTACCGTGCGGGGCACAGACCACGTGCTCAGCGAGGAGACTTCATGGACGCCGTGACCCAGGTTCCGCTTCCGGTCAACGAGCCGGTGCTCGACTACGCCCCGGGCAAGCCCGAGCGCGCCGAGCTGGAGCGGGAACTGGTCGCGCTGGCCAAGGAGCCGCACGAGCTGACCATGACCATCGGCGGCGAGCAGCGGATGGGCGGCGGCGACCGCGTCGACGTCGTGCAGCCGCACAACCACCGCGCCGTGCTGGGCACCACCGCCAACGCCACGACCGCCGACACCGCCGCCGCGATCGCCGCCGCGCGCGAGGCCGCCCCCGCGTGGCGGGCGCTGTCCTTCGACGACCGCGCCGCGATCCTGCTGCGCGCCGCGGACCTGCTCGCCGGGCCGTGGCGGCAGAAGCTCAACGCCGCCACCATGCTCGGCCAGTCCAAGACCGCGGTCCAGGCGGAGATCGACGCGGCCTGCGAGCTGATCGACTTCTGGCGCTTCAACGTGCACTTCGGCCGCCAGCTGCTCGCCGAGCAGCCGAAGAGCTCCCCCGGCGTGTGGAACCGCACCGACCACCGCCCGCTCGAGGGCTTCGTCTACGCGATCACGCCCTTCAACTTCACCGCCATCGCCGCGAACCTGCCGACCGCGCCCGCGCTGATGGGCAACGTCGTGCTGTGGAAGCCCTCCCCGACGCAGGCGCTGTCCGCGCACCTGACCATGCGCCTGCTCGAAGAGGCCGGCATGCCGCCCGGCGTGATCAACCTGGTCACCGGCGATGGCCTCGCGGTCTCCGAGGTCGCGCTCGCCGACCGCGACCTGGCGGGCATCCACTTCACCGGCTCCACCGCGACCTTCCAGCACCTGTGGTCCAGCGTGGGCGCCAACATCCGCAACTACCGCGCCTACCCGCGCCTGGTCGGTGAGACCGGCGGCAAGGACTTCATCCTCGCCCACCCCTCCGCCGACCCGGACGTGCTGCGCACCGCCATGGTCCGCGGTGCCTTCGAGTACCAGGGCCAGAAGTGCTCCGCGGCCTCGCGCGCCTACGTGCCGCGCTCGCTGTGGAAGGTCATCCGCGACGACTTCCTGGCCGAGGTCGAGTCGCTGACCGTCGGTGACGTCACCGACCTGTCGAACTTCATGGGCGCGGTGATCGACCGCCGCTCCTTCGACAAGCTCTCCGGCGTGCTCGACCGCGCCCGCTCGGACTCGGCGCTGGAGGTCGTCGCCGGTGGCACCGCCGACGACTCGCAGGGCTTCTTCGTGCGGCCGACCGTGCTGCTCGGCGAGAACCCCGAGCACGAGGTCTTCACCACCGAGTACTTCGGCCCGGTCCTCGCCGTGCACGTGTTCGAGGACGGCGACTTCGACGCGGTGCTCAAGCAGATGGAGAGCGCCGCGCCCTACGGCCTGACCGGGTCGATCATGGCCCGCGACCGCTACGCCGTCGCCAAGGCGACCGAGGAGCTGCGCTTCGCGGCGGGCAACTTCTACGTCAACGACAAGCCCACCGGCGCCGTCGTCGGCCAGCAGCCCTTCGGCGGCGGTCGCGCCTCCGGCACCAACGACAAGGCTGGCTCGGTGCACAACCTGCTCCGCTGGGTGAGCCCGCGCTCGATCAAGGAAACCTTCGTCGCCCCCACCGCCTCCCGCCACCCGCACCAGGGATAGGAGTCACCGTGCTGCGCTCCTCGCTGCTGTTCGCATCGCGTTCCCCGGCCGCTCGCACGCTGGTGGAGACGACCCCGCTGACGAAGCCGGTCGTTGACCGCTTCGTGGCGGGCTCCGCGGTGGACGACGCCATCCGGATCACCCGCGAGCTCGTCGACTCGGGCCGCTACGTCACCCTCGACCACCTCGGCGAGGACACGGTGCAGACCACCGACGCCGACGCCACGGTCGAGGCGTACCTGCGGCTGCTCGGCCTGCTCCAGGAGACCGGGCTGTCCGAGCGCGCCGAGGTGTCTGTGAAGCTCTCGGCGGTCGGTCAGTCGCTGCCGAAGAACGGGCACCGCATCGCGCTGGAGAACGCGCACAAGATTTGTTCGGCGGCCGGGGTCGTCGGCACGACCGTGACCCTCGACATGGAGGACCACACCACCACCGACTCCACGTTGGACATCCTCGCCGAGCTGCGGCTGGACTTCCCGTGGGTCGGCGCGGTGCTCCAGGCCTACCTCAAGCGGACCGAGGGCGACTGCCGCGACCTGGCGACCGCGGGTTCGCGCGTGCGGCTATGCAAGGGCGCGTACAAGGAGCCGGAGTCGGTCGCCTACCAGGACAAGCACGAGGTCGACCTGTCCTACGTGCGCTGCCTGAAGGCGTTGATGAACGGCAGCGGCTACCCGATGGTGGCCTCGCACGACCCGAGGCTGATCGAGATCGCCGGCGACCTGGCCGCCAGCGCCGGGCGCAGGCCGGGCGAGTTCGAGTACCAGATGCTCTACGGCATCCGCCCCACCGAGCAGCTGCGCCTGTCCGGCGAGGGGCACCGCATGCGCGTCTACGTCCCCTACGGCGACGAGTGGTACGGCTACTTCATGCGGCGGTTGGCCGAGCGCCCGGCCAACATCGCCTTCTTCCTGCGCTCCCTGCTGACGCGAGGGTGAGCGGGATCTGACCGGAGCGGCCCGCCCAACCCGGGGCGGGTCCTTCTCCGGACGACTGGTTTCATTCGACACTGAAGCCTTCGTCATCACGAAGTTCTGAGATCCGGCTCAGTCGACGTTGATCTCGCTCCGATACCCTGTCAGGCCTTCGCGCGCCCCAGGGAGGATCACCTTCGTGACCAGCGATTTCGCCGCCGCCGCGGTGGTGGGCCGGGTTCAGGTGGCCGAGCGCGCGGACGCGGCGCGCAACCGCAGGAAGATCGTGGACGCGGCCGGTTTGATCCTGGAGAGCCGTGGGGCCGCAGGCCTGTCGATGGACGAGGTCGCTCGGGTGGCCCGGGTCGGCGTGGGCACGGTGTACCGGCGGTTCGGTGATCTCTCCGGTTTGGCGCACGCGTTGCTGGCCGACCAGGAGCAGCGTTTCCAGGAGGCTCTGCTGTCCGGTCCCGCGCCGCTGGGGCCTGGTGCCTCGCCGAAGGAGCGGATCGCCGCGATGTTGTCGGCGTTGGTCGACCGCCTGGAGGAGAACTCGGAGCTGTTACTGGTCGCCGAGACCTCGGCTCCGTACGCCCGGTTCACCTGCCCCGCCTACGAGGTGCACCACGCGCACCTGGTGGCGTTGATCGCTGAAGCGTCGGCGGTCAGCGGGAGCGCGGTGGACGCGGAGTTCCTGGCGGACGCGCTGCTCGCGCCGTTGGCCACGAACCTGTACCTGCACCAGCGGAAGGTCCGGGGGTTGAGCGCCGAGCGCATCCGGCACGGTCTCGCCGCGCTGCTCGCTCCGCTCTGATTCCTGAGCCGGAAATGCCTGAAGGGGCCCCAGCATTCTGGGGCCCCTTCAGGGAATGATTGTTCGGCGGCGTCCTACTCTCCCACACCCTCACGAGTGCAGTACCATCGGCGCTGGAGGGCTTAGCTTCCGGGTTCGGAATGGGACCGGGCGTTTCCCCTCCGCCATAACCACCGAAACACTATGGAATTCACAACCACACACACAGAACCAGAACCCG
>NZ_MUMH01000061.1 GCF_002155965.1 Allokutzneria sp. NRRL B-24872
GCGGCCGCGGCCGCGTGCACAGATAGCGGGTATTCGCGGACCAGCAGTGCTGCGAGATGTATGCGCACATCGTTGGTCAGCGTCTCAGCAGTGTTGAGTAGGTGTGGCAGCTGGGTTCGCAATCTCGTGTCCAGCACCTTGGGCTGCCGTAACCACGCTGCGGTCAGTCGTGAGGCGAACGACAGACCATCGCCAGCGTTCATCGCGGCTGTTGACAGCCCGAGCACCCGCTCAAACCGAGATTCTTCTGCATCGACCAGTGATGGGTCGGCGAAGAGATCCTCGCGCAAGTCGTCACGTCGCGCTATCAGCTCCAGCGCGGTGTCCCAGTGCTGCGTGTCGAGGCCATTGGCGGCGCAGGCAACCATGGTTCGCAGGATCTCGTCGGCCGTCTGCCGTAGCTCCTCCAGGATCCGCGCAGTGTTATCAAGCTCATCCGGTGGCACGAACCGCGCCACTGTGACAAGCGCGCGGTCTATCCTGCCGTGAGCTGCCAGCATCCGGTCAAGCCGCCTGAATAGGCTGCGTCCAATATCCTTCACTGGTAACGACGACACCGCCACAACTTCAGAGATGCTGTCGTCCAGGTCCATGCAGCCTGCCACCACATCACTGTCGGCAAGCACCTCACGCCACTGCCCTGTAGTCACCGGCACGGTGCGCGAAAACCTCTTCGGTGCCTCGAGGCCGCCAGCCAGCTTCCGCCGCCACTGACGCACACAGCCGACGATGGCCGCACGCTGGGCGGGCGTCATCTCACTGATGTGATGCGTCATGTCACCAAGGGGCATGTCGGCATGGTTTCAGGGCATCCCGCCGATGCGGAGCCGAACGCGGCTTCCATCACCCGGGAGGCGGTGTCGCCTTGTCCAACTCTGTCCGTGACCCTGGAGAGAGCCTGCTACTCAGCTACCCCACGCCGGCTCAAGTCGAGGCGGGTGGTTAGTGTGCAACTCGCTCCTCGGACACAATTTCGTCGCACACATGCGACATCTGACGGGCCAGTGCTCGAAGCCCCATGAACACGCGAAACCTGTCCTTTTCGGGCTGGTTTGCTGTGCGTGGGGGTGGTCCTCGTGATTGCCCCGGTTGTTCTCCCGCCGACCGCGCTCCGCTCGACTACGCGGCCGTCGGCTCGGTCTCCGTTGCCATTGTCGGCGATCCCGGCTTCGCGGACGAGCAGCGTCGTCTATGGGTTGGCCGCGGTGGATTGCCGGGGCCGTGTCGCTGACCGCGCGGTGCTGACCGCGCTGCGGTGGGGACCGGGTACGCGCTTGGACATCCGCGAAGCCTGCGGTCTGCTCGTCGTTCAGGCGACTCCGGGCGGGGTATTCGTGGTGACCAAGCAGGGGCATCTGCGGCTGCCCGCGTCGGTGCGGCACTGCTGCGGATTGGTCCCCGGCGACCGGGTTCTGCTGGTCGCTGATCCCGGCCAGGAGGTTCTGGTCGTGCATCCGCCGGCTTCGTTGGACGAGCTGCTCGTGGCGCGGCACGCGGAGCTGGTGGGCGGCGATCGCCCGTGACAACGCGATCTGGATCTTCACCGGCGGTGGAGGCGGCCCGGCTCCTGCTGGATCGGATGGGTGTTTCGGTCGAGCAGCTTCTCGCCGAGCCGGTTGCGCGGAAACCGGTGCCGACCTTCTCGGCCTACATCCCGATCGTCGCCGAGGCGGTCTCCGACGGTACCCGCCGCGCTTACAGCTCGTACTGGAACCGTATCGAGAAGCAGTGGGGTGAGCGGACCCTCGACGAACCCACGCCGACGGAGATCAAACAGCTCGTGGCTCACGTGAAGGCCAACGTTGTCCCTCGGCGCAACGCTCGCGGCGGGCGGAGTGCAGCGGGGCACCTGATCGCCGCGTTGCGTTGCCTCTACCGGCACGCCGAGGACGACCAGCTCATCGACGAAGCCAACAACCCCGCGCAAGGTCGCCAAACCGAGGCGTCTGCCGTCCACCCGCGGCGCGGTCGCCGATACCCGGCTGGCCGAGATCAACCACGGCGTGGCTACCACCGGCAACGATGCCGCGCTGGACACGCTCCTGCTCAGGCTGCACACCGAAACCGCCTGCCGCCGAGGCGGAGCACTCGCGCTGCGTCCGCAGGATCTGGACACGCAGTGCCTGATCTTCTTGCGGGAGAAGGGAGAAACCGTTCGCTGGCAACCCGTTTCGCCGACGCTGATGGCCCATCTCGTCCGCCACGTCGAGGAGCGCGGTACTCCGCGGGAGGGACAGCTGCTCCGGTACGCGAGCGGTTCGCCGATCACCCACCGCCGCTACGACCACCTCTGGAAGCGCATCGGCAAACACCTCCCCTGGGCCGCCACCCAGCAGATCTCCACCCACTGGCTCCGCCACACCACCCTCACCTGGGTCGAGCGCAACTTCGGCTACGGCATCGCCCGCGCCTACGCCGGACACACCGACACCGGCGGAGAACCCGGAGCCACCACCGCCTACATCCGCGCCACCGCGCACGAGGTCGCGGCCGCGCTGGTGGCGCTCACCGGAGAACCACATCCCTTGACGGCGTGACGTGTCGCTCGCGCCGTCCAGGCGCCTGCCACCTGATGACCAAGCGCACCAACATATCGCTGCGACCCTGTTCTCGGCTGACGCGGAAAGCATCGCGGCGGAGTTGTCGGTGTTGTCGGCGACCGCACTCGGTTCGGACAGCGAAGCACCATGATTTCCGTCGCACCGGGCGCCGTCCCCTTCCTCGGCCACATTCCCCGGCTGCTCCGCGACCCTTGCGCGTTCCTCACCTCCCTGCCAGCCCACGGTGCCCTTGTCGCGATCCAGATCGGCCGGCTGACGGTGACCGTCGTGAGCCGGGCCAGGGCGAGGCGGCGGCGAACACGTTCACCAGGGCATGAGCCAGCGCGGAGGAATCGCGGACGCGCCCCTAAATTGAGCGCTCCCCAACAGCTTCCAGCCCCGGAGCCCCATGTTCAGGACGATCACGGCCCTCACGGCCGCCACCGCTGCCGCCTTCCTCGTCGCGCCGACCGCCGGCGCCGGTGAGAGCTGCCCGAACGACACCATCTGCATGTGGGAGGACAGCGGCTACACCGGCACCCGCTACATCCAGGTCGAGCTCCGCCCCGGGGACGGCGCCCGCATCTACGAGATCGACTGGTGGCACGGGGACAACGAGATCAGCTCGGTCATCAACAACACCGGCTGCGAGTTCACCCTGCGCGCGACCGACCTCGGCGTGGAGGTCTCCGGAGCCGGTCTGTGGCGGCTCGGCGCGCGGTCCCAGTACGGCGATCTGAACCAGGTGTTCAACTTCTCAAGGGCCTCGGCCAACGATGACGCGGAGAGCTTTATCCTGTGGTGCTGAGCGCAAATGCGAACAGCTCAGCATGGTTGGGAGCCAGGTCACCGACGGCGTCTGTCGCTTTTTCCACGGTGTTCCCGTTCGGACAGTACGACATCCGCAGGGTAATCGCCGTCCATTCCGTTGTTGCCAGGAACGATCTTCCAGTTCCCTCCGCGCCTTCCCTGAATGTGCGTCACAGAACCGGGGTCGAGATGGACGGCCCCAGGCGGGGCACGCTCTAACCGAAGCAGTTTCCGTAGGTCGCGAGCGTCTTGTTGAGGTCGAAGAACGCTTTGTCACCGCGGCCGCCGGCCGGTGTCGGGGAGTCGAGAGGAGGAGAGAGGAAGCCACGCCCCCACGGCTCGCAGCGGTACGAGTACGCGACGACCCCCGGGGACGCGCCGATCCAGAGCCCCCGTGCGCCCTTGCGCCACTGGGCACCTGCCCGGACCTCGTAGTTGATGTCCGAACGCTCCATCGCCACCGCGTCGAGGGGTCGACCGGTCGTGTCGAAGGCGTAGGCGATGACGTACTTCGCGCTCACCAGCAGCGCGCCGTCCTCGGCGAGACCGACCGCCATGATCCCGCTGACCTTGGGCTCGGCCCGGGCGAGCCGGTTCTCCTTGGCGATTCTCGTGTGCAGCCGGCGGGTCGAGGCGCCGTCGTCGGGCTTCAGCAGAGCTTCGGTCTGCCGACGCGCGTACGGCGCGAGCAGGTCGAGCACTGGGCGCGCGTCGTGTCCTTCGATCACCCGGCGATCCAGCCGAGAGGTGATAAGGAACTGTCGGACCTGCTCGGTCGCCGCGGCGACGTCGTCGCTCGTGTACGCACCGATCGGCGCCGCCGGGGGCGGGACGAATCCGGCCGGACCGTCAGCCCACTCGGCGGCGGGGGTACCGAGGAACGGACGGGCCGGATCGTGGGCCGATGAACCAAAAGCGCCTGTCACGAGTGCCGCCAGCCGACCGTCGAGGTGGAGCATGGTCACCGCGACCAGGACCAGCCCCGCGGCCACCGCGGTGATGAGCGCCCGAGGAGATCGTCGGGCTCCGCTCCACAGCGCCGCGGTCCTGGCCCGGCGCCGCGCGGCGCGCTGCCAGTTCCGATCGCGAAGGTCGGGGTGAAGCTCCGTGAGGTCGTCGTCCATATCTCCTCGCAAACCGCAAAGAGGTGGACTCTAATGGCGCGGTCGGGCAATTTCAAAATTTGCCGAGGACGCCATCGGGAGAACTTGAACAGCGAGCCCGGCGTGCTTGACTCCCGACTCCGACCGGACGTAATGTCACCGCCCCCACCATGCACATCTTTGCGTCATGGCGAGTTTGATATGAGGAATTGAATGTCGCGGCGCACCGAGGGTAACTCGCCTCTTACCTTTGTCATGGTCATCACCCTGCTCGTTGCCGGTGTCCTGGGTATGGCCGTGCTCGGCCTCCCAGCGCAACAGCTTCCCGACCCGGCCGCGTCCGCGTCGCGGACGCCCCTTCCCCTTCCGACAGGCGGGGCCGCGGCGCGGAGGGTGCGCCTGTACACCCTCGCCGATCATCCGGTTCTCGCCGCCGGGATCATGCCGGATCGGGTGAGCTGCCCCCTTCCTCCCTTCGACGCCTCCCCGGTGCCGCTGCACGCCTACTACGAGGCGACCGCGCGCTGCCTCGACGGGGTGTGGCAGCCGGTGCTGACGAAGCTCAACCTTCCTTCCGCTCGCGCTAAGATCGACTCCTCGGACAGCGTGCGGGACACTCCCTGCGGCCCGGCCCCTCCCCCGTCCAAAGCGGTGGCGTTCTACTGCAGCGCGAACGAAACGATCTACATGCCACGCGATCGCGTTCTGTCGTCGTTCACGGCACATCCGCGGTGGGTGTTCCTACTGAGCGTCCTCGCCCACGAGTACGGACACCACGTCCAGAACCTCAGTGGAATGTTGACCGCCGCCCACGACGAGCAGGAGGAGGCAGGGCAGAACGCGCTGCTCGCGCTGGAGTGGCAGCGCAGGGTGGAACTCCAGGCGACCTGCCTCGCCGGCTTGTCCATCTGGGCGGCCTCGGGCGAGGGTTCCCTCACGAAGGCGGACGGGGACGCCGTGATTGCCGAGCACCGGGAATCGAAGGCCACCAGTGACACGCACGGGTCCCGGTCGAACAACGTTGCCTGGGTCGGGCGCGGTCACCGGAGCGGGGCTACCGCGAGCTGCAACACCTGGTCCGCTTCCTCCGACGAAGTCCGATGAACTAGCCTCGCCCGCCCCAGCCCCAGCTCACCCGGTGGTGGCTGCCGTTCGGACGGCAGCGATGGGCTCGGGCCAGTGCCGCTGGAGGACTGCCACGCCGTCCTTGATCCGACCGATCTCGGTGAGAAGTTCGGAGATGGTCCAGGCCGCGTGGGAGATGTCGCTTTCGAATTCGCGTGCGCTTGCTCGATCGCTTCGCCGAGCACGCCGCAGTGGGCCATGAGCCGGAGTCGCGTCCTGAAGAAGTCCCACTCCTGCTCGCCTCGGCCGTGCCGCGTCAGGAGCCAGCTTGGCGCTTCACTTCATCTCGCGGCCCAGCTCGAGGAGCCTGGAGACCAGGGAACGGGGAAACGCGGCCGGACAGGGTCCGGGCCTGGCCGACCGCACCTGGGGCTCCGCTAGCTCCGGTCCCCGTCATCGACGGCCGAACAGGCGCCACCGCCTGCGCTGCGGGGCCTGCTCCCCGCAGGAGCACCGCGCGACGCGCGGCACATCGCCCAGGACCTGTTCGACGTGGAGGCCGCAGCCCCGATAGCTCAGCTTGCCGCACTGGGACGATGATCTGTTGTTTGAGGACAGCCCGTCTGCGGCGCGGCCGGCGTCGGTGGTGAACCGGTGGCTGCGGGAGCTTCCGGCCAGCGGGGCGACGGCACCGAGTTCGTGGGAGAAGGCCTGTCGTTAAGGACGGTGTCATGAGCCGCCGATCGGGCTGAGTAGCCAGGTCAGGCTCTGTCGGGGCTACTGCTCGAAGACGGTTTCGACGACGGCGGCTGTCTCGGCGGTGCTGGCGCGGAAGTACCGGCCTGCGGTGTCCAATGAAGCGTGTCCGAGTAGTGCTTGGCCTGGGCGACATCGGCGCCACCCTGGTGCAGCCGGGTTCCGTAGGTGTGGCGCAGCCGATGGGGGCGAAGGCCGGTGATGGCAAGGCGAGCACTGGTACGCGAAGAGCGCCGGCGGACCACGAAAACGCCCTGCTCAGGGCCTCAATGATCACCTGTTCAGGCGGTGTGTGTCAGCATGGCAGGGTGCCACCAGCGGAGCGCTTGGTCCTGTCACTCACGGGACCCGACAGTCACACCATCGACC
Source organism: Allokutzneria sp. NRRL B-24872 (assembly GCF_002155965.1). Classification (GTDB taxonomy): domain Bacteria; phylum Actinomycetota; class Actinomycetes; order Mycobacteriales; family Pseudonocardiaceae; genus Allokutzneria. The sequence goes on from NZ_MUMH01000061.1 coordinate 6,644, forward strand.
GTACCCCCGGGCTGGGGGAACTGGTGATTGGGCCGCCCAACCCCGGCAACCAACCGCATGTGATCCTCGGTCCGGACGACCGGATCGACTGGTCGGTGTTCGACGAGTTCACCGTGCCGGCCGGGTATCCGTGGCCGAGGTGGTTCACCTATCGGGGCAACGACACGAGTTTCGTGGAATGGGCGCGCAACCGGCCCATTGAGCGGTTCCACTGGACTCCGGAAGCCGCGGTCAAAATTGACGCGAGCCGGGCCCGAATCTCCTCGTTCACCATCCACCTGGGTACCGAGCCCGTTGAGGTGGTCGTCCCGCATTCGGAGCCAGGCAATGGCAACTCGTTCTCGGTGTCCGGTGACCTGTCGCTGTTCACCCCTGTCCTGGCTGACGGCACCAGGGCCCCGGAAACCCTGTACCTGTCGACGGTCACCCCGCCCGACCCGACCGGTGCCCCCTGGCGGCTGCCGGACCTTCCCGTTTTCGCGGCTGCCAAGCGAGTTGGCGTCTACGGCCAGCCCCTGCGACAGCCGTTCGACTGCACCAGCCTGCTGCTTTTCCCTCGGGTGGAGGGCGTTGACCTGAGCGGTCAGCTCACCAACCTCGAAGCGTTGATGGAATTGTCGGAGCTGACCAGCCTGCGGATCTCCAGCAGCCCCGACCTCTCGTCTTTTCCGCCGCTGGAACGTTTTACCAAGCTCAACCGGCTCATGCTTTCCAGTATTGACGAGATCAACGGGAAACGTATTCGCGCCGAGCACCGCAAGCTCACCAAGAACCCCGACCGGGAATGGCACCAGAGCTGGGTGAGCGAGCTGCGCAAACCGGAATGGTTCGTCACCGAACACGGCCTGCCGTTCTCCGAATGGCCAGCAAAAGCCGGCCGCGTTGCCACCAAGACCTACCGCACCGCCTCGGCCGGCATCGCCAGGGCCACCTCCGCCGCAGAGGTCGAGGAGGCGATCCGCACGTTCGTCCGGTTCTTCAACACCCAGCCCAACATCGAGACCATCAAACGCGATGACCTCGGAGACGCGGTCGCACTGCTGGCCACCCACGCCCCCTTCGACGTCTCCCCGGACCTCGCCCAAACCTGGTTCGACGAGGAGCGGGACTACTGAGCGCACGAGGCGCTTTGTCCCCGCTTAGTTCCCGTGTTGCGATTAGCCCAGAAGGAGCTGGCAGCCTGGGGGTTTGCGCGTTGCGCCGTCATCGATGCCACCACGCAACGATCCGTCACCCCGGCCGAGCAAACCACGCCCCGCCCCAGCCGAATGATTGTCCGTCACGAGTCTGCCGATGTCTGCTTCTCGGGATGCCAGGCCCCTCACGAGGCGACATAGGCATGAAGTGCAGCCCTCGCTCCGCGTTCAGCTCTGCAGCATGTCGGGTTGCTTAGCGCAGAGAATCCTGTTGCCGATCTTGGCGTCCTTCGCCCAGGACGGCACCAGGCCCCATTTCACCGTGCGCAACTGCCGTACGGGGTCGGCTTCCGGTTCCTCCCGGGGAACGCGCGTGAGGGCCACGCGGACCAGTTGCGTGGGAGCGACGTTCCAGGACGGGCCGACCTCCTCGCCCACGATGTCGGAGGCACCCAACTCCTGGGCGAGGTCAGCATCACCGCGAGAGCTCGCGTAACGGCCGCACATGAGCGCAGTCTGCCCCTGCAGGTGCCCGCGTGCACGCGGCGGACCTAAGACACGAACCCCTGATGCGCGCGCTACCCACCGATACCCGCCCGTGGAAACGGCTTAGGGCACCTCGGCGACCGATGCGTCGCACCCCGCTCCCCCTTTGACGAAGGATCGTGGAGTCAGCTGTCGGGCGCGAGGAGTCAGCTTGTCCAGGTGTCCAGGATGGTGGGCAGGCGCTGCCGGTCCTCGCGTTCGACCATATTGGCCAGGTTCAACTCTGGGGTGAAGGAGGCGCCGCCGTCCGGGCGATACACCCAGAAGTACCCGAGTGTGGGAGTCATGCCATCGCGTTCGCCAGGGGTGTGCTGCCAGCTCCCCGCGACAGCGCGACGCAGTACTTCTCCCCAGTACCAGGCGGCTCCGTCGATGAACTCCGGATGTTCTGGGAAGTGAGCCCAGGTCGGCGTTTCGCGGAAGACGGCGTTGGTGAGCGCGTCGATGGAGTCGGCGCTGAAGTCCCAGACGCCCTCACCTCCGAAGCGCGCGCACCACGCCGGGAACTCGCGTTCGTGCCGGGTCAACCAGGCATCCAACGCCGCTGACGGCCCAGGCAACTCAAGATCGAGGCCCGGCGTGGGTTCCTTGTCCGGAAACCAACCGGGGTGTGCCCGTTTGTGCTCTCCTGCGGTAGCAGTCCAGGCGTCGTGGACCCGGCGGAACTCCTCGCCTGTGCGGCGTTGGACGGCGATGCGCACCAGGTCCAGCGGAGCGAGCCAGCGCAATCCGAGCACCGTGTCCGGCTTGATGATCGGCACGCCCGCGACGACCTTCCAACCACCACCGGTGACCTGAAGCAGCACCTCCCCGAGGTAGTCCGCCGAGTATGTCGCGATTGGCACCGCACCCGGGTCGGGCAGCTCCTCGAACTCATCGAGCAGCGCCGCTTCCAATGAGGTCAGCGATTCCGGAGTGAAGTCCAGGTCCGCCTCGTCGCCGAACAGGTCATCGAGCAGCCAGATCCTCATGTGCATCTCTTCACACCACTGCTCTACGTCCACGATCATCAGCCTAAGGCGCCGGGAGAGCGCAGCACGACGAGCTGATCGGCGTCGAGGCTTCCCATGAACTAGACGTCCTGAAGGTGCTCGTCGACGTGTCCGGGCTGGGGATCTCCGGCTACCAGGCAGCAGATTGGTTGCGCGCCAACCGATGTGTCGATGTGGGGCTAGCCGATCACCGCCGAATCGAAGCGCAACTGAGCATCGCCGATGACGCCGCGACCGCCGATCTGCTCTTGGCGGCTCTCAGCGCGTTGACTGCGGCCGCAGGCGAGTTGCCTGCCGCGCCCACGATGGAGCTCCCTTCTTTGAGGGACTTGGAGTTGGAGACGGTGATGTTGCCGAGGGACGCGTTCTTCGCCCACATCGAGGACGTACCGATCGAGCGGGCTGTGGGACGGGTGTGCGCGGAGCAGGTGACCCCGTACCCGCCAGGAATCCCCGTCCTGCTGCCGGGAGAGCGGATCGAGCAGAACGCGGTGGACTACCTGGTCAGCGGAGTTCGCGCAGGATTGGTGATCCCCGACGCCGCAGACGCGAGTCTGGAAACTCTCCGCGTCGTCGCATAAGCACTTTCGGGCTGCACGCCGCACGTGCCGCGGAGAGACAGCTGGCGCTGGGATGTGGATCGACGTTGCGGTCTGTCGCATGAACGCGCATCCTGTGCAGGGGTGCGACGGATACGTGTTCGAGTCCCCCTCGGACACAATTTCGTCGCACACATGCGACATCTGACGGGCCAGTGCTCGAAGCCCTATGAACACGCGAAACCAGTCCTTTCGGTCTGGTTTGCTGAGCGTGGGGGTTGTCCTCGTGACCGGCCTGGTGGTCGCGCCTGTTGTTCTCCCGCCGACCGCGCTCCGCTCGCCTGGGCGGGCGTCGGCTCGTTCTCCGTTGCCGTCGTCGGCGATTCCGACTGCGCGTTCGAGCAGCGTCGTCTACGGGCTGGCCTCATTGGACTGTCGAGGCCGTGTCGCCGAACTCCTCATCGGCATGCTCACCGATCTGCCCCGCCCCACGTCATCACCTCAACGTTGATCGGGCCGCGACGTCTCAGAAACTGTTTGCACCCTCGACAGCACGCCGCCCATGTCCTCGGTCGGATTATCCCTGTCCTGAACGGGGATTACTGGTCTGCTCAGGGGATGTGTGAGTGGGTGGCACGGCCTCTCGGCCCTGGCGGTGGTGGCATTGAGTCCGTGCAAGCTCATCGCCCGCCGAACAGATTCTCACCAAGTACCTCAGCAGCGAGTAGCGGCAACTGCTCCCGCGCCGACGCCGGTCAGGAGGAGCTGACCGCGTATCTGATCACCCTGGTCCACGCCAAGAACGCCAACTACGGCGACGAGCTGTGCCGGGCTCACCGGACCTCGGCGGCCGGGGCCGGCCAGGTGTTGCAGTTCGCGGTGGCTCTGCCCCGGTAGCCACGTCCAGCCCAGGTGGCATTGCTCGAACCCGATCCGTGGGTGTCACTGGATCCCGATGTGTCCCAGCGCCCGGAGGCGGTCAAGTCGCTGTAGGCCTTGACGAGGGAGCCGCCGTCCGACACCGCCCAGATGGACAGCCCGCCAAGACAGGTGGCCTGGAGTTCCTGCCGCCGCTGCAGCTCCAGCGCGAGCGGACCGGTCCCGCCAGCCCCGGCCACCTCATCCCATGCCGCGATCAGCATTCCGCTGACGGATTGGACGTGGTGTCCGTACTCGTGGGCGAGAACTGACAGCAGGTAGACCCACGGCCGCTGCGCGGCGGAGTACAGCGGGAGAAGACGATCTCGCGGCATGTAGATCGTTTCGTTGACGGGGCAGTACAGCGCTATCGCTTCGTCCTTAGCGGGCGAGCGGCCGCACGGAGTCTCTCCCAGTGTCTCCGACGCGTCGACCTTGACCGAGGTGAACGGGAGGTTGAGCTTCGCCAGCACCGGCTGCCACTGCCGGTCGAAACACCGCACGGCCGCCTCGTAGTAGGCCAGCAGCGGCCCGAGGGCCTTGTCGAAGGTGGGGAGATCGCAGCTCGTCCGCCCCAGTTCGACCCCGGTGGCCAGGACCGGATGGTCGGCGAGCGCGTACAGGCGCCTTGGCCGTGCTTCCTGCTGACGTGTCGGACCGGGCGTCACCGAGGCGAGTGCCGCTGGGTCGGGGGCAGGCTGCGTCGGAGTGCTGAGCAGCCCGAAACTCAGGAGGCCCGCAACGACAAGTGTGATGATTCCGATCACCGCGTACGGCGAACTGCCCTCGTCGTGCTGTGACACCACAATCCTCGCAAGACCATTGTTGTGACAGTTGAGCCTTGGTGCGCGGATGTGACTCAAACATGCTCGTGCCTGTTGAACTGCTCGTTTCAAATACCCTTGAACGAGTCCTGGGATCGCATACCGGCGTCGTAGTGTGCGGCTTTGCGACGTGGGGGATTCATGAACGACGTGCCGGTGGATGTCCACCCTGAGCTCCTTGACCCGAAGTGGCAGCGTGCGGCGCTGCGGCGGGCGAAGGCCGAGGTGCGGCGGAGCCGGCGGCGGCGCTCACGCGGGAAGACCGTCGCCGCGTTGATCGCGGTGGTGGCCGTTGCCGCGGTCTCCTACCTCTACTTCGACGGCAGGCTGGACGGGTTGTTGACGTCGACGACCCGCGATCCGGCGAAGCCATTCCTTGGCACGGCCGCTGCCGCATGGGCTGACGGTGCGGCAGGTTTCGCCGCACCGTCGACGACGCCCGTCGGCACCTACACCGGTGACCAGGTGGCCGCGGCGACCGAGCAGGTCCGCAAGCTGCTGATCACCTCGCGGCTGGACCGCCGGGTGATCGAGGGCCACGACGCGCGCCCGGTGCTCGACCTGCTCGCGCCCGACGCGAGCAAGAGCGTGCAGCCGACGCTGAAGCCGGGCACAGGGGGCAGTCCCCGGTGGCTGCACGCCAGCATCGCCAAGGAGAGCCGGCTCGCGCCGGCCGAGCCCAAGGTCAACGGGATCACCACGGTCGGTCTCGCCGAGGACGGCGCGCTGCGGGTCACCGCGAAGTACCTCATCGCGTACGCGTTCGAAGCGCCCGGGATCAGCGATCCGGAGGACGCGGTCGCGACGGAGCGCTTAGAGATCAACTACGAGGTGCGCACCGGTGTGCAGTGGCGCAAGGGTGAGCGGGGGGTCTGGATCGTGAAGTCTCCGGGCGTCGTCGCGTACGCGTACCGCTGCAAACCGTGGAATGACGGCTTCCTCGCCCCTTCGCTCGGCTCTGCCCCGTCGGGCGGGCGCGGTGACAAGCTATCGTTCTTCGACCTGAACACGCCGCTCACGACGTACGGGATTTGCTCCGTGTAGGACACCGCCCTGCACGCGGTCTGGATCAGTTTCTCCAACAGTCGCATCAGGAGCACGGCCGGGGCGACGAGCGGCACAAAGCGCGACGACCTTCGGCGGGCACGCGCCTGGCTGGGCCAGTGCCACGTCATGTGCACAGGCGAACGTACTCCGCCGCTTGCGCAGCATTGGCACGTCCTTCTCGTCGTGAGCCGGTGTTTCAGTGGCAGAAGGGCTTCCTCGGGTCTCTGCGATCTTTCACCGGCTAGCACGAGCAGAACTTCCACGGGTCATGTCGGTGCCGCGCGAGGTAGTCCTCGCCGTCGCCACAACGGCCTGAGCAGCGACACGGATGCGGCCCGGCTGCACGAGTGGGTCTGGACCATCACTTCCGCGTTGACCACGATCCTGGACAGCGATGTCGTCGAGGCCTTTGACGTGTGCGCGGAACGCGAACCGGGACGCCTGGGGCTTCGGGGCACCGTCCGCCGTTTCAAGGACATCATCAATCCGTCGCCAGGAAGCGTTTCCTAGGTTTCGTGCTGTCGTGCGCGTCGTAGGATCTCGCGGACGGCGAGGGCAGCGTTGCCACTTCGACGGTGGCTGGGTCAACAACGATTGGGTTTCGTGCAGCTAGCGGTTTCGCCTTCGTCGCCTCAGCTTCCGCGTTCGTCTACTGGAAGGCTGCACCGGGTTGTGGTGGGTGCGCTTTCCTGTCTCGTGCTGGTCTCGTGCGCGAGTCTCGTCCAGGGCAGTGCGGTGCCCGTTTCGGGCGGTGCCGCGGCCGCGACCGTCCCGTCCTCCTCCAGCGCGTTCCCGACGAGGTCTTCCACTCCGTCACTGACGCCGGGCAGCGCATTGATCCGTGCCTGGTGGCGAGCAAGGTCCAGGGCGGCAGGACCCTCGCTTCGCCGGAGGTCTTCGAGGCGATCCTGCGGGCGCTCGGCATCACCACGACCCAGTTGCGGCCCTGGGCCGATGCTTGGGAGCGGGTGGAGGAGAGCAGGAACGTCGGGCGGGGTGACGGCCTAGGGGATCACGCTCCCGCGCCGCGGCAACGGTGGCGGCGGTCGGCACTCGTTGCCGCGCTGGCGGCGACGCTGATCGGTGGCGCTGTGGTCGTCTTCGCGGTCGACGGCGGCGTTGGCGTTGGCGCGTGTGACTACGACATCCCCGCAACTCCGGTACATACTTCTCACGCTGGGTGACCGAGCGGACGGGCTCCTTCTCCAGCAGACGGTTCCGCGAGCGTCCGTGATGTGATCACCCACCGCGCCGCGTGGTCTCGTTAGCGTGAGGCTGGGTATAGCGAATCGAGTTGAGGTGGTAGAAGCGCCCGTTGGCTATCCATTCCTCTTGTCGCTGCAAAAGGCGCTCCAATTGGTCTGCGCGTGCTATGCCCATGTGCGGAAGGCGGGATTTGAGGTCGCGGTAGTCGTGGAGCGTGCGGTTGATTTTTTCGGCTGCGGCGTTGACGGCCTCTTGATCGGAGCAGTCGAGTTCGTTCCGCAGCGTGATGACGAGGCTGGTGTCCGTGGTCTTCGCCGACCGGTGCTTTTCGAAGGCGTAGAAGTCGTGCATCCAGACATTGATGCTGCGCGACAGGTGAAGGAGCAACTCTACGACAGGGTGCTCCATCACCTCATCCGGTACGTCGATGTGGTAGATGAGCGAGTCGAACTCGTCGAGGTACGCCATCGCTCCGAGTTGGACGCGCATGAAGTTGAACGCGTCAAATGACGGTACGAGGTTGCGACGCATGTTGTCGTGCTCCCACAGATGGGACCAGAGCCACTGTTGGACTGCCCGGCGCAACCGTCGCTGGTCTCGATCCGGCCGGAAGGCCGTTGCCCGCCGCCAGAGAAGCTCCAAGAAACGGATCGGTGGCACATCCCCGGGCAGGGAGGGGCCGCCGTGCAGGATGACGTCGGCTCGCGCGTGGACGGCGTTCAGCTCTTCGGGGGTGTGCAGGAGGTTCCCGTCCTCGTCACACGCGTCGAACCAGTCGTCGTGGATGTAGAACAGAATGCCGCACATCATTCCGATGAGGAGACCCTCTCGCGACGTCCTGAGGAGGGTGCGACTCGTGACATCCGTCAGCGGAACACCGCGGATGGTCGAGCTCTCGCGCAGCGCCGGGTCGATGGTGTCCAGCAGGGCCAGCAGTTCCGCTTCGCAGACCTCGGCGTCGGGATGCCTCATCTTGTCAGCGGTAGAAGAGAACGGGATGTCAAGCATGGGAAACATCAAAGCCTCGAGGGAACGCGGCGCTTTCATGACCACCTCCTGGGTGCTGCATTTTCCACGAGTGAGTTTCCTGCCACATTTCTTCTTATCGTCGTGCGCGGTTTCTGGCGACGGGGAGCATGTGCAGCCCTTCGGGACGGAGAATAATTCCAGTACCTGAACGAACGCGTGATCCGGGCGCGAGTTCCATTTTCCAACGCGCGGCGATAGTGGCCAGCGTCAAGCAGGACTGGGTTATTGCGAAGGTGTCGCCAATACACTTCCGGGCGCCAGCTCCGAAAGCTATCAACGCGCCCCTCGGAAAGCTCTTCGAGCTGTCGTCGAGCCATCGGTCAGGGTTGAACCACTCGGGATCGGGGTAGACGTCCGGTCGATGGTGAATGATGTACTGGCTGTATACGAGAGTTGTTCCGGCCGGTAGGTGATAGCCGCCAAGGTCCGTGTCCCGAGTTGTGAAGCGGGTGAAGATCCAAGCCGGTGGCCGGTGTCGCAGAGTCTCGGTGATGATGCGACTGGTCACTTCAAGGCGAGGCAGGTGACCAAAGATCGCCGGGCCTCCGGCCAGCACGGAATCGACCTCGGCGTGCAACTCCCGTTCAACATCCGGATGAAGGGCAATCAGGTACAGCGCCCACGACACGAGGCTAGCCGTCGTGTCCGAACCGCCGATCAAGTAGGTGGTAGTCGTGTCGATCAGTTCCTGATCCGACAGCCGCGGCTGAATGCGGTCACCGTTGTCGCCGACATCCTGAGCGGCGACGAGCATGGAGAGGAGGTCTCCACGATCTGCGGGATTTGAACGATAGTTCTTGATGCCTCTGCTGACAACCCGGCGTATGCGGTCGCGCGCTTTGTCAAACTTTCGGTTGCCAATGTAGGGCAACGCGGCCAGCGCCGGCGGCATGAGCATGCCGCGAACGACTCCTCGAGAGATTGCCAGGGCGTCGTGGAGCATCTCGTCGAGTTCATCTTCTGTGAAGCTGAAGCCGACGAACATCGTCGCGATGAGAGCTCGGGTAATACATTTTTCCATTGTTGCGACCACGTCTACGGACTCGTCCTCGTGCCAGGAATCCGCCGTGGCAGCGACCTGTGCTGTCATTTCCGCCGCATAAGTGGGCATCCGCTGAGAATGGAAGGCTGGCTGGTTCAGGCGCCGTTGCCTGCGGTGCTGGCCGTGCGGACAACTCCCCAGTCCGTTGCCCACGACCTGGCGGACGGTCTCCATCATCGGCCCGCCCTTGTCGTACGTGCGGTCGTCAAGAAGAACCTGACGAGTGAGCTCGGGGCTGCACACCACGTACGCTCGCCACGGGCCCAGGCCGATCTCGACCAGGTCACCGCTTCTCGGCAGTGAAGTGAGAAACGACCACGGATCGCGGATCAGGGACAGAGCGTGCCCGATCAAGGGGAGCGCTCCAGGCGCTCGCTGGGGATGCTTCATTGAACTACTCCTCACCTGCAACTCCCGCCGTCGACTGCGACCCGCGAGAGCGGCCAACGGGGTCGCCGCGCGACGTAGGGCGGTCAACAGGCCCGGCGGTCGGCGACGGAGCTGGAGCGCGTCGTCGTGGTGTGGCTGCTCACGTGGAGGCGTGCTCCGGGATCACGTCGTTCGTGTGGTGGCGGCGTGTGCCAGTTCGCGCAACGCCGCACGGGCTTCGGGTGCCAGCGGCGCGGTGCGCAACGCGTGCAGGGCCCGTTCGGTGTGGGTGGTGATGAGGCGTTCGGCACCGTCACGGGCTCCGGTGGCGATGATGATTTCCCGCAGTTCCCCGGCGTGGGTGGCGTCGAGGTCGGGGTTGCCGTACAGGGCGGAGATCCGGCGGCGTTGCACTGGATCGGCGTGGTGCCAGGCGGACGCGATCAACCACGTCGGCTTGCCCTTTCGAAGGTCGTCCATTGTGGACTTCCCGGTCGAGTCGTGGTTGCCGAAGGCTCCGAGGAGGTCGTCGCGCAGCTGGAACGCCTCACCCAGTGGCATGCCGAACTCGCTGTAGGCCGCCAGGACTTCGGGCGTGGCGCCGGCGAGCGTGCCGCCGATCTGCAACGGGCGTTGCACCGTGTACTTGGCTGTCTTGTACCGGTTGATCCGGGCCGCGGTGGCGGTGGAGAACTCCTGCTGGGCCTGGCCGACGAGGTCCAGGTACTGACCTCCTGCCAACTCGACCCGCATCGCGGTGAGCAGCCCTCGGAGGGTGTTCCGGGTGTGCGAGGGCAGGTCGCACTGGTGGAGCATGGCCTCGGAGAGCATCAGGTACAGATCGCCGACCAGAATGCCCGCGCCCGTGCCGAAGAGGTCGGCATCACCGTGCCAGCGCGAACGGTCGTGCAGAGTGGTGAACTGCCGGTGAACGGTGGGTCGGCCGCGACGGGTGTCGCTGGCATCCATGATGTCGTCGTGGACCAGGGCGAAGGCGTGCAACAACTCCAGTGACGCGGCGGCCGTGAGGATGGCCTGCTCGTCTGCTCCACCAGCCCCGCGCCAACCCCAGTAGCACAGCAGCGGTCGCAGGCGTTTGCCTCCCGCGCGCAGGAAGTCGACCAACACCTGGGCCAAGGGCGCGGCTTCCGGGCCGATCTCGACCAGGTTCCGGCTGTGGGTTTCGAGGAACGCGATCAGCTCGGCATCGATGCGATCGCGCAGCCCGGCGGTCACCGCTGCGGCGAGCTGTGCGGGTGCGGCTCGGGAGTCGGAGATCGTGGTGTCCGTTTTCTGTGCCTCCGTGGGCATCAAAGGCGCCTCTTTCCCGACGACACTGCGTTGAATGGGTGAACGCGACGAGGCAGACCCGAGCATAGCGCAAGAAATATAGAAGGAAAGTAAATCCACCTCTTTGCACGGCAATCTCGCTTGCTGTGACAAAATTGGAGTCCATTAGGCGCAAAACTAGAGAAGTCGCGCTCACTCGGACAGCTGCAAGGTTGCGGTGGTCACGTGAGCCCGCGACTACTCGGTGCGTGATTTGCCGCCGTTCGGGTATTTGTGCGCTCGTCGCACTAGGCGGTGCCCTCACAGCGGGTGCACACTTGACCTCACTGTCTGACCTGCTCGCATGTTGGGGTGACGCCCGCACTCGCTCCTGTCCTGCCCGATTGGGACGGCCGAGTGAAACGGACGTGGAGAGCATCGAAGAAATCTGTCACGTTCCTCTTCGGCGATGTTCGATCCAGCCTTCGGCACCTCGGACGTGAATCACATGCACGTCCGGGACTTGAGTGACGTTGACGATTCTCTGAAGCGCGGGGCATGTCGCACTGACGACTACCTCGCCTCGTCTCCTTCTCGTCGAAATGATCGGGAAGGCGCAGTCTTTCTCTGTTGGAACGTGTGCGAATCTCACCGTCGGTGAAGCCTGCGGGAGATGCGCGATGACCGCACGTGTCGAAGGAGTGCAATGGTCACCGAACGGGCCGCGATCGGCCTCGATGTCGAGTCTTCTGATAGCAAAGTCGCTGCTCTGTCGCCTTCGGTCTATGACATCGCCGCGGTCTCGTTGGTCCCGGGGCCGCAGCAGGCGAGCTGTGTGGAGTGGCTTCTGCGGAACCGCGCGACCACGACGACGTGGGGGGCGCCGTCGGCCGTGAACTGGTACGACGCCTACCTGTCCACCTATGCGGCGGCGGTGGCAATGCGCGAGGCCACGTGGCCTGAGCTCGCAGATCGGGCTCTGGGGGCATTGTCGAGCCTGGTCCCGGCCAAGTCCTCCCGCGTGATGGAGACGCTGACGTTCGGCGGTTTGGTCGAGGCGCTGGACCAGTACGGCGGCCACCGCGGATGGCCGGTTCCCGCGCACCCGCCGGCGGTGCGGGTGATCGTGGACCGGGAAGCCGCCAAGTGGCGGCGGATGCGGACGTGGGACCGGTTCCTCGATCCGGACTGGTCCATCGCCGGGTACTGCGCCGAACGGGTGTTCGGCGACACCGACGTCGACCTCGGCGCGTTCCTGGCCGCGTTCCAGACGAGCAACGGCTCGATCGCCAACGCGCCGGGCGCCTCGGCGCTGTTCTTCCTGGAGTTGCAGCGGCGCAACGAGCCGGTGGCGGCAGAACGCGTTGAGCGGCTGCGCGGGTACCTGCACACGCGGAGTGCGCCCGAGATCGGATATCTGGACTGGGTGCCGCACTTCACCACGTCGTGGACCGTCATGTTCGAACACGAACTAGGGGGTGTCCCGGACGTCCCGCCGGCGGCAGCGGATCTTTTCCGCGCCGACTTGAATCACCCCTCCGGCCTGATGGGCTCGGTGGGCACCGTCGGCGACACCACCATTCCCGGCGACGCCGACAACACCGCCTGCGCGATGCTGGCCGCCTGGGTCCTGGATCTGCCCGCACCGTCGTCGGAGGCCAAGCTCGACCTGCTCTACGACCACGACCAGGGCTGCTACCGCACGTTCCTGTTCGAGCACGACCCGTCGCTGAGCACCAACATCCACGTGGCCGCCGTCCTCGCGCTGGAGAACCGCGCCGACCGTCTGACCCAGGTCCTGGAGTGGCTGACCGATGCGGTCACCCGCGAAGGCACCACACTGTGCAAATGGCACCTGTCTCCCATCTACGCGATGGGTGAACTGGCTCGTGTCGCAGCTCGCATCGACCATCCACTGGCGACCGACCTCCACGTCACGGCGATCGAGCGGTTGTTGTTGCTGCGCAACGCCGACGGCGGCTGGGGTGTGCACGGCTCAACCGCCGAGGAAACCGGCTACGCCGTTCTCGGTCTGGCTGCCGCGTCTGCCACCGTCGGTGCCACCGGTCCAGTTCCCGACGCACTCCGACGAGCACACCACTACCTCACCGCGCATCCGCCCCGTGAGGTTCCGCTGTGGCTGGGCAAGACGCTCTACTGCCTCCGCACCCTGGTGCCCGTCCTGCACCGCACAGCTCTTGAGCGGATCGAGCAACTCGCCCTGGTGTGACCTCACGTCGGGGTCTATGTGGGGTTTCGCGATGTGGTTGGCGTTGGAGGTCGGCGCCAGCATGTGGGTGACCGTGCCGCTGCACGTCGCGGTTGACTTCGGGATGGCGCAAGTGCTGCATGAGTGCACCCGCCGAGCGACCGGCCCGGCACTGCGCGAGGTTGGCGGTCGTTGGTTGGTCGTCGGCATCGGCAACAAGCTCGCGCGCAACGACGGCCGGTGCGACGGAGATCGACCAGACGTCTTCGCCGACGTCGGCGCCGCGAGTTCGTCATCCGCGCCGTCCTGGATCGGCCGCGCGACGCTTAGACCCGCACTTCTTGGACCAGCATGATTCTGCGCCCGTACAGGGGCAGGTAGCTCGATGTGGTCATGAGGTGCGCTTCCCCGTCTGATCCAGGCGTGGGGCAGGTCGGTCTCGCGTTGCTTCGACGCGGACACGCTGGCGCCTGGCGAGCGTGATGGTCTGGTGCGCTGCGGTCGGGTCGGCGTTCGACGGAACGACGAGCAGCGTGAGGCGGTGCCTGTCCGCCGCGACCAGGTCCACGGTGTGCGCGGGCCCGGAGTTGGACCCGTCGATCCGGGTCTGGCGACCGCCGCCGACGATGCGGCGTGGCGCGGAACTCCGCTCGGTGAGGTTGTAGCTCACCCACAGAATGTCACCCAGCCGAACTGCCAGCGCTGCGAGCAACGCCGGCAGTTCGGCGACGAGGTCCCGGGAACGCGGCCACCACGCACCGTCGACCTGCCCCGTCGTGGGCGCCTTCGGCCGCAACCGGATTCGTTGCGGGTGCCGAGGCTGCTCGGCGGCCGGAGTGGCCGCTGGGGCGATGGGATGGTGGGGTGCCGACGTCATGTCAGGACTCCCGTCCCCGGCCGGAGACGGCCGGTATGGGTTTCGTCGAGCACGACATGAGCTTAATCGGTCATCTGCGTGATTTTTCTCGACAACGCGACCCTACACCAGTTCCACCATGATCGACCGAAATGTTGCGAAATTTTTCGACCACCCCGCCGTTTGTGGCTGATTAAACCTCAAAAAGTCACCAGCAGGACGATCGCCGCAGGTCACGCACTCGCAGCTGATTCTCAGGATGTGCTCGTCGTTTTTTCCGACCTTGCGGAACTGATCGCGAGCACAGGTGGTTCGTGTAGCATGACAAGGAGATCATCACCCCTTCAAGTCGACTTGCGCTCCGCAGTGGACCATTTTCTCGAATATCACCGGCCGGGGTGGAAGGCCGATATGCGCACGCCGACCCGAACGCCCCCGCGTTGACCGCGGAGCGAGCGAGCTTGCGGCATGGCGGACCGACGGGACGGCCGCGCCGGGCTGCCTCGCTGGCTCGACCCCGACACGGACCGGGCCATGATCACCGGGACCGCCCACGAGCTGGCCTGCTCGGCGTTCAGCCGGAAGCTCCACGAGTTCTTCGCCCTCGCCCGGCCCATCAAGGAAACAGGACACACGTGGATCAGCTCAGCCTCGGCGTCATCGCGCAGTCCCGCAAGGAGAACGAACTACGGCTCCCCATCCACCCGCAGCACCTGGACCGGATCGATGCGGACCTTCGGGGTCGCATCTACCTGGAGCACGGTTACGGGGAACGCTTCGGCGTCGCCGACGGACAGCTCGCGGCCTCCGTCGCGGGGTTGCGCTCGCGCGAAGAGCTCATCGCGGAATGCGATGTCATCCTGCTGCCGAAGCCACTCGCCGAGGACGTCGCGGAGCTGCGGGAAGGGCAAGTGCTCTGGGGCTGGCCGCACTGCGTCCAGGACCAGGCGCTCACCCAGCTCGCCGTTGAACGGCGGCTGACACTCATCGCCTTCGAGGCGATGAACCACTGGACCTCCGACGGCTCGTTCGGTCTGCACGTCTTTCACAAGAACAACGAGCTCGCCGGCTACTGCTCGGTGTTGCACGCCCTGCAGCTGATCGGCTCGACCGGTGACTACGGGCGGCGGTTGCGCGCAGTCGTGATGGGTTTCGGCGCAACCGCGCGAGGTGCTGTGACGGCTCTCAACGCGCTCGGGGTGCACGAAGTCACCATCCTCACCAACCGCGGCGTCGCAGCCGTCAGCTCGCCCATCCACTCCGCGCGGATCATCCACTTCGACCACGACGACGCCGATCCGCGGCGCAGCCACGCCTTCACCGACAACGGCCGCGTGCCGCTGGCGGGGTTCCTCGCAGAACACGACATCATCGTCAACTGCGTGCTTCAGGACACCGACGCGCCGCTGACGTTCCTCAGCAACGAGGATCTGCCGACTCTGACCTCGGGAACACTGGTCGTCGACGTCTCCTGCGACGCGGGCATGGGCTTCGAGTGGGCACGCCCCACCTCGTTCACACAACCGGACTTCCTGCTGGGAGACCACGTGCGCTACTACGGCGTGGACCACAGCCCGTCCTACCTGTGGAACTCGGCGACCTGGGAGATCAGCGAAGCGCTGCTCCCGCATCTGCGTCCGGTTCTCACCAGCGCCTGGGACTCCAGCGAGATCATCCGGCGTGCCATCGAAATCCGCGAAGGAACCGTCCTGAACCCCCGCATCCTCTCGTTCCAACATCGATCATCGGAGTACCCACATGCCCGGCACTGAACTGCACACCGCCGTACTGGACAACCGCGCCGACGCTGCCGACATCTGTGCCGCGTGCCCGCACCCGTGGCACGAGCACGACCCGATCGGCGTTCGCTACTGCACCGCGACCACGGCTTCCGTGCTGCCCCGAGGCTGCATCTGCCGGTGACGCACCGACGTCACCCTGAGAATCGCCGTCGTGCACAACGGTGTGCTGCTGCGCTTCAGGAAGAGCCTCAGCGGTGTCGAAACATGATCGTTGTTGTCCGCGGCCCGGGACCACGCCGAAGGACGTGGACGTTGCGTGCTTTGTTCGTGCGACTCAACCTGACTGCGTCAGGCACTTCCTCAAGCGCACCAACCCGTCGCGTATCCGGGTCTTGACCGCCGCGTGCGTGACTTTCAACAGTGCGGCGACCTCCTGGTAGGTCAATGCGTAAAAGTAGGCCAGGACGAGCGATTCACGTTGCAGTGCGGTCAAATCCGCCAGGCACCGTCGCACGTCTTCACACTCCCAGGACTCCAGCACCGACTCCGCGACTTCGTCGTAGGGCCGGCTCCGGCTGGCCTCGAACACCGCCCTGTGTTCCCGAGCGCGGCAGGACTGGTTGGAGCGCACCCTGTCCACCGCGCGGTGGTGGGCCATCGTCAGAGCCCAGGTGAGGACGGTGCCGCGATCACGACGATAACGGGCAGCGGTGCGCCACATCTCCACGAACACCTCTTGGACGACCTCCTCGGCCTGGGACCGATCGCGCACCACCGCGACGACCACACCCGTGACCGGCGCGGCGAGGGTGTCGTAGAGGCTGGCGAAGGCGCACTGATCTCCTTATGCCGCGGCGGCGAGCTGCTCACGCGCCCGCTCGGTGACAGACAACGGGGCACCTGCATTTCCGAGAGCGAGTGGTCTCATCGCGTTCTCCGTTGCCCTGGTACGAATGCGGCGTGCCGTGTGTCGACGGCGCCCGCAGTTCCGGTGCTGAGCGCGAAGAACTCCGCCACCCCGTTCACCTGCAAGGGAAAGACGGCGCGGAGATGACGCGTCCCGACACACAGCATGAGCGCGTGCGGCAGACGGCGCGCGTGCGCGCGGACAAGAAGACCGATGCCCGCGGCGGACAACCTCGACACCTCGCCCGGGTCCACCACGATCGTCATCGCAGCCGCCGCTCTCGCCTCCATACGGGCGAGCTCGAGTGTCCGCTCGAGCACGGTGGAGGTGTCGAGGTCGATCTGACCGATGACCTCGATGGGAACGCATCCTCGGAGCCTGCCGCGAGTTGTCGTCATCCACACACGCAACCCGGTCCGACCTGGAACGGCGCGAGTGGCAAACGTCGATCCTGACACGATCGGCTCCTGACTCGGCCGCGACGTGAAACACGCAAGGCCGGAGGTTGACTGATCGCCGATCGCACGGGGTCCTGGCACGTCCCGACGAGAACACCTCACCCTAGCGCCGCTGCGGGCAACTCACCACCACCACACTCCTCAGACACCAGAGGCATTGCGCGCCACAGGAAGCAGCCGCGCTCAACAACGCCGTTCCCCCGGTGTTCATCGGGACCGCAACGGGTACACACAGACTGTGCGTGCAAACCGGTGAAGCACGATCACGGCATGGGGCTGGGGTGAAACGAGCGAAGGGAAGCACAACGCATGACCTCCACTCGCGGACGGCGCGGCGCGCATCGGCGGCCCCGTCGTTGAGATCGGCTGTTCGTGTCCTGCTGGACTCGGTTCCCGGGCAACGGGTGGTGGGTTTCGTCAATGGCGCATTCGGTGCGCGGTCGGATGTGCGTGGGGATGTCGTCCCCTCATACATGTCCGTGCGGGTCGATCACCGTCTGGTGCGGGCGGAGCGGGACGCGCTCGTCGCGGCGTATCCGCGCGCCACCGGGCACTTGGCGGTGTTCCTCCACGGCCTCGTCGACACCGAGCGATCGTGGTTCCCGCGCCGAAGGAACCGCACCGGCACCAGCTTCGGTGGCCTTCTGGCCGATGACCTCGGGTACAGCGCGGTCTACCTGCGTTACAACTCCGGCCGCCACATCTCCGAGAGCGGAACCGAACTCGCTGAGCTTCTCTGCGCACTGGATGAGAAGTGGCCGGTCGACATCACCGAGATCGTCCTCATTGGACATTCCATGGGCGGTCTCGTGGCGCGCAGCGCGCTGCACCAAGCTCACGCCGCGCGGCGCCCCTGGTCGGAGAAGGCAACCCGACTGGTGTGCCTGGGTACACCGCACTCTGGCGCGCCCTTGGAGCGCGCGGTGGTTCGGGTCATCACCCTGCTCGACGCTCTTCCACTGGCAGTGCCCCTGTCCAGGCTCTTGGGCTTACGCAGCAACGGCATCAAAGACCTGGCCCACGGCCACGTGCACCCGCCGCAGCCGGGAATCGACCGCTCCGCCACCGACACCCCGGCCACCGTGCTGCCCCCGCAGACACGACAACTGTTCATCTCCGCGACCTTGTCGCGTTCGCAGGGAAGCCGCTGGGGGCACATCCTCGGAGACCTCCTCGTTCGCCCTTCCAGCTCGGCGAACCGCAACCACCGTGCGGACCTCCGATGGCTCGGCGGTATCACCCACTTCGCGCTGCTCCGCCACCCTCGCGTCTACCACACGATCAAGACGTGGTTGCAGGAGAAGGCAATCCACCGGTAGGGCAGCGAAGTGGCACCAGCAACGCGGGTCCCCCAGCTCTCCCAGAAAAACCCCGCGGCACTCGTCCGGAACCGTCATCCCGACAGATGTCCCCATCAGACGGTTCCGTGGGCGGGACAGTGGTCGAGCTGTGGCGCGAACGTGGCCGCCTCGGCAGCTGAGCCGCACCACATAACGGGATCGCTGTCCGCTTTCCCCGCAGCGGGTTGAGGTGGGGGGTGGTTGCGGGTATCTGGGACAGGTTCGGTTTAGCCGTTGCTGGTGAAGGAAATCCGACCAGCACCAGTCCCGCGCCGGGTCGAGGATGTCTGGAAGGGCAGCGGTGATGACAGCTTCGGGAGTCTCCCAGGGACGGGGTGCCTCAGGTCCTGGCACTGACTTCGCTCGCTTGGCCCGGGAAATCAGAGGAGCTGGGCTGCTGGAGCGTCGGCGTGGCTACTACGCGGCGCGGATGACGGTCAACCTCATGTTGTTGGCAGCGGGCGTGCTCGTCTTGCTGTGGTTGGGAGATTCCTGGTGGCAGTTGCTGACCGCGGTCTTCCTCGCCGTGGTGTTCACCCAGTTCGCTTTCATCGGCCACGATGCCGGCCACGGGCAGATCTTCCGTTCCCGCTGGGCCAATGACGTCGTCGGTTACGTTCACGCCGCGATCACGGGGATCAGTTATCAGTGGTGGGTCGACAAACACAACCGTCACCACGCCAACCCCAACCACGAGGAGCACGACCCGGACATCGACATTGCGGCGCTGGCCTTCAGCCGCGAACAGTCTCACACCAAACGGGGCCTGAACCGCTGGGTCACGAAGTATCAGGCTTTCCTGTTCTTCCCTCTGTTGACGGTGGAAGCGGTGCTGCTGCGGGTCGCTGGTGTCCACGCGGTCCTGCGCGGCCAGGTCCGGCGCCCTGGCCTGGAGGGCGTCCTCCTGCTCGTTCCGCTCGCCGGGTACCTGACCGCGCTGTTCCTGCTCCTTTCCCCCGGTAAGGCGGTGCTGTTCCTCTTGGTGCACCAGGCGGTGATGGGTCTCTATCTGGGATGTTCCTTCGCGCCCAACCACAAGGGCATGCCGATGCTGACCCGCGACCAGAAGTTGGACCATCTGCGCAAGCAGGTCCTGACCTCTCGCAACATCACCGGCGGCCGGTGGGTCGACGGCGTGCTCGGGGGCCTGAACCACCAGATCGAGCACCACCTGTTCCCGCACATGCCCCGTCCCAACCTGCGCCGCGCCCAGCCCCTGGTCCACGACTTCTGCATCCGGCACGGAATCCCGTACAACCAGTGCGGACTTCTGGCTTCCTACAAGCAGGTTCTCCAGCACCTGCACGACGCGGGCGCGACGCTGCGCCGTCCGCTCACACCGGACACCGCGCGATGAACTCGCCTGCTGGACGGGATCGTCGACCGACGCTCATGTCCAGGAGCTCATTCCGTCGGAGAACCTGGCGGTGTGGCGGGTGCGCCCTGAGGTTGGCCGGTGGGACATTTCCACGCTCATCCGCACTCCCCGTCGTAACCGTGTGACCAGGAGGATGACGCCATGCCCCGACCTGATGCCTCGTCGGAGTCGACCGGTTCCTCCGACAGCGGCCGCAGCGCCGACGAGGTGGGCGAGGCAGGGCATCACGATCTGGTGGGCCAACCCCACAACAGCGGGGAGGGACCGGTCGCGGACGCCGAGGACACCGCAGCCCGTATCAGCACACCGGATCGGCCCCTGGGGCCGTTGGGCAAACGGGTGGACCTCCGGTCGCCGTTCTTCGTGGGGATGGCCGCCGCTGCCGGGGTCGCGCTGACCTACGGGCTGGTCCAGCTCGTGATCAGCATCCAGGCTCTCCTGATCCTCATGGGACTCGCCCTGTTCCTGGCCGTCGGCCTGGAACCGGCGGTGTCCTGGCTGGTCACTCGTCGGCTGCCGCGGTGGGCCGCGGTCACCACGGTGTTCATGGCGGTGCTGGCCGGGGTGGACGGGTTCCTCGCCGTGGCGATCCCGGTTCTCGTCGAGCAGGCCACCCAGTTCGTGACGAACGTACCCCGCTATCTCCAGCAGGCCCGGGATCACAACACCTTTCTGGGCCAGCTCAACGACGGCCTCGGGCTGCAGAAGCAGCTCGAACAGCTCTTCAGCGCTCAGGGAGCGACCCTCATGGGTGGTGTGCTCGGCGCCGGGCAAGCCGTGTTCAGCGCACTGGGCAACGTCCTGATCCTGATCGTGCTCACGGTGTACTTCGTCGCCAACCTGCCCCGCCTGCGCGCTGTCGGATACCGGCTGATCCCAGCATCACGTCGGCCGCGGGCGATCCTGCTGGGTGATGAGATCTCGGCCAAGGTCGGCGCATACGTCTTGGGCAACCTGGTGATCTCGCTCATCGCCGGAACGGTCACCTTCGTGTTCCTGGTGATCGTCGGAGTTCCCTACGCGTTGCTGCTGGCGATCCTGGTGGCGCTGCTGGACCTGATCCCGATCATCGGCGCCACCATGGCCGGGATCGTCGTCAGCCTCGTAGCGCTGACGGTGTCGTTGCCGGTCTGCCTCGTCACGATCGGGTTCTTCCTGCTCTACCAGCTGGTCGAGGAGTATCTGCTGGTCCCGAAGATCATCGGCGGTGCGATGAAAGTACCTGCCCTGGTCACCGTGGTCGCCGTCCTGCTCGGTGGCGCACTGTTGGGCGTCGTGGGTGCCCTCGTCGCCATCCCCGCGGCAGCCGCCCTGCTGCTGTTGGCCCGCGAAGTACTGTTCCCCCGCCTGGACCGCGGCTGACGCAACAGCTGATCGCGGGGCTCGTTCGTCGCGACTGTTGCTCGTCCAGGAGGGAGACGGCGATCCCCGAGCTCATTGCCTCCGCACACCTGCCGGACCACCGCGGCCTGGCATGCTGGCAGACCGGACATGCGTGGCAGGAAGCACCGGGAGTTCGTCGCCGTCGCGAAAGGCGCGTGAACGGCACGCCCGTTGCGAGCTACGGCACCTGACACCACCACGTGCAACGAGGCCCGTCTGCCGGTGGCACTAGAGGCCTCAGTACTGCGTCCCCTCCAGGCCGTCGGCGCACCACCGCGACAGCAGGCGTGCTAAGCGCCCCTGAAGTAGCGCACCCGACCGCCGTCGACCTCCCAGCGTTCCGCGGCGTGGTCGTCGGCAAGGTCGGTGGCCGTCGGCCCCGACTCGGCCGTGACCACGGTTGCGAGCAGGTCATCGATGCTCGCGTTGTTGTCCCGCCGAGCCGCCATCATGACCTGGTGCGCGGTCACCGGGTCGGTTCTCGGCGGCAGCACCAGCAGCGTGAGGCGGAGCCCGTCCAGCCCGATGACGTCCACGGTGTGCGGGTGCTGGGTGCGGAATCCGCTCAGCCGCACCTGGTGGCCGTCGATGTGGACGCGGCGCGGGGCGGCGTCCCAGGTGGTGAGGTTGTAGCTCACCCGTTGGAGGCGACCCAGCCGAATTGCCAGCACCGCGAGCAGCGGCGGCAACTCGGTGGACAGGTCCCGTGAGCGGGGCCACCACGCTCCGTCGACGTACCCCGTGGTGGGCGCCTTCGGTTTCAGCTTCAACCGAAGTGCCTGCCGAGGCTGTTCGGTGGCCGTCGTGGCCGGTGAGGTGGCGATGTGCAGGTGTCCCGACGTCATGTCGGCACTCCCGTCCCCAGCCGGGGAATCCGGCCGGTCTGGGTCTGTCATCGGGACGACGCGAGCCTGACCGCCCGCGTGCGAGATGTTCTCGACAACGCCGATTCTACGCTGTGACACACCTGATCGACCGAATTCAATCTCGCCTCTTCCTGAGAATTCGGCTCGGCGTCGGCACGAGCCGTGAGGGCAGCCTCGCCGCGCTGCACCTCTGTGCCTTCGGCGCTGACGAGGTCCTGGTCCAGAGCTTGAGCGAACCGCCGCTACCAACGCACCGGACATCATCTACGACACCGACACGCAGATGCGCTTTCCCACCAACGCCGCGATCCTCCGGGACTCCGCCACGCTCGCGCTGGTCGAGCACTGCCGCACCAGGACAACCATCGTCGGTCCCCTGGCACCCCTGCGAGATCATCTAACGACCACCGGGGCGGCTGCTCGATCCGCACTGCGTCACGGTGTGGGGCGTCCTCATTTGCCAGGGGAACTTCCTCCTGCGGGCCATGACCGCGGTCGTCCTCGTCATCGCCGAGAGTTGACAGGTTCGACGGGCAACGATGCGTTGTCCCACTCCGAGCACAGGAGCTCTGTGACGCACCTCGATGGGTCGCCTCCGTCGTGAACGCACGGCAGGCGGGCCAGCCCGTCGCGGCCACGCCTTGAGGACCGCACCAGAACAACTGGCTGGTGCTACTCGCTGCTGAAGTACTTGGTGAGGATGTGTTCGGCGGCCTTGTCGACCAGCTTCGTCCGCGCGGCGTCCCGGGGCACGTCGCCGAAGAGCCCGCGCGGGATGCTCGTCCCGCTGGAGATGACCAACGCCGCACTGCTCTGCAGCGAACCGCGCAGGGCGATGACGAGATGCCTGTCGGTGTCGGTGTCCTTGCACAGCAGGGCGGGCCGACCGGCGACGGTGATCGCTTTCCTGCCCTGCTCAAGACACAAGGCGGCGGCCGAGGACAGTGGTCGGACTGCGAGGCGGAAGCTGACGGAGAACTCCTTGGGGCCACCGACGCAGTGGTTCGTGTCAACCACCATGACAGGTGCCGCGGTGCCGGTCGCGCGGATGCCCTCGGCGAGCAGCGCGCAGGCCGCGTCCACGGCGTCCGTCTGCCCGGCCGCGCTGAGGTTGGCCTGGATGCCGAGGGGCGCGGGCATCGGTCTGGCAGCGCGGCAGGTTTGCGGGGTCACCTTGATGAGGACCTGGCATTCCGGGTCGGTCGGCTCGTCGCGGGAGCCGGCGGGGAAGCCCAGCTTCAGGGGGGCGCGAGGCGCGGCGGGAGGTGCGCCGGGCAGCGCCGAGCGGAGCTTGTTCGCGGTGTCGACGGCGATCGGGCAGGTCGGTGCCGAGGCGAGGACGCCAAGGAAGCCGCGTTCCGGCTGCGCGCCGGGGACGCTTTCCTGAGCCCAGGTGACGTGGCAGCGACCGTCTCGCTCACCCTGGATGCCCTGCACGCCGTTGAGCTGGACGGCGGTGAAGTCCGTCCGTTCCGGGAGCAGCGTGACGGGCTCGGGGCCGAAGCCGGTCGACACCGTGATGGCGTGCTTCTCCTCCCCCGCGGTGGAGCACTGGTCCTCGGTCGAGGTGCTGATCGTCCTCGGCGCGGTGGTCACGCCAAGGGCGCGCTGTGTCAGCGCACAGAGGTCCCACTCGGCCAGTCCCTTGCCAGGCTGCCGTGCCAGTGCAGCCGGGTTCTTCATCGCCTCAGCGACGACGGCCGCCGCTGCTCGTGCCAGGGTGCAGCCGGCGAGCGACGGTCCGTCCGCGGGGGTGCGGATCTGGAGTGCGACGGTCGGGGAAAGCGGCAGGCTGACCCGACATGTGGATTCGTCGGGATAGACCTCGACCACTTGGTAGGCAACGAACCCGCCCACCGTCAACGGCTCCGCGTAGCTTCGTTCCGCGTGGTCGAACCCGCTCCGGACCCCGACGACGACATGGCTCCCGGGATTGCGCGCCGTGGCGGCGTCAACCGCACACGAATGCGGGGTGGCCAGGTAGGGCTCGCTGGGTTGGAAGGCGGTCAGCGCCGCGCGGGTGATGAGCTTGCACGGATCGAGCTGCGTGCTCGCCCAGATGGCCGCGTCCTCCGGCGAGGGGGGCTGTGCCGCCGCCTGGTCCGGCGCCGCGGTGGGGCCTGAGCACCCGCCGAGACTCAGTGCCACCAACGCCAAGGCCACAAGGCCGCGCCACCCACTCATGCGTCTCCCCCACACGGACCGGTACTCCCCGGTCAGGACAGGGGTAGTCCGACCGGGGACACAGGACAAGCATTTCGAGAGGATTCGATCCTTTCGCTCGTCTTCATGGCGACGGCCTCACGCGGCCGATGACCCGGTTCATCGGGATGGGGCCGAGGTGCCGGGAGTCATGGCTGTGCGTGGGGTTGTCGCCGATCACGAGCAGGGTTCCTGGAGGGACCACGTCTCCGGCGGCGAGGATTCCGGCCGCGGCGGGCGGGACGAGGTCCCCGGCGATCGCGGCGACCCGTTTGATCAGCCACTGGCGGTCGAGGTCGCCTGGGCCGGGCGGCGGCAGGTGCCAGGTCGGCCGGTTGTCCGAGAGCACGGGGGCTTCGATCACGACGATGTCGCCGGGCTGGGGTGGTGTCTTGATCCGCCGGGCGAGCAGGCGGTCGCCGGGGTTGAAGGTCGGGCGCATGCTGTCGCCGTCGACGGTGACGCTGATCCAGCGACGCGCGAGCATGGTGCGCAGCCACGTCATGCCGGGGCGTATCCGTTGGCCTGGATGCGAAACAGGCGGGCGTAGGTGGCGTCGCGGTGGAGCAGTTCGCGGTGTGTTCCGAGGTCCTCGATCCGGCCGTCGACGAGCACGGCGATCTGGTCGGCGTCGCGAACGGACCCGAGGCGGTGGGAGATGAGCACGCTCGCGCGGCCGGCTCGGTGGGCGGCGAGGCGGGTGTGGATCTGGGCCTCGGCGTCGGCGTCCAGGCCGGAGGCAGGCTCGTCGAGGATGAGCAGATCGCGTTGGTCCCGTAGGAACGCGCGGGCCAGGGCGACTCGCTGCCATTGGCCGCCTGACAGGAGAACGCCGGTGTCGTCGTCCTCGTCCTGGAACAACCGGGACAGCATGGTGTCGTAGCCGCGAGGGAGGCCGGAGAGCATGTCGTGGACGCCTGCGCGCTGAGCGGCGTCGTGGACGCGGTCCTTCATGGCGGTGCCGAGTCGTAGTTCGTCCGCGCCGTCGACGTCACCGAGGGCGATGTTCTCCGCGGCGCTCAGCTCGTAGGACATGAAGTCCTGGAACACGGCGCCGATGCGGGCGCGCAACTGCTCGACGGCCATGTCGCGCAGGTCCACCCCGTCCCAGGACACGGAGCCTCGGGTCGGGTCGTAGAAGCGGCACAACAGCTTCACCAGCGTGCTCTTGCCCGCTCCGTTCGGGCCGACCAGCGCCATGGACTGTCCAAAAGGGATGGTCAGGTTGACGCCGCGCAGCGCCCACGGGTGGTCCTCGCTGTAGCGGAACCACACGTCGCGCAGCTCGATTCCGTTGCTCAGCTTGGGAACCGGTGCGGGGTCGGGTGGGCAGGGCAGGTCGGGCTCGGCCTTGGTCACTTCTTGGTAGTGAGCGAACAGCAGCAGCGCGTTGTGGGCGGTGCCGAGCCTGCCCGCGATGGCCGTGATCGAAGCCTGGGTTCCGGCCACCGCGGCGAGGAACACCGCGACGTCGCCGACGGTCAGCAGGCCACGGCCAGCGGCGAGGATCGCCCAGACCAGTCCGGCTCCGGCAACGACGGCGCCGAGTACGCCGAGCAGCCCTTGCACGCCGAGTTCTCGTCGGTCCATGCGGCGCCGTTCGGCGTTGGCGTGCGCGAACTCGGTCAGCATGCGCTTGCGGAACAAGGCGTTGAGGCCGAGCAGCCGGATCTCCTTGGCCGCGTCCAGGCTGGTCATCAGGTCGGCGTAGAAGAACTGCCGCCGTTCGGTCGGGCTCAGCGCGGTGAGCACGGTGGCCCGCCTGCGGCTGAGCTGGATTTCGGCGAGGAGTGCGGGGATCGCGGCGAGCAGGGCGGTCGCGGCCAGGACGAGGCTCAGTGCGGCGAGCGATCCGAGGAAGCCGAGCAGGGTGATCAGCGACTGCACGCCGCCCACGACCGATTCCAGGATGAGCCTTGGGCCGCTGTCGCTGTGCAGCTGCGCCATCCGCAGCCGGTCCTGGAACGCGGGCTGCTCCAGCATCGCCAGCCCGCCCATGCGGCCGGTCGCGGTGTACAGCCGGTCGCGGGTCAGCATGGCCACCCGGCGTTCGAGCTCGCCCGAGAGGTACTGCGAGCCCTGAACGATCACGATGGTGAGCGCCCCGGTCGTCGCGAGGGCGAGCGCGGGCCACACCAGGTCGTCGGTCTGGCCGAGGACGAGCCGGTCGAGCACGAGCTTGGTGAACCACGCGGCGGCCACCGGGGCCATCCCGGCGAGCACTCCGGCAGTCAGGTGTCCGAGCAGCAACGCGGGCGCGGCGCGCCATGCCACGCCCACCGCGGCGGCTGCGTTCCTGATCATGGCCGGGAAAGGTCCGCCGGGGTGGGCAGGGCGGCCATCTCCGAGCCGCTGGCCACCACCGTTCCGGTCGGCTCGACCAGGCACAGTGCCGGAACACCTCGCACGGCGAACGCCCTGCCGAGGGGCCCGTCCGGCGCTTCGGTCACCACGGAGGCGACCGCGCTGAGCTTCGCGACCAGATCCGACACCTCGTCGGTGGTCCCGTGGGTCACGGCCAGCACCCGGTCGCGCCCGAGGGCGCGGGCCCGGTCGAGGAACGCGGGCAGGTTCTCGCCACAGGCCGGGCAGTCGGCCGAGAAGAACCCGACGAGCGTGGGATCGGCCAAGTCGTTGAGGGAGAACGTCTTCCCGTCGACGGTGCGCGCCTCGAACGGTGCGACCGTGGCGCCCCGGGGAGCCATGATCGGCGGCAGCGGGTCCCTCGCGGACAGTGCCTGCTCGATCAGCGCGGCGTGCGTCCGCAGCCTCTTGACCACGCCCAAGGTGAGCACCAGATCGACGAGCACGAGCACACCGAGCACGGTCACCGCGATGATCACCACGGTCATCGACTTCCCCCTACGCCATCCCCGGCCCGGGTCGCCGGGCGAAACAGATCAACAAGATCGTCGAACCGCACCAGGAGCAAGCCGAACGCTCCACCGGCAACGCCGGACACGAGCGCGACTGCCGGTTGTGCAGCGCCACCCGCGGCCGCTGCTGTCAGCCCGGCACCGGCCACGATCAGCAGCACGAAGTTGCGCATCACGTGCGGCCACCCCAATTGCACCGCGCTAGCCCCGAAACAGTGGCACGGTGTCCGATCGCCGCGGCGCAGCGAGATCACGATCGCTGCCGTGAAAACCACCAGCAACGCCGCCGCACCAGCGAATCCGGCAATTCCGGAGACCGGGTCCCCCAGCACCGCGGCACCGGCGAGCGCGGTGGCGATGGCCGATTCAGCCACCACGACCGCACCCGCCGCCCAGGTCCGCGAACTCGGTGGCAGCAAACGCAAGAGTCCCGTCGACGCCACGAAGGCACGCCACCGCGCTCCGCCGAGCTTGTTCGCCGCCGAGACGCCGAACACCACGGACAGCAGCACGGCGCAGCCCGGCGTGACCTGGTTCATCGCGTTGTCAGCAGCGGGTGATGTTGTTGTAGCAAGGGCCGCACCGCTTCTCTCCACTGCCCGGCGCG
Organism: Allokutzneria sp. NRRL B-24872; assembly: GCF_002155965.1. Classification (GTDB taxonomy): domain Bacteria; phylum Actinomycetota; class Actinomycetes; order Mycobacteriales; family Pseudonocardiaceae; genus Allokutzneria. The sequence goes on from NZ_MUMH01000061.1 coordinate 34,385, forward strand.
TAGCGGCAATCGCGCACCCAGAGGTACCCGATGCCAGCGCTGTCGTAACGGCACTCGCACCGTTCCCGCCAGGTCTCCCCTGCCTGCGCCTCGATCCGAGGAACGAACCGTTCCAGCAGCAGTTCACCCGCCCGTTCCAGCAGCTTGATCATTGCCGGTTCCTTTCGTGCGCCGAGGGTCGTCGGCTCGGAAGCGACACCCCCAGGTGTCCGAGTGAGACACCGCACGCTAAACGGAACGGGAGGGCATCGAGCGGACCGTTCAACCAGGAGTGAAATCCGCCCGTGACCACGCGATTCGGGGCATGACCGACAGTAGTCGCGCGATTCAGGAAATGTAGATCAACATCGCAAGCTGTCACGGCGGGGTGACCGGGTCGATTGGCGAGCGAATCGGCACAACCAGCGCGTCGGGATCCTGTCTCAGTCGTCGTTGGCGGCGATGAGGAAGGAATCGACGTCGTCGACGTCCTCCGGGACGTCCTCGGTCGCTGCGAGGAAGGCCGCGGCGTCGGCCCGCACGGCGTCGAGATCGACGGGGTGGTCAACGGCGGCGCCGTCGTTGATGGAGGCGAGCAGGATCTCGCCGTTGTCGCAGCCGATGACCAGTTGTCCGAGCGAGGTGCACCCGATCGCCGTCACCGGTGGTCCGGCCAGCACTCCGTGGTCGGTCTTGGTTCCGGCTACGAGGTCGTAGGACCACAACGCTCCGGTCGGGGTGCCGACCCACAGCGTGCCGGGTTTCGCGCCGAAGGTGATGTCGTTGCGCCACCAGCCGTCGTCTTCGGTGCCGTCGAACTTCTCGTGGAGCACCTCCTCCAGCGTGGGGAACGCGAAGGCGGTGAGGGTTTCTCCGTAGGCGCAGCCCCGGATCGCGAAGAAGTGGCCGTCAGGGCTGAAGATCGGCGGCTGGTACCCGTCGTTGCCGAGCAGGACCATCAAGCGCTGCAGCTGCCGATCGGCCGGCGCACCCTGCTCGACTCGGAGGAAGTCGATGCGCGAGCCGCCTTGGTCCTGGGACGTCGTCAGCATCACGGCACCGGAGGGGTGCGCGCCGCCCTGCGGGTACACCCCGACAACGACCACCTCGCCGGTGACGAGGCCGATGGCATCCACATCCCGTGAGCTCGTTGCCGAAGGCGAGGCCCACAGCGTGTCGCCGTCAGGGCTGAACAACAGCTCCTCGTACACGGCCCCCGCCGGCAGACCGGTCAATTCCCGGAGTTCGGTGGGAGTCCAGGACCACACGGTGCCCTCGGTCGCCACCAGCAACCGTGGCTCAACGGGATGCCAGACCGCGAACGCATCGCGCATCCCCCGCTCCCACGGCTCGACCTCGCCGTAGGCACTCGACTCGCTGCCGATGCCGGCGAGCAGGCCCAGCTCGTTGCGCCCGCAGTCCAGGACGTGCACCGCCCGACGCCCCCCGTCCACGGCAGCCACCAACGGCAACCGCGGATGACACACCAGGCGCTCCACGGGCGCGGGACCGGTACCGCCGAACACGGCGGAAAGCTTGACCCTGGTCATCCGCACACCGTACCGAGACCATCCACTATGGACAGTCTCAGTGAAACCGGTTGACACACAACGGAAGCATTGCCCTTCCGCAGCGGCCCTGGTTTCCGCAGGTAGTGCGTCGGCCGGAGAGCACGGGGGTGCGGCAGGGGACTATCCGAACGATCAGGCTCGCAGTCAGGCCGGAGCGGATCTGTTGCGTCACGACCCGGCCGCGATCCGCTGCGAGTGCGAGAACGGGCCCGATGGGTTCCCTCGACCGGCCTCACCCTGGCTGATCGCGGATGCGGCGTTCGGGCTGGCGAGTGTGGTGGGCGGTGAACGGCAGTTTCATCGCTCAGCGATGGCTGTCGGGGACAGGGCGTTGCGGGTGCGTCGGTGGAAGGAGAGAAGGGCGATCGCCGCGACCGCTGCGAACCAGATGAGCTGGATGCCGAGGCCGCGCAGTGGCGTGGAGGTGGCGAAGGCGCCGGCGGTGGCTGCTTGGACGGCGCCGTAGACGGGCAGGTAGGGCACGAAAGGGCTGTCGGCGCCGGAGCTGACGAGGGGGTTCTGCAGCACGATGTCGACGACGCTGATCATCATGATGGCGAACATGCCTTCGACTTCCTTGTGCAGCAGGGAGCCGAAGGTGACCCCGAGTGCGCCGTAGGTCATGGCGGCGCTGAACAGCGCGGTGGCGAGCAGCAGGGGTTGTTGTGGCGGTGTCCATGCCCAGATGGCGGCGGTGGCGTAGGCGACGACGCCGACGCCGATGAGCGCGAGCGCGGCGAGCTTGGCCAGGGCGAGGTGGGTTCGGGGGTAGCCGGCCATGGCCAGGCGGCGGTCGAACCTGCCGCTGGCGAAAGCGGCGGCGAACATCATGAAGCCGGTGATCATGCAGACGGCGTTGAGTGCTCCGGAGATCTGGGTGAGCTCGTTGCCGCGCGGGGTGAGCAGTTCGCCGGTGGCCGCCAATCGGAAGGGCACGGGCTCTCGGGGGATCGCGAGGTGGATGAGGGAGATCCACGCCGGCAGGAACAGGGCGACCAGGACCATGGCGAAGCGGTTGCGGGCGTGTTCGACCAGCGCGCACCGGGTGGCGGTGGCGAACCAGGTGAGCTGCCGTCTCACGCAGTCGTCCCGGTGTGCGAGTGGAGCACGCCGTCGCGAAGTTGCCAGAGTTCGTCGAGGCGCTCGGTGTCGTAGGCCAGGTGGGAAACGGTCAGCACTGAGCGCCCGGCGTCGCGCAGGCGCGAGGCGAGCTCCCAGAACCGCTGGTAGGTGTCCCAGTCGAAGCCCTGGTAGGGCTCGTCGAGCAGCAGGACCTGCGGGTCGTGCATGAGTGCGAGGGTGAGGTTCAGCTTCTGCCTGGTGCCGCCGCTGAGCACACCGGCTCGTTCGTCGAGGTAGTCGGAGAAGTTCAGCGTCTCCATGATCTCCTCGGCCCGGCGCAGGTCCGCGAGGCCGAAGGCGGTCTTGAAGAACTCCAGGTGCTGGCGGACGGTGAGGGAGTCGTTGAGCACGACCTCCTGCGGGCAGTACCCGATGCGTCCGCCGTGGTGGACGGTGCCGCTGTCGGGCCGCAGTTCGCCGGAAAGGACCTTCAACAGCGTGGACTTCCCGGCGCCGTTCTCCCCCACGACCCCGGCGAGCACGCCGGGCCGGAGTCGCATGCTGATGCCGCGCAGCACCACGCGTCGGCGATAGGCGTGGTGCACGTCCTTCACCTGCATCCGTTTCCTTGCCGGTAGCGGTATTCAGTGTGGTCGGGGTGCAGCACCATGTGGGTGGGCAACGAGCTGGCGGCGGGGCGCTGGACGCCGTTGTAGCGGGGCGTGGTCATGGACCAGGCCAGGTTCCCTGCCAGGACGTGCCGCCAGAAGGTCGCGTACTGGGCGATGTCGGCGTGCGCGCCGAGATCGGCGAAGGTCCGCTCTGCGGCGGTGATCCGCTCGCACACGACGTCGACGGCCGCCTGGGGTGTCATTCCCGCGGTGGAGAGGAGCACGCTGACGGCGTTCCTGCCGTCTCCGGCCTGGGTTTCCTTGCGGTAGGAGAACAGGTCGTTGACGAACAGCGCGTGCTCGAAGCAGGCGGCGAGCAGTTCGTCCAGCAACGGGGACGTCCGGTGCTCATCGAGATCGATGCCCGCGGCGTGGTCCACCATCACGCGGATGGCGTCGAAGCCGAAGTCCGCTCGCCGGAGCTGGAGGTAGGTGTCGAGGTCGGCCCAGCCGGAGGCCGTGGGCGCCATGCTGTTCGCCCACTGTTCGACGCCGGAGAGCAGTTGGGCGAACAGTCGCGGTCCGAGGGCCCGCTGCGCGTGCTGCATGCCGCGCGTGAGGACGTCCAGTTCTGGGTGCCCGTCAGTCGACGCGTGGCCCGTGCGGAGGCTTGAGAAGTACGTGGCGAGCTCAGTGTGCGGGTTGGCTTCGAGCAGGTCGTCGAGCCCGCCGAACAGTGACAGCAACAGCGCCACGTCCAGCACCCGCTCAGCTGGGGCGTGCGGGAGGATGTGCAGGCACTGATCGACCGCGGCCCGGGAACTGGCGCCCGGGCGGCCGACCCACTCGTCGTACCTCGCGCGCACCCAGGCTGCCCGGGGGTGCACGAGCGCGGCTCCGAAGAGCGTCTTGGGCAGGGACAGGGCTAGTTCCACACCGAGTGCCGGGGCTGGCCGGTGGACGGCGTCGCTCATGACGGAACCGTTGTGGCGTAACGGTATTCGGTGTGGTCGGGGCGCAGGAGCATGTGGGTGGGCAGTGTGCTGGTGGCGGGGTGCTGGACGCCGTTGTAGCGCGGTGTGGTCAGGGACCATGCGATGTTGCCGCCCAGCACCTGTCGCCACCAGCGCACGTACTCGACGACATCGGCTCGCAGGCCAGGACCGTCCTGTGTGAGCAGGTGGGCCTGCGTGCCGAACGCGCCCTCGGCGGAGGTGATTCGCTCGCACACCGCGTTGACCGCGGCCTGGGGCGTCATGCCTGCGGTGGAGATGAGCACGCTGACGGCGTTCCTGCCGTCTCCGGCCTGGGTTTCCTTGCGGTAGGAGAACAGGTCGTTGACGAACAGCGCGTGCTCGAAGCAGGCGGTGTGCAGATCGTCGAGCAGCGGCGACGTCTCCAGGTCGGTGAGATCGACCCCGGCGCCGTACTCCGACGCCACGCGCATGGCGTCGAAGCCGAAGTCCTGTCGCCGGAACCTGAGGTAGGAGTCGAGGTCTTCCCACCCGGAGGCTGCGGCGTTCCCGGGCGCCATGCAGAGCGCCCACTGTTCGAAGGCGGTGACCACCCGGGGGTACAGCTGTGGCCCGAAAGCCCGTCGCGTCCGTTCCACCACGCGCCCGAAGGCGAGCAGGTTCGGGCTGCCGACGGTCGGCGCCTCACCCGCGCGGATGACGGCGGCGTAGGCGGCGGGCCCGGTGTGGGGGCCGGCCTGCTCGAGGAGGTCGTCGACGCCGGTGAACATCGTCGCCAGCAACGACAGCTCCAGCACCCGTTCCGCCGGGACGTGTGGCGCGATGTGCAGGCACGCCTCGACAACGGCGCCGGCCGGCTGCCCGGACCACTGCTCGTGCCGCGCGCGCACCCACGCGCCGTCGGGGTGCACGGACGCGGCTCCGAAGAGGGCGCTCGGCAACGGCAAGGCCAATTCCACTCCGGCTCCCCACTGAACGGTCCACGGCGGCCGCAGCGTAGCAAGAAGTTGATCACTCAAACGGGTGGCGCTGGAACTCCGGTGTCCGAAGCCGGGAGTCCTCGAAGAACACGTCGGTCCAGGGGTGGCAGAGCTCGTGGTAGCCCTCAGCGGTCGACGCACCGCGGAACCGGGCCAGCAGGGCGATGATCAGTGCGTCCAGGTGTCGGCCGGAGCTGTCGAGGGCGCTGGTGGAAACCCGCTCCTGCGCTCGGCGCAGTCCGATGGTCGCCAGCAGGTCGTGCTCCTCGGGCACACCGGTGAGCAACGCGGCCATCGAACGGTAGTAGTGGGCGTCCGGCTCGCGCATCTCCTCGCTGTAGCGGAGCACGGTGGGCCAGTCGCCAGCGATCGCGAGTCCCTGGCACGCCTCGCTCAGAGTGAGCTGGTAGTACTCACCCGCGGTGCGGCGGTCGCCGGTGCGGGCGTCGCGCTCGGCGAGCACCCGCAGCTCCGTGCAGATTTCGATGAGGTGCGCGCGGGTGAGCGTCGGCAGTCCGTCCTTGACCAGGTAGTAGAGCCAGCGCGGATTGCCCGGGTCCTCCTCGCGGGCGGTTCTCAGCAGGTTGAGGTTGCGATCCATCTTCTCCTTGGCGACGGCGACCTCGGGCAGGTAGCCGTCGTGGTGCAGCCAGACGTCCAGCCCGACCAGCTGCGGCGGCCGCGTCGTGCCGGGCAGCACCGGGTACTCGTGGATCGCGCCGTGATAGCGAATTCCGCTGTCCGCAAGGAAAATACGAGGAAGCTCGACGACGCTCATGCCGGAGTCGGGGTGGTGGATGATCGGCGCGAACGCCAGCCGGTCCAAGGATCGCGCGGCCGAGAGCGACTCCAGGCAGGCGACGAACTGGTCCGCGGACTTCTCGGCGAACCATTCGTCGGCGTCGAGGAAAACGATCCAGCCGGTCTGCACCACGTCGATCGCGTGGTTGCGCGCGTCGGCGAAGGAGCCCGGCCACGGAATCCGAACGGATTCGACGCCGTGCCGCCGGTACTCGTCGACGATGCTCGACGTCCGATCCACGGAGCCCGTGTCGATCACGATGACGCGGTCCGCGCCCCGGCCGATCACGCTGTCCAGGCAGCGCGCGATGCAACGCTCTTCGTCCCGCGCCAGCACCACGACCGCGACCGGGAGGGGCGCCGGCTCCCCGGCGAACTCCAGTTCGCTCAGCGGCGGGAAGAGCCGGCGCACCCAGGGGTTCACTGGCAGGGAGTGGTGTACGGGAGCATCTCGCCCGAGGCGCACGAGCTGTGCATGGTGCGAGCGAAGGTGTACCTGCTCTTCTGCCCACCGACACCGCACGAGGTCTCGTTCAGGAACCTGTGGCTCACCGAGGCCTGCCCGCCACCGCTGATGCAGCGCTTCAAGTGGTCGCGCCGCACGTGGTCGGAAATGGTGCAGGTTTCCCCGAGCGCACCGGCGGACTGGGCTTCCTGACCGGCGCCCACCACCGTCGCGTTGGCGGGTGCGGCGCTCAGCGCGAAGAACGCCGCTCCGGCGACCATCGTGAAACCAAGGGCACCCATTCGCCTCGCGACCCCGTTCGCGACGGGAGCCGGAGTGGTCGAACCGGATTCGATGTCATCAAGGAAAGCAAGCTGGCGCGTGTCCATGGTTCCCCTTCGTTGAACTGCGACGAGAACGGCCCGCCCTTTCGCTGACCGCGTTCAGCGGGCCGAGACCATCATTCGTGCGCTCCGTTCTCAGGGAACAGCTCATGAACCGGTCGTCTGTGACCGGTCAGGCAGCGCCGTCGTGCGCTGGCCATGCCGTGTCGTCGGCGGCCAGCCACGGCTCGTTCGCGGCAACGGCGGGGGTTGTTCCGGTGAACGCCCGGACGTCGTGGTGGAGGTGGGACTGGTCGACGTAGCCGCCGTCCGCGGCCACTCGCGCGGGGGCGTGCCCGCTGGCCAGGCGGTGGACGGCGTGGTCGAAGCGGACCAGCACGGCGGCGCGTTTGGGGGTCAGACCGATCTGTGCGCCGAAGCGTGACCACAGGCGTTGGCGGCTCCACCCCGTTCGGGCCGCGAGGTCGCTCACGCGGATTCGGCCGTGGCTGGCGACGATCTGGCGCCAGGCCCAGGCCACCTCGGGGTCGACGGGCCTCCCCGTTCGGAGCCGGGTGACCAGTTCGGTGTTGATCAGGGCGAAGCGCTCCGGCCAGGTGCGCGCGTGGTGGAGCCGCTCGCGCAGGCGCGGTGTGTCGCGGCCCCACAGCTCGTCCAACGCGATGACGCTCCCCCGCAGCTCGGCGAGCGGGAGCCCGAGCACGAGGTGCGCGGTCAGCGGGGACAGGCGGATCTGCACGCACTCGACGCCCTCGGCGCGCACCTGGAACGGGGTGAAGCCGAGCCCAGCGGCCAGGCTCTCCGACCGCGTGCGACCGGTGGCGCCGTGGATGTCGAACGGGCGGTCGCCGAACTCGACGGCCACGGTGACGGCTGGGTGAGGAATGGCTCGCAGTTCGACGGGGCGCTCATCACGGATGCGGAATCCGGCCATGTCGACACCGGGCGGTGTGCTCATGGGTGAAGGTCGTGCGATTTCCCAGTTAGCAGTGGAATTGGTGGGTCGCACGCCGTGACTGTACGAGCGGTTCGGAGTCGGGATCAACCGGCGTGCGAGGCGCTGAACATTTCTCCAAGACTCCTCGCGCTGTCGCCGGGAAGGTGCAGCCATGGACAAGACGAGCACTGCACGAGACCGGCGCGCCGCACCGAATCGACGGCGGCGGATCGCCCTGTTGGTCGTCGGCGCGCTGGCGGTCCTGGTCGCGGGGAACACGCTGGCGGTGCTCACGCAGACCGCTGAGGCTTCCGGCGAGCAGATCGTGCGCCTTCCCGGCGGCGACATCCACGTCGTGCAGCACGGGCCGTCCGACGCTCCGGCGGTGGTGCTCCTGCACGGGCTGGGTGGCTCGACGGCGTGGTGGGAGCCGGTGCTGCCGGCGTTGCGGGATCTGCGCGTGCTGCGGCTGGACCTGCTCGGGCATGGCGGGTCGGCCAAGCCGGTCGAGGGCTACGGCATCCCGGAGCAGGCGCGCCGGGTCGGGGCGGTGCTCGACCGGTTGGGTGTGCGCCGTGCGACCGTCGTCGGGCACTCCACCGGTGGCTCCGTGGCCACGTCACTGGCCGAGCAGCGCCGCGACCTGGTGGCGGCGGTCGCGCTGGTCGACACCGGCCCGAGGGCGGAGGCCTTCCTCGGCGAGAGCTTCGTCGCCGAGCTGATGACCACGCCGGTGATCGGCCAGCTGCTCTGGCGGCTGCGCACCGACGGCGCGCTCCGCGGCGCGTTGAGCACGGCGTTCACCCGCGAGGTGCGGGTCCCCGACCAGATCGTCGCCGACGTCCGGGGCATGACCTACCGCGGTCTCACCGCGACCAGTGAGGCCTCCACCGCCTACCTGCGGGAGCGGCCCGTCCCCGACCGGCTCGCCGACCTCGGCCTGCCAACGCTGGTGATCTTCGGTTCCCAGGACCGGCGGTGGCGGCCGGAGTCCGCTCAGGACTACCGCCTGGTCCCCGGCGCGAGGATCGAGATCCTCGACGGTGTCGGTCACACGCCCATGTTCGAGGACCCCGACACCACCGGAGCTCTCCTGCACGCCTTCGCCACCAAGGGATCGAGCTGACGGCGTGCCCTACTCGGCGCCTTGGGCCTCGATCAGGTCGAGGTCGCGGACGCAGAAGCCGTGGTGCTCGAAGGTCTCGTTGAGCACCGTGCCGAGGCACCTCCGCACTGAGCGGCCTCGGGCGTAAGGCGGCCAGACGTCGTCGTCGGGCACCGGCGCTGGAGCTGCGAGCTGCGCGGCGGTGACCTCGTCGAGCCAGGCTTCGAGCTCGGCGGCCTGTGCGGCGCGCACGCTCACGATCTCGTCGAGGGACGGATCGAGCGAGAGGTCGAGCCCGTGCGCTTCGCGGTAGGGCTCGACGGTCGGCCCGATGCCCATCGGCGTGAACAGCTCAGTCGAGCCCAGGCAGCAGCGGCGGAACCACGAGTCGTGGACGAAGACCAAGTGGCGCAAGGTCTGCGCCGCCGACCACTCGTCGTTCACGCTGCGTCGCTCGATGCCGGGTGTGCGACGGATTCGCTCGGTCGTGGCGGCCCAGTCGGCGTGGAGCTGACGTGATGCCTCGCGCAGCTCGGCGGGGTCCTCGGAGCGGATCAGCGCCCGCACCGGATGACGCCGGTCGAGCTCCGCTTCGACGTACCGGGTGACCTCGACGCCGTTCACCACGAGGTTGGTGACGAGCCCGTCGATCACGGCGTCCTGCATGACGACGCCGATCAGGCGTGCCCCGGTCAGATCGCACTCGCGGAACTCCGCACCGCGCAGGTCCTCGTCACTGTGCCGCGTCATGACCGCGATACTAGGTTCGGGCACCGACATACCGAGCCAGAAGCATCGACCGTTCCGGCGCGCGGCCGGTTGTCACCCACCTGCACTACGAGGTGGCCGACTGGCTGGGAGACTGCATCGTTTCGGTCGTCCACCAGTACTTGGTGGTGCCGAAGACGGTGACCAGGTTGCAGGAGGCGGGTTTCCGGAGCTTCCGGTTGGCGGAGGCGCAGGTGACGGCGCACGACCAGTACGAGATCTTCAACCCGGGCGGACGTCCTCCGGAGCTCCAGTGGCTCGTCGTCGACGGCACGCCGGGTGTCGACGATCTGGGAGTCGACAGGATCGGCAGGCTCGTGGTGAGCGAGGCGGTGCTGGAGCTGTTCCGGGCCGACGGGCTGAACCACGCCGAGGTGACCGAGTGGCAGCCTGAGTGACGAGCGCTGCACATCCAGCGGAACCAGCCCGTGGCGATGTGGGGACCGAGCACGTCCGTCATCGACGGCCGAACAGGCGCCACCGCTTGCGCTGCGGGGCCTGCGCCGCGCAGGAGCACCGTTCGGCGCGCGGCACGTCGCCCAGGACCTGTTCGACGTGGCGGCCGCAGCCCCGATAGCTCGGCTTGCCGCACTGGGAACACGCGATTCGTTGGCACACGAGGCGGACCATACGCGTGATCGCCTTCTGCGGACCAGGCAGCAGATCGGTCTGGCGCTGAGCGCAATGCGAACAGCTCACGTTTTCGTCGGCGGGTGAATCTGGGCGACCGGTTGTGGGCTGTTCCCTACCGTGATTTCTCCACACAGAGGAGAGTCATGTCCAGAACCGCATTCGCCCTGGCGCTGGCCGCCGCCGCTGCCGTTGTCCTGCCGTCGACCGCCAACGCGGACGTGCAGTGCCCGGCCGGCCACGTCTGCATGTGGGAGCACGAGAACTACGGCGGCTACCGCTATTTCTACTTCGACCCGGCCCCTGGCACCACCTACTACGAGATCGGCGGGTGGGACGGGGACAACGAGATCACCTCCGTGCAGAACCTCACCAACTGCACGGTCTCGCTCTTCGACAACGACCTCGACACCAGCGGCACGTCCTGGGACATCCGCCCGGAGACGAAGATTCCGCACCTGGGCAGCATCGGCGCCAACGACAGGGCAGAGAGCTTCGCGACCCGTTGTCCGTGAAACCCGACCGCCCCGGGAACGCCGCGTCGCTAGTGGCCGTCCGCGCGGGCTGACAGCCAGTCGCTGAATTTGGCCTTGAGCAGGTCGCGTTCCCGGCTGGTCGCCAGGATGACGTCGGCGCCGCCGTCGTAGGGGTGGTAGAGCCACCGCAGCGCGGTGTCCGCGATGATCACCTCGCGTGCTCGGTCGTCGGCGATGTAGCGCAGCACCTGGTCGAAGCAGCCCGGTTCGTGGAGTTGGCTGCTGATGTAGAGATCAAGGGCGTACTCAGGATCATCGGGTTCGACCACGCGCATCCACTTCACGGCGCCGGGGTGCAGCCCGACAGCCACCGGTTCGGTGCCCGACGCCGCGTCTTCGGGGTCGTATCGCACGGTCATCAGGTAGACCGTCGTCGCGACCAGTTCCCGCAGGATCGTGTTGTGGCGGTCGAGAACGATCTGGTACTCGGCCTCGCAGGTGGCATAGCGCTGTGACCCGGGCAGGCTGTGGAAGCGGACCCACCGGTCGGCGAAGTAGTAGCGGATCGAGCTGCCGACGGGTGGGTGATTCGGCCACATTCGCTCCCACTGAGCGGTCACCGCGTTCAGGTCGAGTGCTGGCACGCCGCGCAGAATAGTCACGACGGCCTCCTGCGTCACCCAAATTGTCCTAAGTGGACGGTCGGTCACGCCTTCGTCCACGTTGTGCGCCGCTGCGTGCGGAATCCGGCTCGCCGCAGATTGGCCGTGCTCACCGAACCGGGGCGGGCCGTGGCGACCGCCAGGGCGCAACCGGCGTCGGCAGCGGTGCGGAGTCGGTGGCGCAGCAGCAGCGACTGCGCGCCTCGGCCCCGGTGTTCGTGGTGCTGTGGACCCGGCTCGGCGCGCGGCAGCCGGGCACGCCGCGCAAGTTCGCCGGCGCGGTGCTGCTGGCCGGGCTGTCGTTCGTGCTGCTGGCGCTGGCGGCCTACCTCGACTCGGACGGCAAGGTCAGCCCGCTGTGGCTGGTCGGGACCTACGTGCTGCTGGCGGTCGGTGAGCTGATGCTGGCGCCGGTGGGGCTGTCGGCGACGACGAAGCTGGCCCCGGCTGCGTTCTCCTCGCAGATCATGGGCCTGTGGTTCCTCGCGGGCGCCGCGGGCAACGGCATCGGCATCCTGGTGACCCAGCTCTACAGCGACGAGACCGAACTGGCCTACTTCGGCGTGCTCGGCCTGTGCGCGATCGCCACCGCGGTCCTGCTGTACTTCGCCGCGCCGCGGATTCGCGTGCTGATGCAAGGCGTGCACTGACGCCACAACGCCGAGCGGGCCGGTGGCCTCGGCCTCGCGCACGGCCTCGTACGGCACCCGCGCCCACCCGGTCTGGCCCGCCTCGGCGGCCTCGGCCAGGGTGGTGACGTCCACGGTGCGCTCCTCGCGCCTGCGCAGCGCCTCGTCGGCGAGCGAGCGCTGGATCTCGACCAGCAGCTTCGCCGAGGTGTCGGCCACCTGGCCCAGCTCGACCAGGGTCTTCTCCCCCGAGTCGCGGCGGGCGAGGGTCACCTTGCCCTCGGCGAGGTCGCGCGGGCCGATCTCGACCCGCACGGGCACCCCGGCCAGCTCCCAGTCGACGACCCGGCGGCCGAAGGAGGTCTTGGTGTCCTCGTCCAGGCGCACCCGCACCCCGGCCGCCTCGAGCTCGTCGTAGAGCCGCCTCGCCGCCGACGCCACCTCGTCCGCGGCCTTGACCTGCACGATGACCACCTGGTCGGGCGCGATCAGCGGCGGCAGCCGCAGTCCGTTGTCGTCCCCGTGCGTCATGATCAGCGCGCCGAGCAGGCGGGTGCTCGCGCCCCACGACGTCTGCCAGACGTGCTCGCGCACCCCGTGCTCGGACAGGTACATGGTGTCGAAGGCCTTGGCGAAGTTCTGGCCGAGCTCGTGGCTGGTGCCCATCTGCAGCGCCTTGCCGTCGCGCATCATGCCTTCGAGCGTGTAGGTGTGGATCGCCCCGGCGAAGCGCTCGCGGTCGGTCTTCGCCCCGATCCGCACCGGGATCGCCATCAGCTCGCCCATCACCTCGTAGTAGGCGGAGGTGGCGATCCGCTGGGCGAAGGCGCGGGCCTCCTCGCGGTCGACGTGGCAGGTGTGCCCCTCCTGCCAGAGGAACTCCGAGGTCCGCAGGAACAGCCGGGGGCGCATCTCCCAGCGGACCACGTTCGCCCACTGGTTGACCAGCAGCGGCAGGTCCCGGTAGCTCTGCACCCAGCGCGAGAAGCTGTTGTTGATCACTGTTTCGGAGGTGGGGCGGACCACGATGGGCTCGTCGAGCTCCTTGCCGCCGCCCTTGGTGACGATGGCCAGCTCCGGGCTGAAGCCCTCGACGTGCTCGGCCTCCTTCTCCAGGAAGCTGTGCGGGATGAACATCGGGAAGTACGCGTTGCGCACCCCGGCCCGGCGGAACCTGCGGTCCAGCTCCTGCTGGAGGTGTTCCCAGATGGCGTAGCCGTTCGGCCGGATCACCATGGTGCCCCGAACCGGACCGTTGTCCGCCAACTTGGCCCTGGCGACGACGTCCTGGAACCACTGCGGGAAGTTCTCGTCCTGCGGGGTGAGCACACGCGACATGAGCACCAGATTACCGCTCGGCCGTCGCCGGATTCCCCCAGGTGGGCCCGATGGTCCCGGACGGTCGTTCGGGCGGGTCACGACCCGTGTGCCGACGGCGCGAGGCCTTCGCGCGCATCGGCTGTCCCTGGCGTGGCAAGGAAGATCCCCGTCGAACGCGCTCCTGGTTCGGCCCGGATCGCCGTCGTGTGCGATCAGGCGTTCTTGACCGTCACGTCGCCGCGCTCGGAGCTGACGTTGATCGCCGGTCCGGAGCCGTTCCGCACCTGGATGTCGGCCTTGCCGCGGCGCTGCTTGACCTTCGCGGTCACGCTGTAGGACTTGCCGCCCGGGACGGTCACGGTGATCTCGCCGCTCTCGGAGTGGGCGTCGAGCTTGTCGAAGGAGCCGGTCGCGTTCACGGCGACGTCCCCGAGCTTGCTGCGCGCGTCGATCTCCGTGGCCTCCACGTCCTTCACGGTCACGTCGCCGCTCTTGTTGACCACCTTGACCGCGACGCCCTTGGGTACCTCGACGTCCCATGCGACCTCGCAGTCGCCGCCCAAGCCGGAGCACTCGCCGACGAGCTTGAGGGCGCTGCCGCTCTTGTCCACCTTGGCGTGCGACTTGCGCGTGCTCTGCTGGGTCAGCGCCCGCTTCACGGTCAGCTTGCCGCCGTTGGTCCCGGTGACGGTGACGGCGCCGACCAGGTTGGTCAGGTCGATGGACTTGATCTCAGCACCGAACTCGTCGCTCTGGTACTCGATCTCCTCGGTCGCCTTGTTCACCACGGCGCAGCCGGAACCGGCAACGGCGAAGGACACGGCGAGCACGGCGGCGGCGAGGTTCTTCATCTCTGTCAACGCTCTTCCACTCGGGGACGGCCCTCAGACGATCACTCTGTCCGGAGCCGCTCACGGCGCCATCACCCACCCGGTGGACACGCCGGTCCTTCGGCCGACTGAGGGCTAGCGGGGATGCGCGAGCACGTCGGCCACGCGGCGCAGCACATCGACGAACACGGCGCGGTCGAGCTCGGTCGCCTGACCGCTGAACTCGTTGACCACCGCGACGCGGTCGCCGGTGATCTCCACGACGCAGGCGTTGCCGCCCATTTCCCATTCCCGGACGTCGGGGTCCTCTGCCGCGGTGAGGATCGCGGTCAGGAAGGGCGGAGCGGCGGCGAGTTCGTTGTGCACGAGCTGGTCGAGCGGCTTGAGGTGCTGGGGCACGATCACCCGGACACCGCGCTGCTCGTGGTGCACGACCTGGATCTCCGGCGCGATCATCCTCGTTCCCCTTCTCCGTGCGAGTGCCGTGCGACAAGGCGCATCGGATAGGCGGTTGCGATGTCCTGCTCCGTCGCGGCGGCGAACTCCGTTCCGGGGAAGACGTAGCCCTGGATGATGATGCCCTGGTGCTCCCCCTCCCACATGTTCGGCACAAGATCGCCGTCGTCGTCGCGGACTTGGCTTCGTTGGGCGAACGCGTCCCGTATCGCGCGGCGAACCGCCGCCGTGGACCAGGTGTGCAGGAAAATGGGGGAACCGCTTCGCTTGCGCGTGCTCTGCCCGGATGAAGTGGGGCCAGTCACCTCAGCCCAGTAGACGCCGTGGGTGTCAACCGGGGTGCGTTCGCTGATCCTCATACGCGCCCGGTCCAAGCCACCGTGTCGGTGGTGGTAGCCCGTAACGCGTGTGGGTCGCGAATGTCCCAGGAAGAGGTGTTCGTCGAGATGCGCAGGCAGCAGCTCGGGGAGGGTGGGTCGGCGGTTCCGGTGGAGTGGTGCGTCGACGGGGGCAGCCACGCCGAGAATGTCAGTGCAGTACAACTCCATCCACGCCGCCGCCTGCTCCAGCCGTCTCGCGGAGACAGTCATGCCCAAGGCTGCGTCGCGGAGTGCACGCGCACTGCCCGCGAGGACTGTCTCTCGGCTGCCCTGAGCGGTGAGCAGCTCAACGGCTGCGTCTTCCGCACGCGAAGCAGCCTGCTGCACCTGGGTCACCGGCAGCCGTGCAGCGATCTGACGCAGTCGCGCGGCTAGCGCTCGGCACGACGACATCCCTTCGCACCCTCGCCCCCTGTCGGATGATGCGTCCGACTCCAAACGACCTTGAGGACAAAGAGATTGGCGCGCGGAGCCATCTCGGTCGAGTTCTGGCATCTGCCGAGGTGGCGCATGTCGGCCACGCGCGGATCTCTGAGGTGATCTCAGTGAGTTTGGCGCTCGATCGGATGACGGCCCGCTAGCCGCCGTAGCGCTTGGCCACCTCGTGGAAGGCTGCCTTGGGGGTCCAGGTGGTCGGGTCGTCGACCGGGACCTTCACGATGCCGAACCCGGCCTTGTCGAGGTCGCGGCGTGGGTCGTCGTGGTGGGGGTAGTCGGGCATGGCGAAGGTGAAGACGAAGCAGCCGTGCACGCCGGCCTCGTTGTAGAGATCGATCAGCTCGCCCAGATAGCGGGCCTGGGTCTGTTCGTCCCTCGGGTGATCACCCTTGATCGCGGGTTCCTCGGCGAACCAGTTGACGATCCGGAACGAGGCCGGCCCCCTGCGCTCGGCGCCCTCGTAGGCGCCGCAGCCGAACTCGTTGATGATCACCGGCTTGTCATTGTCACGCACCAGATTGGTCACGCGGCGGGCGTAAGCGGCATCGTCGGTTCCCGTCCGGTAAAGGCTGATGGCCACCGAATCGAACCGGGACCAGTCGACCTCCTCCCAGCTCGCCGCCCCGTAGCCGACCGAGCCGCGGAACACCCGCCTCGCCGTCTCGGCGGCCCGGCCGAGCAGGACGTCGAGCCGCCGGTTCATTCGCCGTCGCACGAGCAGGCGGGCCTTGAAGATAACCCGCAGCCGGAGGAAGGACCACCGGCCGGGCACGAGCCCGCGAACGGTGTGGGAGAACTCGCTGCCGACCAACAACGTCACCCGGCCCGGATGGCGTGCGCGCAATTCTTCGGCCGCCAAGCCGATGTTCTCGAGGTGTGCCAGCACCTCTGGCTCGCGGCGGTCCACCAGGTTCGGTCGGATCCACACGTCCAGCCCGACCTCCAGTGCGTACTCAGCCGCCGCGACGAGCCGGTCACCGTCAGGACCGATTACCGACACCGTTGTACAGTGCAGGTCGTCGCGGATCGCCTGGAGGTCCCGCCGAACGACGTGCTCTGGAGCGTCCTCCACCAGGTAGGTCATGCCCCGAATGGTCAGCATGCGATCACAATCCTTCGGCGCGGCGGACGCGGGTGGCAGCGACGGCTAACAGCGCGATGGTGCCGAGGAGGATGGCGGCGTTCATCGCGTACTTCGTGCCCTCGACTACCTCGCCGAGGAGCTCGACCAGGAACGCCAGGGTGGCCCTGGCGAGCAGCGCGCCGCCGACGATTGCCAGGACATACTCCCCTTGATTCCTTATCGTGCCATGCTCGACGTCCCCCGCGAACTCGCCCAGTACGTCGGTCGGCTGCTGCGCGCCGAACGCCGCGACCGCGGCACCCGCAAGGGCAGCAGGGCGCTGACCTGCTTCTACCAGGCAGTGTTCGAGCTGCGCTGGTTCCGCGAGAACCGCGACATCGCCGCGCTGGCTCGCGACCACGGCATCTCCCGCGCCACAGGCTACCGGTGCCTGGACGAGGTCATCACGGCCCTCGCCACACAGGCCCCGGACTTGCACGAGGCCCTACAGCAGTCTCACAACGACGACGCCACACACGTCATCCTGGACGGCAAGCTGTTCGCCAGCGATCGGCTCGGCGAGCAGACCATCAGCGTCAAAGGCAGGCTGATCGACGCCTGGTACTCCGGAAAGGCCCACGAGCCCGGCGGCAACATCCAGGCCCTCTGCGCCCCGGACGGCTTTCCGCTGTGGGTCGCAGAGGTCGAACCCGGCTCGCCCCATGACCTGACCGCCGCCCGTGCCCACGTGCTCGCTGCCCTGTACTGGGCGGCCTCCCAACTGAACCGGCCCACCCTGGCCGACGGCGGCCACGACGGCGCCGGGATCGGCGTGTTCACCCTGGTCAAACAGTCCTCCCACGGCCGCGAGCTCGACGCGGACACCCGCACCTACAACACCCTGTTACGCGGGCTGCGCTGCCTGGGCGAACGCGGCTTCGCCCTCCTCGCCGACCGCTGGCGCGCGCTCCGCCACACCACAGCAAGCCCACGCAAGATCGGCGACATCGTCAAAGCCGCACTCGTACTCACCCACTTCGAACACGGCCGACTCACCTGAAAGTCGTTGAGATCACTTCTCTGAGTCCTCGGTTGCGGTGAGGATCGCGGTCAGGAAGGGCGGAGCGGCGGCGAGTTCGTTGTGCACGAGCTGGTCGAGCGGCTTGAGGTGCTGGGGCACGATCACCCGGACACCGCGCTGCTCGTGGTGCACGACCTGGATCTCCGGCGCGATCATCCTCGTTCCCCTTCTCCGTGCGGGACGAGGTGGCGAGGCGTACCGAATGCGCGCCCCTGAACGATGTTGCAGGCCTTCCCCCATGTCCGGGAAGAACGTGGAACCGCTTCGCTTGCGCGTGCTAACCGTCCGAAGCTGGCGCCAGGGTGAGCATGTCGCGGTGATCTACGAAGACGACGACATGCCACCCTGGCGACATTCCTAGGCCCTGTGCACCCACAGCTCGTAGTAAGTGTCCGGCTTCATCCTGCACTCATAGTGGGTGTAGGCGGGCCACATCCTCTTAATGTAATTATTTCCTTGGAACGAGCATAGCGCCTTGTAGTAGTGGGTGCTGATGTAGTGCCAGGTACCTTGCGCGACTGCGGACGTACTGCCGACCGGAGCGGCAGGAGCCGCTCCGGCGGGCACTCCGACCATCGCGAACCCCAACACTGCAGCAACGCAGGCAATTGTCAGTCGAACCTTGACCATAGTTCCTCCCCGACCATGAAAGGTAATCCCCACATGGAGAATCAGCTCCCGAACTCAGATTTCGCCACCCATCATGATGACGGGAACACGAAGAAGATACCTGCATTTGGGTGAATCGCGAACTTGCGCCAACGGAATTCATCACGGAAAAACCCACGAATTGTATTCGATATTCCGGGGACCCCTCCCGGTGTGGCGGAATGTGATGAAATCCGGAGCCCGTCGGCGTGCGCCAGTGGGCGCGGTGCCGCCGAGGATGTCGGTGCTGTGCAACTCGATACACCTGCTCCGGCAGATCGGCGGCGATCTGGCGCAGCCGCGCGGCCATCGTGCGACCGGTGGACACGCTGGTCCCCCAGCAGCTCGAGGCACGCCGCGCTCGCCGCTCCAACACTGGGGTCCATGAGAAACGTGATCAAGAAGGTGGTCGGGGTCGCGGCTGTCGCACTGGCCGCGGCGTCGATCGGTCCAGCGGCCTCGGCGGCGCCGACCGTCACGAGCGTCCCGTTGCAGCAGGCGTTCCCGGACATGGCCTACGACGTGGTGTGGTCCGACCGGGTCGCCGGGCGGCACCTGAACATCGTGCGCTGGCCGGGCGGGTGGTTCGAGGTGGTGCTGACGGGAGCGAACCCGGGCGAGAAGCTGGTCGGCATCAACCCCGCCAACGGTTTCCCCTACAACGCGGCGGAAGCGGTGGTGCAGCCTGGGCGGCGGACGGCCAACAGCGGGCAGTTCGTCATCTTCGGCGGGCTGGGGGTGAGCTTCCACTACGAGGGCAAGTCCTGGTACTCGGGTCGCGTCGTGTCGCAGTAGCGGCGAATTCCGGTGCGTACGGAGCGGGCGTGCTGACAGAATCCGCTGCGTGAGTGGACAGCACGAGGTGCTTCTGGGGTTGGTCGCGGCGGAGGACGCCGAGCGGGTGCGCGCCCGGCTCGGTCTCGCCGCGGCCACCCCTGTGCCGGATCACCTGGTGCCTCGGCGGCTGAGCGGAGTCCCGGCCTCGGTGCTGTTGTGGATGTTGCAGGAGGACGACCCGGCGATCAACGAGATCGTCTTCAAGCACCCGTCCTTGGACGAGGCGATCCGGCGGGAGCTTGCGCGCGGGACGCCGTTCGGCGGCGCGGCGGGGCCGCTGCCGTTTCGGGGTACCGACCGCTTTCCGGAGCCCGAGACAGACGTCATCGACGGGCTGCGCTGGGTGCGGACCAAGCACGAGGGAGATCGCGCGGCCGGAGCGGTCGCTGTGGCCGACTGGCCCGAGATCGCCGAGGCGGATCGCGCGCAGGCGCTGCCGGGGTACGCGCGGTGGGCGTTGACGGTGCGCATCGACTGCCCCAACGAACTCCGCGCGCAGTTCGGCTCGCACCCGAAGTTCGCGCACCGGCTCCGCGAGGCGGGGATCATCGACGGACCGCGCGAGTACGTGCAGGGGTGGAAGTCCGCGCAGAGCGTGCTGCACGTGCTGGAGCTGGGGCCGCGCCTGTTCCCGAAGCGGATGGCGGAGGCGACGGACGTGCTCGCGCCGATGGTGCGGCGCGAACTGGGCGCGAACGTGGAGGCGTGGGCGGTGCTGGCGCAGCTGCTGCCGACGTTCTCCGGGACCGTGCCGGAACTGGTGCGCACCTGCGGAGCCATCGCGAACGCGTAGGCGACGCGCGACTGCCCCTGCGCTACGAACCGTCGCGAAGATCGTACAAGCACGCAAGGAGGGACGATGGGCCACGGCCTGCGGCGCCCGCACGTGGTGGACCTGGCGGATCGCCGGGCCCTGGTTCGCTGGCGCCCGGCCGATCCCGAGGTGCTGGCCGAGGCGGAGCGGCTCAAGGACGCGGCGCTGCTGGACTTCGGGCTGACGGAGTCGGCGGTCGCGTCGTGGCTGTACGCGAAGTGCCATCACCAGATCGCCACGACGGCGATCGACACGGCGGCCGTGGTGTCCTCCGGCGACGGCACCTGCTTGCTGATCTACAACCCGGACTTCTTCGTCGGCATCGGCTTGGACGGCGTGAAGTTCGTGCTGTTCCACGAAGCGCGGCACCTGGTGCACCGTCATTTGTTCGCCGACGAGGAACTGCGCGCGGACCCGGTGTTCACGGTGGCGGCTGAGGTGTCGATCAACCACGTGGCCCTGGTGCGGTTGAAGCGCGAGGAGTTGCCGCTGCTGGGTGACAGGCGGATCGGGATCGATCCGCGCACGGTGCACGTGGACTACGTCGCGGACTTGGCCGACCAAGGGCTGACTGCGTTGAGCTACAACGACTTCGTGCGCACCGATCTTGGTGTGTACGCGGAGCTGAAGCGCATGCGCTTTCCCCCGGCCCCGGCGCCGGTGTGCGTGCACCTGCTCGACGGCGTGCTGCCGGGAGATCAGGAGACGATCGACGCGGTGGGCTCCTCGGTGCTGTTGAACTCGCTGTTGTGGGCGCGGCGCGGGCACCCCGGGGCGGAGTCGGAGCTGCTGGACCTGATGGGGCGCACCGATGGCAGCTCGGAGCGCGCGAGCCGCATCTGGGGCAACCTCGGTGCCGGAGCGCTCCGTGGGACGACGGCGCGCACGGGCAAGGTCGACTGGTGGCAGCGCTGGCTCGTCGACGTGCTCGCGTCGAAGCTGCGCGCGGGTGAGCGTTTGGTGTACCCGAAGAAGCGCGGAGCGGTGCTGGCCTCGCTCGGGCTGGACCCGATGCTCTCGCGGAGTGGGCCGGAGCGCGACAAGGTGCTGGTGATCGCTTACGACACGTCGGGGTCGATGCCGCCCAAGGTGATCCAGTGGCTGACCGAGCTGGTCGGAGAGATCGACCGGGTGCAGGCGCACTGGCTGTCCTTCGACGCCGTCGTGATGCCGTTCAAGCAGGGCGGGAGCGTCCGCGGCGGTGGCGGCACGAGCTTCCAGGCGGTCGTGGACTACGTCGAGGGCCGCACGATCGTCGCGGGCGAATGCTTCGAGGAGAAGCCCGACGCGATCGTGGTGCTGACCGACGGGGAGGCGCCGCACGTGACGCCCGCCGAGCCGGACAAGTGGATCTGGCTGATCACCGAGGGCGGCGACGACTGGCCCGACGCCCACACCCCGCGCATGGACTGCCACCGCGTCCGCGTTCCGGAGAGGACGAGCACCCGATGACCGAGGACCGCTCCCGCTTGGCGGGCTTCATCGACGCCATGATCGACATCGGCCAGACCGGGCAGGTCTTCGGCGCGCACGGCATCGGCAAGACGGCCACGTTCTTCTCGCACATCGCCCAGGCCCACCCCGACGTCGAGCTGGTGTTCGTGCCCGCGGCGAACCTGACCCCCGATGACCTGCTGATCAACACGCCGGTGCGGGACCCGCGCAGCGGCGAGCTGGTGCTGCGGCAGCTGGTGATGGACCAGCTGAAACCGGGGCGGAAGTTCGTGCTGCTCATCGACGACTCGTTGCAGGCGGGCGAGACCATCCAGTCGCAGCTGATGCAGATCGCCTGCGACTGGACGCTCGGCGAGCACGACCTGCGCGCGCTGGGCTGCGTCGGCGTGTTCCTGACCGACAACGAGTCGCTGGCCGAGACCTCGACGCGGCGCGGTGACCTGGCGATCCTCGACCGCATGGTGACGGTGCGGGTGAGCGCCAACGACACCGCGTGGCGGCAGAAGCTGGCAGCGAAGTACCAGGAGTGGCAGCTCGACGGCGTGTTCACCATGTGGGCTTCGCTGAGCCCGGAGCTGCGCGAGCTGCTGTCGCCGCGCACGGTCGATCACATCCTGGCCAACGCGCGCGAGGGTTTCCCGCTGCGCTGGGGACTGCCGTTGATCAACGGCGAGCGGCTGCGGCTGGTCGAGGAGCGCGGCGGGCAGAATCGGACCGGGGAGATCCTGGACCGGATCGCGAGCTTGCTCGGTGTCGCGAATCCGGCGACGATCGACGACCCGGTGCGCCGCGTGGTGCGGGCGGCGGTGCGCAACCGCTGGAGCGTGCTGCTGCAAGGCCCTCCCGGCTGCGGCAAGACGCAGGTCGTGCGGGAGACCGTGCGCGGCGAGATCGGGCGCGCGCCGCTGTACTTCTCGTTGCCGGTGACGAACGTGGAGGACCTGTGCGCGCCGATCCCGACGCCGGACGGATCGCTGAACACGTTGCTGGCTCAGGTGTTCACCGGGCGCGAGCCGAAGGCGATCGTGTGGGACGAGTACAACCGCCCCAAGGACAAGGCCGCGTTCGCGAAGCTGATGGAGATCACGCAGGAGTGGTCGCTGGCCGGGCACAAGATCGAGAACTTGCGCGCGCAGGTGGCGATCCAGAACCCGCCGTACCACCTCGGCCGCAAGTTGTTGGTGGCGCGCAACAACATCGCGCAGGCGACGCGCTTCACCGCCTCGCTGGTCGTTGAGCCCGAGGACATCCCGGCCAACGAGTGGCTGATCTCGCGCTACGGCCCGGTCGCGGAGACCGTGCTGGAGTGGTGGAAGCACGACATCGACGACGAGGGCCGCGCGTGGATCACCAAGCGCACGCTGGAGCGGCTGATCAAGCTGCACGAGCGCGGGGTGCCGTTGGAGCTGGGCACGATCTACCTCGGCGACGGCGAGTACGCGCCGGTGCCGCTGAGCGCGTTGATCGACCGGCTGAACAACCGCCAGGTGACCGGGCTGCGCGAGCTGGCGGGGAACCTGCGGGCGTGGGAGGCCCGGCTGGCGCGCGCCGCGGAGTCCAGCGAGGGCACCAATGACAGCGACATCGTGCACCAGGTGATCGCCAACGCCGAGCTGTCGCAGCTGCGCAAGCACCGCAAGGCCGTCGCGGCGTTGGTGGCGCTGCTGCCGCCGAAGCTGCGCGCGACCTACCTCGTGGGCGTGGGTGCGGACCGGCAGCAGTTCTGGATCGAGACGTTCGCGAAGATGCCGCGTTGACCTCGGAACGGCGAATCAGCCGCAGCGGCTCTCCCGTGGCCGCGCGGCACCCACCTGTTCCATGCGCCGGATCTCGCGCTCTGCCGCTTCCAAGTGCCCGAGATCGAGGGCCATCGCGGCGCGCCCGGCGACGTAGAAGACGTCCTGGCGGGTCCGGCAGTCCAACTCCGGTCGGCGGCACAGGGCCAGGAACCGCACCTCAAGGCTGAGTTCGATGCGGCCCATCTCGTCCCGGAAGCGGACCGGGAGTGCGGCGAACCTGAGATCCTTGGCGTAGTCGCGCGTCTGCCGGTCGGCCTCGTCAGGCCGGGCTTCCAGGGGGCGGTAGGGGTGGTCGGCCCACTCCGTTCCAGCCCACAGGAGGAGTTCGTCCAGGTGCTCCGAGGCGGCCGCCAGATCCGGGGGCGAAGCGGAGAGGGCCGCGTCCGCGCGGGCAACCAGCTGGGCGAGACGGCTGCGCGCGTCCTCGTCCCCCGTCACGCACATCGCGACGAAGCCCGACAACATGTCGAGCCTGCGCGAGACCTCCGCCCGCTGCCAGATCTTGTGCAGTCCCGCCATTCACCGTTCCTTCGCCGCCGACCGTGTCTGCGAACCCTACGACGCGCCCCTGTCGGCAGGTCCACCGATTTCCTTGCTGGCGGAATGTTCAGGTGGCGGTTGGCGGTGCACGCTCTGCACGGCGGTGACGTCGGCGGAGACCTCGGGGCGTTGGGGGACGCTCGCGCTGAGTGCGTCCAGCCGTCGTTTGACGCTGGTGGCGATGCCCTTGCCGAGCCGGAACCTGGTGGGGCTCACGGCTTTCTGCGCTCCGTCGAGCAGGCGGTGGGCTTCGCGGCTGCGCATGCCGGTGTCGGTCAGCACCAGGTGGCGAAGCCGGTGCGGCACTGCGGCGAGGGCTTCGGCGATGGTGGTCGCGGCGGCCTCGTCGAGGCGGTTGTCCTGCGCGCCGAGGGCTCCGGCGGCGCGCACGCGTCCGAGGTCGCACAGTTCGACTCCGGCGGGGACTGCGGCGGCGATGAGCCCGGCTGCCGCCGCGGGTCCGATGCCGTTGCTGGCCAGGGAGATCCGTCGTGGTGCTCGCTCGGGCGCGAGGGCTTCGGCGAGCAGGTTCGCGCCCTCGTCGCCGAGTCCGGAGGCAGAGACGTACAGCTCGTCGACCGCTCCCGCCGCGACCAGACGCGCCAGGTGCTGTGCCCCGGCCGAGCCGAGCGGGTTGCCGCCGACATAGAGGCGTTCGACGCGCCGTCCGGTCGCGTGCGCGGCGATCAGCGCGTCCGCCAAGATCGCGAGGCCTGCCGCGTCCAGGCCCGTCTGGACGAGGTCCAGCGTGCGCAGCGAGCGCGCGGACTCCACGAGCGCGGCGGCCGCGTCCCCGGCGCCCTCCCCCAACGGGTTGCGCTTGAGCCAGACGCCGGTGACCTTGCCGGCTTGGGGCGACATGCGCAGGTTGTCGGCGATCCGACAGGCTCCGCCCGCCGTGATTCCGTTGCAGCCCAAGTACAACGTCTCAACCTGCTGCTCGATCGCCCGCTCACTGACCCCGGCGGCGCCGTCGTCGCCGAGTTCGTCGGTGCCCATGAGCAGGTGCCGCACGGCGCCCGGTTGCAGTGCGGAGGCGACGAGTTCGGCTCCGCTCGGGCCCAGCGCCTGCTTGCACAGGTCGAGCCGCCCGTCAGGCAGGGCCGTGCCAGCGGCGAAGTCCAGGCGCTCGGCCGGGGTCACGCCCGTGCGCAGCCAGGCCAGCAGTGGTTCGAGCTCCGCGTGTGGTCGGTTCACCATGCGGCTTCCTGGTAGTCCTTGAGGAACACGCCCGCGACCGGGGAGCCCGCTTCGCCGCGCACGATCGGGTCGTACACCCGGGCCGCTCCGTCCACAATGTCCAGTGGAGTGCGAAAGCCCTTGTCGGCCAAGGCTTTCTTCTTCGGTGCCGGGTTCTCGTCGGTGATCCAGCCGGTGTCCACCGCGCACATGTAGATCCCGTCGCGGCTCAGCTCCGGGCCGCTGGTGCGGGTGAGCATGTTGAGCGCGGCCTTGGCCATGTTGGTGTGCGGGTGGCCGGGCATCTTGTTGCGGACCTCGAAGCGCCCTTCGACGGCGGTCACGTTGACCACGTAGCGGCGAGGGTGCGGCGAGGCCATCAGCAGCGGCAGCAGCCGGTCGCACAGCAGGGTCGGCGCGAGCGCGTTGACCAGCTGCGTCTCCAGCACTTCGGCCGGGTCCAGCTCACCGATCCGCGCCGACCAGGAGTTGACCGGCGAGGTGTCCGGCAGCAGCCCCGCCTCGTCGACCTCCGCCAGGACCAGCGCGAGCGCGTCGGCTTCGCCCAGCCCCGCGGACAGCATCGGCCGAAAGCCCGGCGCCACGCGGGCAGCGGCGGGAAGTGCGCCCACTTCGCGCTCGGCCAGCGCCGCGTAGGCCTCCGGCGGCCTGCGCACCGTCTGTGCCGCGTTGTTGACCAGGATGTCCAGCGGCTTGCCCTCCTCGCGCAGCGAATCGCACAGCGCGAGCACTTGGCGCGGGTCGCGCAGGTCGATGCCGACCACGTGCAGCCGGTCGATCCACGCCTCGCTTCCTGGCGCGGCTTCGAACCGGCGCAGCGCGTCGTGCGGGAACCGCGTCGTGACGAGCAGTTCCGCGCCGTCGCGCAACATCATCAGCGCGAGCTGGAATCCGATCTTGACGCGTCCGCCGGTGAGCAGCACTCGGCGCCCGGTCAGGTCAGCGCGCGCGTTGCGGCGCTCGGTGTTCAGCGCCGCGCAGGCCGGGCAGAGCCGGTGGTAGAACGCATCCGCTTCGCGGTAGTTGGCCTTGCAGACGTAGCAGTGGCGCGCCCTCGCGAACACCGCAGGTTCCGTTGTCGTCGGCATCTCCAGCGGCGCGTCCTCACGCCGCTCACTCGCTCCCGTCGCCGTCGCCGCTTCGATCTTGGCGTCTGCCTCGGCCCGCTCAGTTGTGCGGAGATTCCTGCGGCGCTGCCGCCCGTCCCGCACGAAGGACTCCGCCACCCGCTCGGCCCGGCGCCGCGCCGGGTCGTCCTCGGGCAGGGCGCGCAGCCGGGCGACGGTGTCGTGGAACGCCGCGAGTTCCGAGTCGGTGATGCCGTCCATGCCCGTCTTTCCCCCTGTGGTCCCGGCCGGATTCGAACCGGCGTGCTCCACCTTGGAAGGGTGGGTGCGCCTGCCTCTGCGCTACGGGACCTCGCAACCGATTCCGCCGCGAACTCTAGCCGATCGCCCTGCTCACATCGGCGCATTTCAGCCCGTGCTCGCGCAGCACCGCAAGGGCGCGTTCGGACACGACGAGCGTGAAGTTCTCGTCCATGCCCAAGTCTTCCTGGTGCGCCTTGCCGGTGAAGCGCAGCCACTTCCACTTCGGCAGCGGCTCCTCGATCCACTCCTCGCCCTCCAGCGAGAGGCTGATCTCCACGATGGCGTCGCCGAGCCACCAGGAGAATTGGTACTCCAGGCGCGTCACTCCGAGCGCGGGACCGGAGCGGTCGACAACCGTTCCCGGAACGAGTCTCAGGCGACTTACGGCTCAACGATGAAGCATTCCACGCGCCCTGCTTCTCGGCCTGGACAAACGAGTGGTCCCGGCCGGAGTCGAACCGGCGTACTCCGCTTAGGCTAAGCGGCGCGACTGCCTCTGCGCTACGGGACCGTGAGGCAAACAATCATTGGGAACCCTAGCCGACGCAGGTTCCGTCCGCGCAACTATCTGAAGTTCTGACGTGAGTGCGTTGAGCAGTGTGGCTCAAGCTGGAGTCGCTGGACCTACCACGCCAGCGCAAGCTGGTGAGTTTCCGGCCGCTGAACTGCGGTAGGTGAACTCATCCACGAGTCACCGGTGGAGCACCCAGTCCGTCGATCCTGCTCGACGAGAGCACGCCGCGGAACGACCAGCCTTCGTTGTTACGAGCCTCAGAGGCAATCAGTCACGGCGGATTCTTTCTAGAGAGGAACAGCTTCCTCGACATCTGCATATTCCAAGCCGTGCTCGCGCAGCAGTTCCAGCGCCTGCTCGGACACGACGAGCGTGCTCTTGTCGAGGCCGAAGTCCTCGCGGTGGGGTGCGCCAGTGAAGCGGAGCCACTTCCAGTGGGGCAGCGGTTCCTCGATCAGCTCTTCCCCTTCAGGCGACAGACTGATCTCGACATCGTCGAACCTGGCCCCGCTGAGTCCGGCGACGGTGACCGCCTTGGCCAGGGTCTCCGTGACGATGAAGCAGGGGGTGCACTCCAGGATGGCGTCGCCGAGCCAGTTGGTGAAGCGGTACTCAAGGCGCGTGACCTCAGCGGGCTGGACGGTGCGGTCGAAGACGGTGTTGTCGCCGAAGTCGCCAGCGACCTCTGGTTCAACGATGTAGTACGTCATCTGTCCCTGCTTCTCACCGAATGTTGGGGTTGAACGACGTGCCGTACCGGTCGTCGATCATGGCAGCGAAGTCAAGCAGTTGTTGTTTGCTGGGAACGGTTCCGCTGTCCCGGAAGGGCTTGTAGAAACTGTTCCAGGCTTTGCGGATGGCACTGAGGTGCACCAGGTTGTTGGTACTCCCCTGGGGATGCCGCGGAGGTTCTCAAGGGAGTGCATTTCCTCCGCCCGCACGACGCCGGGGAAGTACTAGAGCACCTGCTGCTCGACCGCGTGGTGCACCACCACTTTGCCTGCGGTCTGCGGGTAGGCGTCGGTGAAGGTCTTGCGGTAGTTGGTGGAGGTCGTCCAGCCGAAGCTGGCGGATTTGCCCGTGCGCGACGACGCTTCAGGGCCGCTGGACTTCGCTGCAGATAGCGGCTTTGTGGACGCCTCGCTCCAGAACGACGAGGACTTCCTCGCGCAGATGCGCTGCGGCGGCGGTCAGCTCCTCAGGGCGAAGGTCTCGCAGTGCCACGCGAAGCCGCTCGGTCACCTCACCACGGTCGCCACCCGGTGGCCTAGATGCCGTTGGCGTAGGTGGACATCAGGTCTTCGGCAACGGTGAGCCGTTCAACGACCCCGTCGAGCTGGTCGACGGCCTGGTGGATGAACCCGACGACCTCGGCAGCGTCGGTGTCGCTAGAGGAGCGCCAGGCTTCGGCTAACTCGTCGGCTGCGGTGAGAGCGTCGCTCTTGTTGCGGAGGACGACTGCGGTGGACAGCTGCTCGACGAGCTGAAGCAGTTGGGCACGCAGGTCACCGACACTTCCATACACCCTGGAATCCCCCGAGTTCTTGTTCGCAGCGCAGACGATCTGTTGCAGCCGAGGACGCTGCAGCGGAGAACAGCGAAATCGGAGCCTTTCAGGGTGGTTCACGCGCGCGGCCTAGTTGGCCTGAACAGCCAGACGGGTGACAGATGTTCTTCTATCGCCGAGCCGTCCATATGGACGTCCGCTACCAATAGCTCCGCCAGAACGTGTTGGATCGACGCGGAGGTCTTGCTTCCTTGCTGCGGCCTCGGCCACCTTCGATCGACACACCTATTTGTGAGGCATACATCCCATGGAACATCGCTATGCCGGTCGTTTACCCCGCACAGTCCACCGCGTTCAGCTCGCGTATGCGAGTAGCTTGCCCTCTTCGCGGCTCACTTCACAGGTGCGCCTGTAGGCAACCCGAATCCCTGGGCACGTGGCCAGAGCGCGAGGGCGAAGTCGCTCATCGCGACGGCCACGTGATCTGCACTGACTGCGACACAACCGTAACGATTTATCGTACGGTCCGTGGTTCGAATGAGGACCACGTGGTGGTCCCGGCCGGATTCGAACCGGCGTATCCGATCTGCCAGAGCGGGGCGCCTGCCTCTGCGCTACGGGACCGGTTGGAGCGTAACGGATCAGCCGCGCAGGTGGGCGAGGGCGGTGATCATCCGCGAGGCGATGTCGGTGGGCCACGGGAAGGCGACGGTGACGGCGCGTTGGTGGGCGAGGCCGTGCAGGCCGAGCCAGAGGGCGACGGCGTCGGCGGAGGGGTCGGTGCTGGCGGAGAGGTCGGCCTTGACGCAGTCGCGGAGGAGATCGGCGAGCAGCTGGAGGCTGGGCTCGCCGAGCGCGGTCATGTCGTCGGCGGTGAAGGAGCTGGTACTGAGGTCGGGCATCCAGAGGCCGCCGAACATGGTGCGGTAGCGGCCGGGGTGGTGCTCGGCGAACTCCAGGTAAGCGGAGCAGACGGCGACGAGCCGGGTGCGGGGTTGGTCGACGGCGGCGTCGCGGGCGGCGCGCAGGCGGGCGTCGAGTTCCGCGAAGACGTGCTGGACGACGGCGAGCATGACGCTGGGCTGGTCGGGGAAGTGGCGGTAGATCGACGGGGCGGCGATGCCGATCTGGCGGGCGACGGCGCGCAGGGTGACGGAGGTTTCGTCGCCGGTGTCGTCGAGCAGGGTGAGCGCCGCGGCGACGATCTCCTCGCGCAGGCGGGCGCCCTCACCTCGGCGGTTGCGGGGGCGGGGGGCGCTGGCGTCGTCCATGCCCGTGAGCTTACAGGTGAAAACTTACTTGCGTTACTCCCTTGATCCCACCGAGCTAACGTGCGTAACCTTACGTCCGTAAGTTCAGTCGATGAGGGAGCACGCGATGAGCACGAGCACCACCGAGATCGTTCTGCCGGGCAAGGTCGACCCCGCCGGGCTCCAGGTGCGCGACCGCGCGCTGCCCGCGCCGGGCGCGGGCCAGGTCGTGCTGCGGATGGAAGCGACGGGAGTGTCCTTCGCCGAGCAGCAGATGCGCCGGGGCAAGTACTACGACCAGCCGGCGTTCCCCTTCGTGCCGGGCTACGACGTGGTCGGCACGGTCACCGAGGCGGGCCCGGGCGTGGACGCAGCGCTGGTCGGCGGCCGCTTCGCCGCGGTGACCAAGATCGGCGGCTGGGCGAGCGCGTTGGTGCTGGACGCGGCGGACCTGGTGCCGGTGCCGGACGGGGTGGACGCGGGAGCAGCGGAAACGGTGGTGGTCAACGGGATCACGGCCTGGCAGATGTTGCACCGCTCAGCGAGAGTGCGCGAGGGCGGGACGATCGTGGTGCTGGGCGCGAACGGCGGCGTGGGGTCGACGCTGGTGCAGTTGGCCAGGCACGCGGGGATCACGGTGATCGGCACGGCCTCGCAGCGGCACCACGACGCGGTGCGCGAGCTGGGCGCGATCCCGGTGGACTACCGCGACCCGGACATGTACGAGCGCATCCGCGAGCTGGCGCCGGACGGCGTGGACGCGGTGTTCGACCACGTCGGCGGCGCCGGGCTGGTGGAGTCGTGGAAGCTGCTGCGCAAGGGTGGTGCGCTGGTGTCCTACGGCACGGCGGCGACGAAGAACGAGGACGGGAACTCGCGGCTGCCGGTGCTGAAGTCCTTCGCGCGCCTGGCGATCTGGAACGTGCTGCCCAACGGCAAGAGCGCGTCGTTCTACAACTTCTGGGCGGGCAAGCGCAACCTGGCCGCCTTCCGCGCACGGCTGAGCGAAGACCTCAGGCAGGTGCTGCGCCTGCTCGCGGACGGCGTGCTCACGGCGCACATCGCCGGGCGGTTCCCGTTGTCCGAAGCCGGTGCGGCGTTGGAGCTGGCGGAGTCGCGCACGGTCCTGGGCAAGGTGCTCATCGTCGGCCCGCCGAGCCCGTGAGCCAGCACACGCGCAACCGCCGTGGCCAAGGAGCCTTGCTGCGCAAAGAAATCCTGGCCTCAGCGACCGCGCTGATCGACGCGGGCGGTGACGAGCGAGCGGTCACCTTGCGCGCGGTCGCCCGGCACGCCGGGATCGCGGCGCCGTCGATCTACCCGCACTTCCCCGATCACTCCGCCCTGATGCTGGCCGTGGTGCGGGACTGCTTCGCCGAGCTGGCGAGCCGCCTCCGCTCAAGCGCGGAGGACCCGTGCGCGGCCTACCTGGATTTCGCCCGCGACCACCCGCAGCGCTACCGCGTCATGTTCGACGGCGCGTGGAAGCCCATCGGGATCTCCACCGAAGTTCTTGTCTCCCTTGGCGAAGAGCCACTGGGCGTGCTCGTCGGGATGCTGCGCGAGCGCGGCAACGACGAGCCGGAGCTCGACGCGGTCGCGCTGTGGCTGGGCCTGCACGGGCTCGCGCACCAGCGCGCCGTGTGCAGGCCGTTCCCGTGGCCCGCCGACATCACGCAACGCATCGCCGTTCTCGCTTCCGGAAGGACTCAGCCATGACCACGATGACCCTCACCGCCCCGCGCACGACCGGCGAGGTCGACAGCCGCGCCACCTACCTCGGTTTCGCCTTCGCCTACTTGTTCGGCCACGGCGCGGCGGCACTGAGCAAGGGCGATGCGCCTCTGCTCGACCTGCCCACCTGGCTGCCGATGACATTGCTGGTCGCCGGGCTCGCCGTGGGATCGGTGCTCGCCGCTGTCGCCGCGATGCGGGCACAGAAGACTTTGAGTGGGCCGGAGTTGTTGTCCAGCAAGCTGATCGGCTCGGCCTGGGTCGTCGGCATGGCGGCGCTGCTGTTGACGATCAACGGCCTGCACTCGTTACCGGGCATGCCGGACGTGCAGTCGCTGCTGTGGCCCTCGGGCGCGGGCTTCGTGGTCGGACTGGTGTACCTGGGCGAGGGAGCGGTGCGGCGCAACGTGCTGCACTTCGCGCTCGGCAGCTGGCTCGCGTTGCTCTCCACCGGCTCGCTCTTCCTCGGGACGCCCGGCCTGTTCTGGGCGCTGGCGATCGGCGGGACGGGTGGTTTCGTGCTCGCGGCGGCACTGGAGCACCGCAGGCTCAGCCGCGGCGCATGCGCAGACCCGCGGTGACGCCCTGGAGGTTCCTGGCCTGGGTGAGGAGGTCGTTGGTGGCCGCCCGCATGGCCTGGAGGTGCTGCCGGAGCAGGGGCGCGAGGTCGGCGGTGGGGGTCGGGGTGAAGCCCAGTGCCTCGGCGAGCTGGTCGCGCAGCTCCGGCGGCAGGTTGGCGAACTGGATGGTCACAGCGCTCCCCCGGCGTACTGCGGCAGCACCGACAGCAGGTACTCGATCCGCGTGCTGACCGCCTCCGCCTCCTGGCGCAGCGCGGTGACCTGCTCCTCGACCACCGCGAGCAAGGCCTCGGTGGTGGCGGCCTGCTGCTGGAACACCGACAGGTCCTCGACGCCGTACTCCCTCAGTCTGTCCCGCACCTCTTGAGGCAGTTGCTCCAGGGATGCCACAGGCACCTCCTCCGTTGGGGAGAGCGGTTACAACAAGCATTCTCGCGAGCACCCGCCGTCTCCGCGATGCCTGAACGGGCAGCCGAAGGCGCAGGGTTTCTCGTTACCGGGGAAGGCTTTCCGCGCTCGCACGGGGCGTCGGCGGCGCGACGGCGAGCCGTTCGCGCAGTTCGCGCCGGTTGGCGACGCCGAGCTTGAGGAAGACGTTGGCCAGGTGGTACTCGACGGTCTTGGTGGTCACGTAGAGCTGGGCGGCGATCTCCCGGTTGGTGAGGTTGAGCTTGACCAGGTGCGCCACCTGGCCCTCGCGGCGGGACAGCCCGGGCACGGGGGCCTCGGCGAGCCCGGCGATGGCGGGCGACAGGCTGGGCGCGTGCTTGTCGATGAGGGCGATCGCGCGTTGTTCGAAGGGCGCGGCGCCCAGTTCGGCGAAGCGGTCGCGGGCGCTGGTCAGGTAGGGGACGGCGCGGCGCAGCTGCCCGGTCTCGGCGAGCCCCTTGCCGAAGTCGGACTCCAGCTGCGCTTGGAGGAAGCAGCGCCGGGGGCCGCGCCGGGCGAGGTCGTCGACGCGGTCACCGACCCACGCGGGGCCCGCTCCCCCGGCGAGGGCGAGGTCGAGCCGCACGATCGTCGGCGCGAGGTAGTCCACTCCTGCGGCGCGTCCGCGCAGGACGGCGAGCTGTTCGGCGGCTTCGGCGCGCAGGCCGGTGCTGATGAGCGCTTCGACGAGCAGCGGCCGCCACCACAGCTCCCACCAGGTGTGGGTGCCGTTGCGGTGGGTGGTCTCGTCGTGCCGCAGCGCGCGCAGGGTCGCCAGCATCTCGGTGTGGCGGCCCTTCGCCTGGTGCAGCGTGGCTTCGGCGATCACCGCGTAGCGCAGGTCCTGGGGGTTGCCGAGCAGTTGCGCGTTGGCCCACGCGGTCCGGACGTGGCCGCTGGCGGTGCTCCAGTCGCCGCGCCCGGAGGGCACCAGCGAGGCGACCATGTGCCGCAGCGCGCGGTTGTGCGGGTGCTCGTCGGGGTCGGCCAGCGACAGCGACTGGTCGGCGAGGATGGAGGCGTCCTCCCACTCCCCCTGCACGTAGTCGATGGCGGCGAGGTAGGAGTGCGGACTGGCGCCCGACATGGTGTAGACGCC
This sequence comes from Allokutzneria sp. NRRL B-24872, assembly GCF_002155965.1. GTDB lineage: Bacteria > Actinomycetota > Actinomycetes > Mycobacteriales > Pseudonocardiaceae > Allokutzneria. Next base: position 67,704 of record NZ_MUMH01000061.1, read on the forward strand.
GCCGCGGCCGCGCAGGATGGCGGTGCGCAGGTCGGTCCCGGCTTCGGAGAAGCGGCCGAGCATGGTGCGGATCGCGCCGCGGCAGATCAGCGAGTCCAGTTGCTCGGGCGGCACTTCGGCGGCGTCGGTGGGCATGTCGGCGAACTCGGCCAGGCCGCTGTCCATGCCGTCGACGCGGCAGCGGGCCACGGCGATGAACACGCGCACGAAGTCGGCCAGCCGCACGGGCAGACCGCCCAGCCGCAGTGCGAGGCGTCCCGGTTCGATGGCGGCGTGCGCGGCCCCGGACCACATGTGCGCGCCGGACAGACCAGCGGCGGAGACGGCTCTTGCCCACCCGTCCTGCTCGCCGCAGCGGTCGACAGCGTCTGTGAGCAAACGGGTGGCAGCGGCGCGGTCGCCCTCGGAGAACAACGCGATCAAGCCGAGCGCGAGGGAGCGCAACGGGCTGACCGCGCAGCGTTCGGCCTGGGGGCGCAGCGCGAGCGCGGAGGAGCGCTCGGAGCCGAAGACCATGTGCACGCAGCAGGTGAGCAGCCGTCGTTCGTGGTCGGCGCGCTCGCTGGAGAGGTCAGCTGCCCACCGCAGGTAGCGGGCGGCGAGCATGTGCTGGCCGAGGTTCCCTGCGCTGTGCGCGGCGGCTTCGAGCTCGTGGGCCAGGCCGGGGTCGGTGGCCGTCGCGGCGGCGACGCGGTGCGCCCAGCGGCTGATCGCGTCGCTCACGGCGGCGGCGCGCTCGTGCAGTTCGACGCGGCGGCTCGGCGGGATCAGGTCGTAGATCGCTTCGCGCTGGAGGCCGTGCGAGATGCGCAGCGGGCGCGAGGGTTCCCTGGAGGCGTGGCTGAGCAGGCCCGATTCCAGTCCGGCCTCGACGGCGAGGGTGGCGTCGGCGATCCCGGCGACGTGGGCGACCCGGGCCAGCGGGCTGATCTCGTCGAGCACGGCCAGCGCCTCCAGCAGCGCGCGGGTCTGACCGGGTAAGCGCTCCAGCGTCGCGCGCACGGCGGTCAGCAGCGAGCTGGGCGCGGGCAGCGCGAGCCGGTCGTCGTCGAGGGCGTCCCCGGGCAGCTCGTGCAGCAGAGTCCTGATGTGCAGGGGGTTTCCGCCGGTGTGCGCGCGCAGCCGCTCGGCGGTGGCGTCCGGCAGCTCCTCCCCGCGCAGCGCCAGCGACAGCGCGCCGACGTCGGGGCCGCTGAGCCCGGACAGCTCGATGGTGGTGGCGTTGGGGCAGCTGCGTTCGAGCTGGTGCAGCGCGCTCTCGGGGTCGTAGCCGGCGCGGCCGCGGCGGATGAGCACGGTCAGGATCTGGTCGGCGCGCATGCGGCGCAGCAGGAAGCCGAGTGCGCGCGCGGAGCCCGGGTCGGCCCAGTGCACGTCGTCGACGACCACGGCGACCGGGCGCTCGGCCTGGAGCACGGAGAGCACTTCCAGCAGTTGCGCTCCGACGGCGAACGGGCTGGTCCCGGGCTCGGCACCGGAGAGCAGCGGCACCGAGCGCAGCAGCACGGGGTCGACGCGGCAGGCGATCTGGTCGACGAGGCCGAACTCCAGCACCGACTCCCCCGGGTCCCCGGAGGCGTCCAGGACGGTGAACTCGGGCGCGTCCAGCGCGGAGAGCGCGCGCTGGACGAAGGTGGTCTTGCCGATCCCGGCGGCGCCGACCACCCAGACCGTCTGCGGCACACCGGAGACGACCTTGGCCAGCGCCTCGGACATCCGGTCCAGCTCGGCGTCGCGGCCGACGAACCCGGAACGGGCGTCGTCGACCGCGCTGTCACTGCGCACCGTGCACCGCCGGTCCCACAACGCCTCCCAATACCGTTCTTCGCACCGCAGATCCACCCCGTTCAGCGGAAAGCATTCTTTCCGGAACTCGGGGCGCAATTGTTTCACGAGGGCTCTCAAAAATAACCGCAGCGCGGACTCCGGAACAAGCATCGATTCGGACACGAACGGGTTGTCGAATCGATACCCATTCCCACTCGAACAGAGCAGAACTAGGAAGCGAATTCACTCAGCGCGACATCGTGTTCAGGCGGCGGGCCTGGTGTTGCCGGTGAAGTAGGCGGCGGCCGTACAGGGCGCCGGGATGGGATTCCGGCAGTCCACGGACAGCACGACCTGACTCTTCGGCCCGAACTCGATGGGGCGGACGAAGTGGTAGTCGAGATCGCGAAAGTTTTCCAGGTTCACCCTCAGCAACACATTCTCGCCACGCCGCAGTTCGAGTGTGCCGGTGTCCGCGCCCGGGTTCTGCAGGATGATGTCGGTCAACGCCAGCACCCGGTCGTCCTCCACCTTCTTCACCGCCGTCCCGGACTTGCCGGGCTGCACCGAGGTCTGGATGCGGAAGTCGGTGGCGAGTCCGCCGGTGGCCGTTCCCCCGCCGGGCGCGGGGGTCGGCGTCGGCGTGGCGCTGGCCTGGATGTCCTCGATCACCTTCGGGTCGACGCCCGCCGCCTTGGCCGCGACCTCGGCGAGCCGGTCGGCCTGATCGGCTTTGCGCTGCACCGCCGCCAATGTCGGCGACAGCTCGGCGCGGTGGCCGTCGACGGCGTTCTTGGCCGCGCCCGCCGCCGCTTCCCGCGCGGCCGTGGTGACGTTGGGCTTGAGCACGGTGAAGTACAGGACGAGCAAGGTCGCCGCGCCGGTCACCACGGCCAGCAGGGCGGGCAGCAACCACGGCGGCAGCAGCTGTTCCTGGACCATCGTGCCGTCGAGGTCGACCCGGTCGTCCTCGGCGCAGACGTGGACCTGGAACGGGATGGTCCGGTTCGGCCCGCGCAGGAAACGGCGCCGCGGGCGGACCTTGAGCTTGAGGAACGTGGCGCTGCCCGGCGGAGCCTCGAAGGACTCCGGCAACGCGCGCACCTTGAGCTGGTCGTCGGGGTCCTCGGCGAACACCTGCACGAGCACGGTCTTGTTGCCCCGGTTGTCCACGGCCAGCTCGTGGCGCGCCGAGCGGCGGCCGTGCGCGGTGCGCGGGACCAGCTCCGCGTCCAGCTCGGTGAAGGCCTTGACCGTGACCACGCCTTCGGCGACCGCTGAGCCGTCCACGTCCTCCTGCGAGGCGACGCGGACGCCGAAGACGACCGAGCCCGCGAGCACCTCGGCCGAACGCGGCGGTTCGAGGACCAGCTCGACGGTCGCTTCCTGGTTGGGGAAGAGGTTCAGCGTGGTCGGCTCGACCCTCGCCCAGCAGTCGATATCGCCGACGACGGAGAGGTCGAGGTGGTCAACGACGGTGCCGGTGTTGACGACCACGACCTCGCACACGGTTGGCTCGCCCGGCTCGACGGAGAGCTCGGCGGTGGCCAGCGACACGGAAACACCCATGCGGTGCACAGTGCCGCGAAGCGTCCGTGTCGGGCATCGGCGAGCGAGGAACCCCGTCGGGCAGCGAGAACTGCCCCTACGGGCACTCGCGCGTGCCCGGCCCGGCAGCGGCGCGCGGCTAGCGTCAGGTTCGCTGTGCGAGGAGGTCGGTTGTGCGTCGCTTCGTCCCGGTCGCGCTGGTCGTGACGCTGGTGCTGTCCCTGTCCGTGCTGCCGGTCCCCTCGGCGCTCGGCGCGGTGGCGCCCGGTGTCACGACCCGCCTCGGTCCGTCCACTGTGGACTTCGACGTGTCGGAGGACGGCCGCTTCGCCGCGTTCAGCAGCACCGCCGCGCTCGCCCCGCTCGCCGTCGCCGGTCAGTCCAACGTGTACGTCCGGGACACCAGGACAGGCGTGGTGACGTTGCTGAGCAAGGGTTCCGGGGTTCCCGCCGACGGCCCGAGCCAGCTGCCGTCGATCTCCGCAGACGGCCGCTACGTCGCCTTCGAGACGCAGGCGACCAACCTGGGCACCACTGACCGGGACAGCACTCCGGACGTCGTCGTGTGCGATCGGGGCAACGGCGGCGCTTGCACCTTCGTGGGGCAGCGACCGATCGGGCCGGGCGTCGGCGACACGCGCGCGCCGGTGCTCAACGCCGACGCGAGCGTGGTGCTGTGGGTGTACCGGCCGATCATGTCCTTCTCGTTCGCACCGCGACGGGCTCAGGCCGGTGTCGTCGGTGGTGACGAGCTGGTGCTCACGCGGCTGGACAAGGACGCCGCGGGGAACGTCCTGGCACCGACGCGCTTCGAGAAGGTCACGATGGCTCCACCCGGCAGCACTGTGACCGGGGTGGGTTCGCACTCGATCTCCGCGGACGGCAAGCAGGCCGCCGCGATCGTCAGGCTGGCGCCGGAGAGCTTCGCCGTCGTGGCGCTGCCGCTGGACGGTGGTCCTGTTGTGCGGGTGCCCTCGCCCGGCGCGCTCGCGGATTCGGTGATCTCCAGTGATGGCAGGAAGATCGCTTTCACCTCCGACCGGCACGCCACGGTGTTCGACCGCGCGTCCGGCACCACGACCATCGTGTCGCGCGACACCTCCGGCGCGGTCGTGGACGGGACAGCGCCGTCGCTGTCAGCTGACGGTCGCTACGTTTCGTTCGCCACCGCCGCGCCCAACGTGCACGACGGCGCTTCGCCTCCGGAGGCCCCAGCGAGCATCGTCACCCGCGACCTCGTGCAGGACGAGCGGCGCGCGCGGGCTGGGCTTCCGCGACTGCCCGCCGCGCTGACTTCGCCCAGCACGCGCCAGAACTGCGCTCCGGCCAATTCGACGTGCCCTGGCAACGGGACGAGCAGCGCGCCGAAGCTCGCCCCCAACGGCTCATCGGTGATTTTCGTTTCTGCGGCAAGTGATCTGGTGTCCGGTGATGACAACGGCACCGAGGACGCGTTCCTGCGCACGTTCACTCCGGGCCTGACGTCTGATCCGCGCTCGCTCTCGTTGCGTGGCTCGACCCCTGCCGCTGTCGCGTTTCGGCACAACGGGATCGGGCCGCTGGAGGTCAGCGCGCGCGTTGTGGGCAACTTCGAGGTCTACCCCACCGAGACGTGTTCGGCGCGCACGCTGCACGCGGGCGAGGAATGCGCGGTGTCCGTGCGGTTCCGGCGCACGACGCCGGGCACGAGCACCGGCAGGCTGGAGGTTGTCCTCGGCGGCGGTGGCGTGGTCGCCGTGCCGCTCACCGGCACGGTCGACGATCCCGGCGACCCCGAAGATCCAGGGGCCCCTGAAGATCCTGGCAAGCCCGGCGCCTTGGAGATCAGTCCGCACACGGTGGACTTCGGCTCGGCGCTGGTCGGCGCTCAAGGCGCGGTGAAGTCGGTCGAGCTGCGCAACACCGGTGACACGGCGGTGCGGATCACCAAGTCCGTGCTCACCGACAGCGGCCACCCGGGCGACTACGCGCTGACGTCGAACTGCGCGAGCGTTCCCGCGCGCGGGACGTGTGCGATCACCGTGCGGCACCAACCGCTCGGAGCGTTGGCACGGCACGCCGTGCTCCAGATCGAGCACTCCGCCGAGGGGGCTCGCGCGCTCGTGCTGTTGGTCGGCACCGGCACGCCCAGCACTCTCACCGTGACCCCGGCCGTGGGGCGGCCTGATTCCGTGGTGACCGTTGCGGGCACTGGTTTTCCTCCTGGTTCCTCAGTGACGGTGACGTTGGTGGGCGGGCCGGAGAAGGTCGCCGTGATCGCGGCCGCTGACGGCGCTTTCAAGGTGCCGATGCTGATTTTCCGCGGTGGTGCGGCGAGAATTCGCACCGCCGTCGCGGTGTCAGGTTCTCCGCTCGTGCGCGCTGAGCGAACGCTGCTCGTGCAGGTCGGTTCCGTCGCGCCCCCGGATCTGGTGTCCCGCCGGTGACCACGTCGCGGCGCGCTTGACGGTTCGGATCACCGGAGCGGTCTCCAGGTGCTCGATCGCTTCGATCGAGGCGACGCGCTCGGTCAGGTAGGCGCAGAGCGCGTCGATGTCGCGCGAGGGCTTCCACGACGGCCACCAGATGGGCTGGGCGCACGCCCGTTGATCTCGGGTGGACCGTCGTGGCTGTGTCTGCTCGGCCTCGCGGCGTTGGTCGCCTTCGTCTTTCACCAGCGTGGCGGCTCCGCGCTGCTCGTCGAGCCGAGTTTGTTCCGCGACAAGGCTTTCACCGCGTCGCTGGTCGGGTCGTTGGCGTTCTTCGCGGTGATGAACGGGTTGTTGTTCGTGCTCGTGCCGTTCCTGCAAATCACCCGGGGCGAGAGCCCGTCCGCGACCGCGCTGACGCTGCTTCCGTGGTCGGCCGGGCTCGCGATCGGTTCGTGGGTCGCGGGCGCGAAGGTGATGCGCGTCGGCTTGGGCTTGACCCTGGCGGGCTTGGCGGGGGCTCGTGGTGTCTGTTCACCGTGGTGCCGTTGCTCGTCACCGGGATCGGCCTCGGCGTGTTCACCGTGCCGTTCTTCGGCAACGCTCTTGCCGGTGTGGCCCAGCACGAGACCGGGTCGGCGTCCGATTTGCTCAACGCGGCGCAGCAACTCGGCGCGACCGTCGGCGTTGCCGTGCTGGGAACCGTGTTCTTCCGTTCCGGCACGCACGCGGTGCTGATCATCTCGATCGCGTTGATCGCCACCGTGCTGGCCCCCACCTCCGCCATGACGCCAGCCAGGCGGGAGACCGGTGAGGTCTCCCGCCTGTTCCCCTGATGAGGGAGAAGGGGACGAGCTGTCAGAGCGGTCGGAACTCCACCAGAACGCACCGCCCCGGCGGCTCGCCCTCGCGGCTACTTGGGCATCAGGACCGAGTCGATCAGGTAGACCGTGGCGTTGGCGGTGCGCACGCCACCGCAGATCACGTTGGCGTCGTTGACCTTCAGCGAGTTGCCGCTGCCGGTGACCTTGACGGCGCCCTTCTGCACGGTGGCCTTGTCACCGGCGATCTTGTCGGGCGCGATCTGGGTCGGCACCACGTGGTAGGTCAGGATCTTGGT
>NZ_MUMH01000062.1 GCF_002155965.1 Allokutzneria sp. NRRL B-24872
GGCGCGTCGACGAAGTCTTCCCTAGGCGTCGACGCGCCCGGGAAGTACGAGGACCCCGATGAACGGGAAGTTGCGCAGCAGCACGCGGATGACGCTAGCGCCAATGGCGCAGTAGCGTCAACTCTGCGGGATTCCCTTCCCGGATGCTGGACACGACCGGGGGACACGAGGGGGCTCGTGCGCAGGTGGGAGCATGTTCGGCGTGGTATTCCAACTTCCGAAGGTCGCGCTCCTGCCGATCGCGCTGCTGGCGCTGTGCATGACGCCGGTCGCCTTCGGCGCACCCGGTCTGCAGCTCGTCTACCTCGTGCCGCTCGCGCTCGTCTGGCACGTGCTGCGGGCGCGGACCGTCGCCGGGGCGGACGGGGTGGTGGTGCGCACCGCGCTCGGCTCGCGGCGCATAGAGTGGGGCGCGGTGACGTCCCTGCACCTGGGACGCCCCAACAAGGTCAGCCTCGTGCTCAACGGCGGCGAGCTGCTGACCCTGCCAGCGGTGCGGCTCGGCGACCTGCCCGCGCTCGCGAAGGCCAGCGGTGGCGTGGTCCCCGATCCCAGCGCGACCGCCGAGAAAGCTCCCGACCAGGGCGTAACCTCGAACGACACCGACGAGTAGTTCCTGCTTTCCGTTGTAAGGAGGGGCCGTGCCCCCGCTGCGTTCCCGAATCACCACCCACGGTCGCAATGCCGCGGGCGCCCGCTCGCTGTGGCGCGCCACCGGCATGACCGACTCCGACTTCGGCAAGCCGATCGTGGCCATCGCCAACTCCTACACCCAGTTCGTCCCGGGCCACGTGCACCTCAAGGACATGGGTGAGCTCGTCGCGGGCGCGGTGAGCGAGGCGGGCGGGGTGGCGCGCGAGTTCCACACCATCGCCGTGGACGACGGCATCGCCATGGGGCACAGCGGGATGCTCTACTCGCTGCCCTCGCGCGAGGTCATCGCCGACGCCGTCGAATACATGGTGCAGGGCCACCAGGCCGACGCGCTGGTGTGCATCTCCAACTGCGACAAGATCACCCCGGGCATGCTGATGGCCGCGATGCGGCTGAACATCCCCGCGGTCTTCGTCTCCGGCGGTCCGATGGAGGCGGGCAAGGCCGTCGTCGTCGCGGGCGTCGCGCAGGCCCCGACCGACCTGATCACCGCGATCGCCGCCTCCGCGAGCTCCGCCGTCGACGAGGCCGGACTGTCCGAAGTGGAGCGTTCGGCCTGTCCGACGTGCGGCTCCTGCTCGGGCATGTTCACCGCGAACTCGATGAACTGCCTGACCGAGGCGCTCGGGCTCTCCTTGCCCGGCAACGGTTCCACGCTGGCGACGCACTCCGCGCGGCGCGATCTGTTCCTGCGCGCGGGCACCACCGTCGTCGAGCTGGCGAAGCGCTGGTACGAGCAGGACGACGAGAGCGTGCTCCCGCGCAACATCGCCAACAAGAAGGCGTTCGAGAACGCCATGGCGCTGGACGTGGCGATGGGCGGCTCCACCAACACCGTGCTGCACATCCTCGCCGCGGCGCAGGAGGGGCAGATCGACTTCGCGCTCTCCGACATCGACGCGATCAGCCGCCGCGTGCCGTGCCTGTCCAAGGTCTCGCCGAACTCCGACTACCACATGGAGGACGTGCACCGGGCTGGCGGAATCCCGGCGATCCTCGGCGAGCTGAACCGCGCCGGGCTGCTGAACCGCGACGTGCACTCCGTGCACACCCCCACGTTGGAGCAGTGGCTGTCCGAGTGGGACATCCGCGCCGAGTCGCCCTCGGCTGAGGCCGTCGAGCTGTTCCACGCCGCACCCGGCGGGGTCCGCACCACGAAGGCGTTCTCCACATCGAACCGTTGGTCCTCTTTGGACACTGACGCCGCCGGTGGTTGCATCCGCGACTTCGAGCACAAGTACACCGCCGACGGCGGGCTCGCGGTGCTGTACGGCAACCTCGCCGAAGAGGGCGCGGTGATCAAGACCGCGGGCATCGACGAGGAGCTGTGGCGCTTCCAGGGCCCCGCGCGCGTCGTGGAGAGCCAGGAGCAGGCCGTCTCGGCGATCCTGAAGAAGGAGATCCAGCCGGGTGAGGTGATCGTGGTCCGCTACGAGGGCCCCTCCGGCGGTCCCGGCATGCAGGAGATGTTGCACCCCACCGCCTTCCTCAAGGGCTCCGGCCTCGGCAAGCTCTGCGCGCTGATCACCGACGGCCGCTTCTCCGGTGGCTCCTCCGGCATCTCCGTCGGCCACGTCTCCCCCGAGGCGGCCGACGGCGGGCTGATCGGCTTGGTGGAGAACGGCGACCAGATCCTGCTCGACGTGCACACGCGCAAGCTCGAACTGCTCGTGGGCGCCGACGTGCTCGCCGAGCGCCGGGCCAAGATGGAGGCCAGCGAGCGGCCGTGGCAGCCCGTCGACCGGCAGCGCCACGTCTCCACCGCGCTCAAGGCCTACGCCAAGCTCGCCACCTCCGCCTCCACCGGCGCCGTCCGCGACGTCAACCGCGTCTGACCACTCCACCGGCGTTGCGCCCTGAATGACTCATTCAGGGCGTTCAACGCACCAAACGCGCCATTGGCTCGCGCCGTCGTCGAAGCCCTGAACGGGTCGTTTGGGTACTTGAACGCACTGAACGACCCGTTCAGCTCCTCCAACGCACCAAACGGGTCGTTCAGGGCGTTGAGCGCACCGAACGGGTCATTGGGGGCGTGTGGAGTGGTGGACGGGTGTTGGGGGGCGGGCGGTAGGTTGCGCGGATGCTTGGTGATCAACAGCAGGTGAAGCGCGTGCGCGAGGTGCCGACGAGGGCGCGCGCGACGGATCTGGTCTACGCCCCGGACCTGGACGGCCAGGCCGATCCGGGCGAGGTGGTGTGGGCGTGGGTGCCGTTCGAGGAGGACCCGTCCAGGGGCAAGGACCGCCCGCTGCTCGTGGTGGGCCGCGACGGCTCGATGCTGCACGCGATGATGCTGTCCAGCCAGGTGCCGGACCACCACGAGGAGCAGGACTGGCTGGAGCTGGGCGACGGCGCGTGGGACCGCTCCGGGCGGGCGTCCTACCTGCGGCTGGACCGGCTCTTCGAGCTGGGTGAGGACGACATCCGCCGCGAGGGCGCGGTGCTGGAGGCCGACCGCTTCACCCGCGTGGCGATCGCGCTGCGCAAGCGCTACGGCTGGCGCTGAGAACCAGCCGAGACCGTGGTTGGCCCCGGGCGACCGGGGCCAACCGGATCAGGTGCGGAAGACCAGCTGCATGAGCAGGGTCGCGGCCACGGCGATCGCGAGGCACGCGACGCCGACGCCGAGCGGTCTGCGGGACCAGAAGAAGCCGGTGTCCAGCCCGAGGCGGCCGGGGCCGGTGAGCACGATGCCCGCGGCCATCGCGCCGAGCGCGAGGTCGAACTCGAAGCCGGCGGCCTGCTGGCCGAGGAAGAATCCCCCGCTCCACTTCAGGATCACCACGTTGATCATGACGGCGAGCAGCCCGGCCGCGGCCAGCGGGGTGAACAGGCCGATCACCACGAGCGCGCCGCCGACCAGCTCGGTCAGGCCGGTCAGCCACGCCAGCAGGGTGGTCTGGGTGAACCCCTTGCTCTGCAGGAACTGCGCGAACCCGGTGATGCCCGGTCCGCCGAACGCGCCGAAGATCTTCTGCGCGCCGTGCGCGATGAAGGTGCCGCCCAGCGCGAAGCGCAGCACCAGCTGTCCGAAGTCCGCCCCCGCCGTCCAGGTGAACGGACGGATCTCGCCGGACTTGCCGCTGCTGGTGGAGCTGGGACCGAACGCCGACTCTCCGTTAGTGCTCACAGCGCACAACGCTAGGTGATCAGCGCGTCCGGGGCGACCGCTTCGGGTGGATGTCGCCCCGGACTTGTCCCCTAGGGGACGCGCCAGATCTGGGCGCCGCTGCCGTTGCAGTCGAAGATCTGCAACTGCGTGCCGTTGGCCGTGGTGCTGTTGGGCACGTCGAGACAGCGGCCGGACATCGGGCTCACCAGCCCCCCACCCGCCTTCGGCCACCACTGCTGCGCCGAGGTGCCGTTGCACTGCCACAGCTGGATCTTCGTGCCGTTGGCGGTGCCGCTGTTGCTGACGTCGAGGCACTTGCCGAGCGCGCGGACGCTGCCGTCGGAGGCGAAGGTCCACTGTTGCGCGGTGCCCGCGTTGCAGTCCCACAGCTGGACCTTGGTGCCGTCCGCAGTCGCGCCCTGGTTGACGTCGACGCACTTCGCGGCGAGCCCGGTGATCGCGCCGGTGCGCGGTTGCACGGGACCCACGTCGAAGGACGGTGGAGCGTCGGCCGCTGCGGCGCCCCAAGCGGTATTGGGGCTCGCACCGAGGGTGTAGTCGAGTGTGCCGCCGTTGCGGACCACGTCCTCGCCGACCCACGGCTTCGTCGAGGTCTGACCGTTGACGCGGAGGCTCTGCACGTACTTGTTGGCGTCACTGGCCTGCGGCGCGGTGATCTTGATGGTGACGCCGTTGCCGCGCGTGATCGTGGTTTCCGGGAACAGCGGGCTGGCCAGGACGAGCTCGCTACGCCCGGGTGTTTCTGGATACATGCCTAGTGCGGCCCAGACACCCCAGGACGCCATCTGTCCGAGGTCGTCGTTGCCCACATATCCGTCTGGCGCGGGCTTGAAGATGCTTGTAAGCGCGCGACGGACGATGTCCTGCGTCCTATAAGGCGCTCCCGCATACGCGTAGGCCCACGGAGTGTTCAGAGTCGGCTCGTTGCCCAAGTACGCGTAGGGCTTCTTCGGGCCGGCGTTGAGTTCAGTGAAGAACGCGTCCAACCTCGACAGAACGGCCGCGTCGCCGCCCATGGAGTCGAAGAGCCCACGGTGGTTGTAGGGCACCATCCACGAGTACTGCGCGCCGTTGCCCTCGACGTACTCGTTCTCCTGAGTCGGCGTGAACGCGGGCCACGTGCCGTCGCCGTTGCGGGGCTGAATGGTCTTGATGCCGGAGTTCAGCAGACTGCGCCAGTTCTGCGCTCTACGAAGGAAGAGCTCGTGTGTGGCGTTGTCACCGACGCGCGCGGCGAACTGGGAGACGGCGAAGTCCGCGCTCGTGTACTCCAACGTGGTCGACGCGGTCCCCCACACTCCACCGGTGCCCGCGGGGATGTAGCTCTGTCCGTCGTACTGGACGTGTCCCGGGCGCTGTCGTGGATCGCGGCTACCGGTGACCATGCGCTGCAACGCGTCTGCGGTGTTGAAGTTCGTGCCGCCGAACGCGTGGATGCTCGCGACGATGATGGACATCGGGTCGCCGTTCATCACGCCGGTGCCACCGTTGGCCACGGTCCACCTGTCGAAGTAGCCGCCCTGCGTCGCCTGGTTCACCGCAGACTGCGCGATGTCCGAAGCTTCCTTGGGCGCTAACAACGCGACGAGCTGCACCTGTGACCGGTAGACGTCCCAGCCGGAGAACGTGGCGTACTGCGCGCGACCCGCCGGGAGCTTGTGAACGCGTCGGTCGAAACCGACGTAGTTGCCGTCCACGTCGCTGAACACGTTGGGGTGCAGCAGCGAGTGGTACAGGTTCGTGTAGAGCCTGCTGCGCTGCGTGTCCGTGCCGCCGGTGACCGAGATCCTGCCGAGCAGTTCGTTCCACGTCGCGCGCGTACCGTCGCGGACCTGCTCGAACGTGCGCGCGCCCTGCTCCGCGACGAGGTTGGCCTTCGCGCCTTCAAGGCTTACGTAGGAGATGCCTACGCGCGCGGTCACGTTCGAGGTCGCAAAGGACACCAACGCCTTTGCCGCCGGGGCGTCCTTTGTGGATTCCGCACTCTTGCGCGCGCGGTCGACGGTGTTGTCCTTGCTGACGATCCCCGACTGCGCGAACGGTTGATCGAACTCCGCGTGGAAGTACAGGCGGTACCGGTTGCCCGTGCCGCAGAATCCACCGCTGTCGGTGAAGCCGGTCAGGGTGTTCGTGCCGATGGTGATCGCACCGGTAGCCGGGTTGAAGCCACGCGCCGCGTCGGCGGTCAGCGAGGCGCGTTGCCCTGCGGGGTAGCTGAAGCGCGCGATGCCGGAGCGCTGTGTCACGGCGAGATCGGCGCGAATGCCGTTGTCGAAGCGCACGCCGTAGGAGCCGGGCGACGCGCTCTCGTTGGCGTGGGAAAACGTGTGGTGCTCCACGGGCTGATCGCCGAGCACTGGCAGGAACGGGATGTTGCCGTGGTCGCTGCACCCCGGGCCGGAGATGTGGGTGAGGCTGAACCCGCGTATGCGGTTGTCCTCGTAGTGGTAGCCGCCGTGCTGGTGCGTCACGGTGTCCGGACTCCACTGGAGCATGCCGAACGGAGCGTCCGCGCCGGGGAAGGTGTTGCCCGCGCCGCCACCGTGCCCGAAATCGGGACCGCCGGGCTTGGTGCCGACGAAGGTGTTCACGTACTGCGCGGGGTCACTGATCGCCTGGGCGCGCACTGGCGCGGCTGTGGCCTGGACGCCACTGACCAGCAGTGAGCCGACCGCGACGAGAACAAGGGGCAGACGAGCTAAGCGGGGGCCGCCCATGTCGTACTCCTCGATGCAGGGGCTGACAACGTTGTCAGCCCCTGCATCCTCCCAAGGACTCCGCGCCGCTTTCTAGGCCAGAACCGGTGAACTCAGTAGGCGCCACGGATGACGTTGTCGGGCTCCTTGCCCGCGGCGAACTGCGCGATCTGCCGCGCCGCGATGCCCCACGCCCGCTTCTCGCGCACGGTCACGCTGCCCGCGACGTGCGGGGTCAGCACGAGGTTCTTCGCCGTCCACAGTGGATGGCCGGACGGCAGCGGCTCCGGGTCGGTGACGTCGAGAGCAGCGCGCAGACGGCCGGAGTTCAGCTCCGCGACGAGGGCTTCGGTGTGCACCACCGGACCGCGCGCGGCGTTCACCAGGATCGCGCCGTCACGCATGCGGGACAGGAACTCCGCATCGACCATGTGCCGCGTCGCGTCGGTCATCGGCACGACCATGATCACCGCATCGTGCTCACCGAGCAGCTCGGGCAGTTCGTCAACGCCGTGCACGCCCTCGCGCGCCTTGGTGCCGACGAGCGTGGTGGTCGCGTCGAAGGCGTCGAAGCGGCGGCGCAGCTGCTCGCCGAGGTCACCGGCGCCGACGACGAGCATTCGCTTGTCCTGCATGGTGTCCGTGACGTGGAAGTCCCACTCGCCCGCGCGCCGCGCCGCATCGAAGGTCGGCAGGTCGCGGTAGGTCGACAGCAGCGCGGCGAAGACCCACTCCGCGGTACTGCCACCGTGCGCGCCACGGCAGTTCGACAACAGCACGCCCTCGGGCAGGCGCCCCAGCCATGCCTCGGCACCGGCGGTCAGCAGCTGCACGAGCCCGAGCTTCGGCATCTGCTCCATGGCGGCGACGAGCCTGCCGACGGAGAGGAACGGCGGGACGAGCACGTCCGCTCCGGCCAGCTGGCCGGGATCGGAGAGGTCCAGCACCACGGCGCGCACTCCGTCCACAGTGGACAGAGCGGCGAGTCCGTGGTCATCGGGAACGAGCACGGTCAGCGTCACGGGGCGCACGTTACCCGTACCGGTGCCTGCGTCCCGCCGCGAAGTGCGGCACACTTCGTCGCGATGGAAGAGCGGTGGGTGTCCGGCACGGACGGCACGAAGATCAGGGCGTGGAGCTCGGGACGCGCGAGCCCACCGGTGCTGCTGTGCGCGGGACTGGGCACTCCGACCGAGGCGTGGCCGTCGCTCACCGGGCCGGACGCGTCGGTGCGCGTGCACGGTTGGCACTACCGCGGCACCTTCGACTCCGAGCGCCCCGCGGACGAGGAGCGCATCCAGCTCGCCGACCACGTCGGTGACGCGCTGGCCGTCCTCGACGACGCGGGAATTCGGCGCTGCGTCGTCATCGGCTGGTCTCTCGGCGTCACCGTGGCGACCGAACTGGCACGCCTGCACCCGGAGCGCGTGGCCGGGGTGATGCTGATCGGCGGAGCACCCGGCGCGTTCTTCGACGACGTCCTCGGAGTGATCGGGCTGCCGAAGCCGCTGAGCCGCGTCCTGGCGCGCGGCGGGACACAGGCGCTGCGCTGGGCAGGACCACTGCTCGACGCCGTGGCGCACCGGCTGCCCGCTCACCTGCTGCCCGGCAACGAGGCGATCCGCGTGTCCGCGCAGCGGTTCCTCCGGCACGACTGGCGGTGGTGGTTCACCCTCGCCCTCGCGCTCGGCGACACCGGCAGGCAGGACCTGAGCGCGCTGTCGTGCCCGGTCACCGTGCTCGCAGGGCGCTACGACCCGCTGGCCGACCCGCGCGGGAGCTGGGCGGCGGCCGGACCACTGCCCCAGGCGCGGCTGCGCGAACTGCCGTGCAGCCACTTCGTGCCCTTGGAGGCGCCGGAGGTGCTGGCCAGCGAGCTGGACCTGCTGGTCGAGCGCGCCGAGGCGGTGCGTGACGCACTCGATTACGCCGATCCTCGCCCACTCACCCCGCGTTCACCGGAGTCCGCCTACCCTGGACGACCGTGACGACCCTGCGCAGCCGGTTTTTCCGTACAGCACTGCTGGCCGCCGTCTCGGCGTTCGGCCTGCTGGCGTCGGGCTGCGCGAGCTTCCCCGAGCAGCCGAGCACGCAGTGGACCCCGCGCCCGCACCTCGAACCGCAGGCCGGGCCGAACCCGCAGATGCCCGGTGGTGGCGGCGGGCAACAGCAGAAGCCGCCTCGACAGGGCCCGGGTGGGCCGCCGAAGCCGCCTGAGGGCTGCAAGGACTACAGCTCCTCGGTGATGGCGACCTGCCTCGACCAGGTCTCCGCCGTGGCCGTGCTGCCGGACGGCAAGACCGCCTACGTCGCCGAGCGGACCACCGGCCGCGTGCTGCGCACGGTGGAAGGCACGCAGGACACCACGCTCGTCGCCCAGATCGACGTGGACACCGCCGGTGACGGTGGGCTGACCGGGCTCGCGCTGTCCCCGTCCTTCCGCGAGGACAACCTGCTCTACGCCTACATCACCACCAGCAGCGACAACCGTGTCGTGCGCATCGCGCCGAAGGACTCCGCCAAGCCGGTGCTGACCGGGATTCCGCGCGGATCGAGCAACAACGCGGGCGCGCTGACCCGCGACCGCAACGGCGCGCTGCTCGTGGCGACCGGCAACGCGGGCAACGCGGCGGCCTCCAACGACCCGAAGTCCCTCGCGGGCAAGCTCCTGCGCATCGACGCCGCGGGCAAGCCAGCCAAGGGCAATCCCACCTCCGACTCGGCCGTGGTCGCGTCGGGGCTGTACTCCCCCGGCGGCGTCTGCACCTCGATGACCGGTCAGCTGACGTGGGTCACCGACCGGCAGCCGGACCGCGACGTCGCCTACAAGTTCTCCCTCGGCAAGCCGCTCGGTTCCCCCGCGTGGAGCTGGCCGGACAAGCCCGGCGTCGCGGGCTGCGCGGCCTACCCCGACCTGCTGTCGGTGAACCTGGAGAAGGGCGAGGCCATGTTCGACCTCACCCTCGGCCCGACCGGCGCGTTCACCGGCCAGCCCGTCACCAGGGAGAAGGGCACCTACGGCAGGCTGCGCGCCGGCGATCTCACCCCGGACGGCGCCGCGCTGTGGGTGGGCACCACGAACAAGAACGGCGGCAAACCGGTCTCCAGCGACGACCGCGCCGTCATCATCGTCCGCCAGAGCGGCGGCAACGGCGTCGACTAGCGCCCCCTCCCCACCGTCCCGTTTTCGCGATGTGGCTACTTGTTGCGATTTGGGAGCGCTCTCAATCGCAACGCGTTGCCAAAACGCGAGGAGAACTGCGCGGGTCAGGGGCGGAGGGCCAGGAGGGCGAAGAAGGCGCAGAGGACGCACAGGGCGGCGTTCTTGAGCTTGTGGTCGACCAGGATCGCGACGAACTCGCGCAGGAAGGCGCTGGGCCAGAAGTACTTCGCGGTCGGCGCTCCGACGACGTGCCCGACCACCCCGGCCCGCCTGGCGAAGGCCGCCGCGCGGAGCACGTGGTAGCTGCTGGTGATCACCACGCAGCGGTAGCCGGGCAGGCGCTCCACCATGATCTCCTCGCTGAACACCAGGTTCTGCAACGTGGTTCGCGACTTCTCCTCCAGCACGACGCGCTCCGCCGGCACTCCGCGCACGATCAGGTGGTCAGCCATCGCACGGGCCTCGGACACCTCCGCGTCGGGGCCGAAGCCACCGGAGACGATGATCGTGGCAGTGGGCAGGGCCACCGCTGCCTCGCGCGCCTTGTCGAGCCGACCGGCGAGCTGCGCGGGCACGGAATCCCCCTCCAAGCCAGCGCCCAGGACCACGATGAAGTCGGCGGGACCGCGGTGGCCGATGCGCACGTACACCAGCGAGTACAGCAGGAAGCAGCCGAAGACGAAGGCGATGTAGCCGAGCCCGCCCACAGCCGCTCCGACGAGACTGCGGAACAACGGGTTCTGCACGGTCAGCGCGAACGCGGCCGCGACGGTGACGAGGAGAATCCCGATGCCCGGCAACAGGGACAGCAGGTTCGCCAGCCGCCACCCCTCGCGCCACAGCATGACCACGCCGTTGAGCATCAGCAGGACCGAGAGCCCGAAGATCAGCAGCGGACTGACGAGCAGCACGGGGACCACCAGGGCGCGCGCCGTCTCCGGGGAGGAGATCGCCGCCGACGCCGCGAGGAAGCCCAGCGAGATCACCAGGTAGACACCGTTGCGCAGTCGCCTGCGGTCGACGGCGAGCCCCGTCAGGAACGCGAGGAACCACAGCGCGGACAAGACGTAGCTGGCTGTCGCGAGCCCGCTGTACTTGCCCATGCCCGGACCGTAGCTCAGGCCGCGCTCTCCGATCGGGTCCGCTCCACCATCAGGAACAGCAGGACGAGGCCGAGCACCGTGCCGCCGAGCACCTTCGCCAGCTCGGTGAAGCCCTCCAGCACGGGAAGCCCTGAGTTGAACGGAGTTCCGCCCAGCATCACGACCATGCTCCACAGGCCCATCGCGAACATCGAGCCGCTGCCCAGCCACGCCACCGACAGCGGCCCCCACCCGGTGCGACCGCGCACGAGCATCTGCACGCCGATCGCTCCCACCAGAGCGAAGACGTTGAGATCGACGACGGCGACCGCGAGCGCGACCACGGAGCCCAGGTTCGCCAGCACGATCTGCAAGCCCTGCGTCGGCGTCGAAGGGTGTTGTCCCGCAACGAAGAGCGGCGCCCACCGGGCACGCGCGTAGAACACGAACGCGATCGCGAGCAGCACGCCTTGGAGGCTGAAGCCGGAGTAGACCACGCCGTAGACCCACGGCTGCACCGGTCCCGCGGGGCTGCCGCCGCCGCTGAGCATCGAGAGGGGCGCCATGACCGCGATGGGCACCAGCAGTCCGGTGGCGACCCACATCGGGAAGACCACCGCCCACCCGGGCAGCCGCGTTCCCCACGAGTGGGTCAGCACGAGCGCGACGACGATCGCGACGACGTCCAGCGCGGCGGTGACGGTGTTGAGCATGAGCATGGTGGGCTCGCGCAGCACGGAGGGGTCGGAGAAACCGATCCCGTTGCCGGTCAACCACAGGAGCTTCAGCGTGAGGTACGGGACCGCGCACAGCACGGCCGCGTAGCCGATGACGAACCTCGTCTTCATGCGCACCAGCATCGGGCGGCCGCGCACAAGAGGACTCCCGCGCAAGAACGGGCCGCCTCCCCCTTGAGAGGGAGAAGCGGCCCGTTCCGAACAGCAGAACTACTTGCAGCGCTCCAGCACGAGTTCGCGCACGCGCTTGGCGTCGGCCTGGCCCTTGGTGGCCTTCATGACCGCGCCGACGACCGCGCCAGCGGCCTGCACCTTGCCGCTGCGGATCTTCTCCGCGACGTCCGGCTGCGCGGCGAGGGCCTCGTCGACCGCGGCCAGCAGCGCGGAGTCGTCGGAGACGACCTTCAGCCCGCGCGCGGCGACGACCTCGTCCGGCTCGCCCTCCCCGGCCAGCACGCCGTCGACGACCTGGCGGGCCAGCTTGTTGGTGAGGGTGCCGTCGGCGACCAGCGCGATCACCTTGGCCACCTGGGCGGGGGTGATCGGCAGCGCGTCCAGCTCGACACCGCGCGAGTTGGCCTGCTGCGTCAGGTAGGACACCCACCACGAGCGCGCCGCGTCGGAGTCGGCTCCAGCGTCCACAGTGGACACGATCAGGTCGAGCGCGCCCGCGCTGACCAGGTCGCGCAGCTCCAGGTCGGAGAGGTTCCACTCGGCCTGTACGCGCTTGCGGCGCTCCCACGGCAGCTCGGGCAGCGTGGTACGCAGCTCCTCGACCCACTCGCGGGACGGCGCGACCGGCACCAGGTCGGGCTCCGGGAAGTACCGGTAGTCCTCGGCGGTCTCCTTGCGGCGCCCGGCGGAGGTGCTGCCGGTGGCCTCGTCGAAGTGCCGCGTCTCCTGGACGATCTCGCCGCCGTCGACCAGGATCACCGCGTGGCGGCGCATCTCGTAGCGCACCGCGCGCTCGACGCTGCGCAGCGAGTTGACGTTCTTGGTCTCGGTGCGCGTGCCGAAGACGCTGGCGCCCTTGGGCATCAGCGACACGTTGGCGTCGCAGCGCAGCGAGCCCTGGTCCATCCGCACGTCGGAGACGTCCAGCGCGCGCAGCAGGTCGCGCAGCGCGCCCACGTAGGCCTTGGCGATCTCCGGAGCCCGCTCACCCGCGCCGACGACCGGCTTGGTGACGATCTCGATCAGCGGAACGCCCGCGCGGTTGTAGTCCAGCAGCGAGTAGTCCGCGCCGTGGATGCGCCCGGTGGCGCCACCGACGTGCA
>NZ_MUMH01000063.1 GCF_002155965.1 Allokutzneria sp. NRRL B-24872
GACCTCACCCGTTTCGTACCGGTAGCGGGATTTGGGAGCGCTCACTTTCCCGCTAGGAGTACGAAACGGGTCGGGGGGAGGGGGGGGGGGGGGGGGTCAGCCGGGGATGAGGCGGTTGAAGACCTCGGTGAACTCGTCGCCGACGTAGACCACGGTGGCGCCGTCGTCGGTCTCGAAGGTCAGTCGGTGGAACTCGCCGTCGTTCCACCAGAAGACGTGCGGGCTGAGCGGCCCCACCGACGAGCTGTGGACGGTGACCGCCATCGGGATCATCGAGTTCAACGACGTGGGGAAGTCCTGGTCGCTCGGCACGTGGTACATCAGCCGGTTGCGGCAGGGCACCGCGACGAGGACGCCGTTGGGCAGGTCCTGCTCGCCGGTCGTGCGCCGGACGACCTCGTCGAGCACGAGCACGGTCGAGGCGAGGTGCACCGACCCGACGAGGTGGTGGATGCCGTCGATCTCCGCGTGGTCGTCGGCCACCACCTTCCTGAGGTTGCGCAGACCGGCCTCGCGCAGCGTTTCGAGGCCGTGCCGCCGCACGTGGTCGTCGTTGAACATCGCCACGGTCTCGGGCAGGTCGAGCGCCAGCAGTTCGGTCACCCCCGGGAAGGGCTCGTACCCGTAGCTGAGCCAGTCCACGTCGGGCAGCGAGGCGTTCTCGTAGAGCCGGAGGTAGGTGCGCTCCAGCAGGTCCTCGGTGGGCACGTCGAACTCGTCGGGGCCCTGCACCGTGGCCCGCAGCGTCGTGGCGTGGCTCTCGACGACCGCGGGCCAGTCCTTGACCGGAAGGTCCTTCACCTTGCGGGACAACGAGTCCAGGCCGTACACGAAGTCGCTGGAGTCCGTGAAGTGATCACCGTGGACGGTCACCTCGTGCCCGGCCTTGGTCATCGTGCTCTTCACGAGAACACGCAGAATCCTGGCTTGGTTGACGGACAACGCGGGCAGGGACGAATCGCGGTCGTTGGTCAGCACGCCGCGACCCTAGACGAACTCCCTGACAGGAGCCTCGCCCAGCGCGCGGTCGAGCACGGCCAGTCCCGTCGACAGCTCCTCCTCGGTGCTCGTCAGCGGTGGTGCGATGCGGAAAACGCCGCCCATGCCGGGGAGCTGGACGATGTTCATGTGCAGTCCGAGCTCCAGGCAGCGGCGCGTCACCCAGCGGCCGAGCTCGTCGGAGCCGCGCTTGGACTCGCGGTCCAGCACCAGCTCCAGGCCCTGGAACAGCCCGCGCCCGCGCACGTCGCCGACGATCTCGTGCTTGGCGCGCAGCTTCTCCAGTCCTTCGCGCAGGTGCGCGCCGGACTCGGCGGCGCGGGTGGCCATGTCGTCGCGGGTCAGCACGTCGAGCACGGTGTTGCCGACCGCGGCGACGAGCGGGTCGGAGACGTGCGTGGTGAAGAACAGGTAGCCGCGTTCGTGCGCGCGCTCCTCGATCTCCGCGCTGGTGATCACCGCGGCGAGGGGCAGCCCGGCGCCGAGGGTCTTGGACAGCGTGAGGATGTCCGGGACGACGCCGGAGCGCTCGAAGGCGTACCAGTCGCCGGTGCGGCACAGGCCGGTCTGCGCCTCGTCGGCGATGAGCAGCATCCCGCGCTCACGGCACTTCGCGTGCAGCGCGGCGAAGTAGCCCTCCGGCGGGACGATCAGGCCGCCGGAGCTGATGATCGGCTCGACGATGCACGCGGCGAGGCTGCCGACGGACTGCGCGTCGACGAGGTCGAAGGCGAAGTCCAGCTGGCGCCGCCAGTCCAGCTCGCCGTCGGCGTCGACGAAGTCCGGGCGGTAGGGGTTGGGCGTGGGGATGGCGATGTTGCCCGGCACCGGCGGCCCGTAGCCGCGCCTGCCAGCCGAGTACGTGGCGTTCACCGCGGCCTGGGTCATGCCGTGCCAGGAGCGGCTGACCGAGACGATCTCGAACTTGCCGGTCACGAGCTTGGCGAGGCGGATCGCGGCCTCGTTGGACTCCGCTCCGGTTGACAGCAGCAGCACCTTCTCCAGCGGGTCCGGCAGCGTCTCGGCCAGCCGCCGGGAGAGGTCCACGACCGGGCGGGAGAGCATGCCGCTGTAGAGGTGGTCGAGCTTGCCGATGCCCTCGCGGACGGTGGCCACGATCTCCGGGTGCGAGTGGCCGAGGATCGCGCTCATCTGCCCGGAGGTGAAGTCCAGCACGCGCCGCCCGTCCTCGGTGATCACGTGACTGCCCTCGGCCCGGTCGATGATCTCCGGGGTGAAACCGCCGCCGTAGCGCAGGACGTGCCGGTCGACGTCCGCCCAGAAGCTCGTGTCTGCCATGCGGTTCACGCTAGGTCGGGCCAACCGTGCGGGTCCATCGATGATTTATGCTCAGCCTGTTCGGAGAAACCGATCGGTCGGAGTGCCCGTGCTCAGTCCCTGGCGCCTGCGCCTGCTGGTCCAGCTGGAGAGCCTGGGCACCATCCGCGCGGTCGCCGAGGCGCTCGCGATGAGCCCGTCCTCGGTGTCGCAGCAGCTCTCGGTGCTGCAACAGGAGGCGCGCGCGACGCTGCTGGAGCACCACGGGCGCCGGGTGAGCCTGACCCCGGCCGGAGTGCGGCTCGCGGCGCACGCGCGGGAGATCCTGCGCTCCATCGAGGCGGCCGAGGCGGATCTGACGTCGCGGCGCACCGAACCCGTTGGCGACGTGCGGGTCGCGGCCTTCTCCAGCGCGCTGCGCGCGGTCGTGCTGCCCGTCGCGGCCGAGCTCCGGCGGAGCCATCCCCGGCTGCGGCTCACGGTCACCGAGCTGGAGCCGCACGACGGCCTGCGGATGCTGCGCCGCGGTGAGGTGGACGTCGCGATCGTGTACGACTTCGCCGATGGCTGGCTCCCGGTCGACGCGCAGGTCCGGTACGTGCGCCTGGGTAGCGATCCGGTCGTTGTCGTTCTGCCGCAAGGACATCCGAGCGCTTCGGTCGCTGAACTGCGGCTGGAGTCGATGGCGGGGGAGCGGTGGGCGATGGACCGGCCCGCGTGCTACCTGTCCGAGCTCGTGCTCCGGCGGTGCCGCCAAGCCGGGTTCGAGCCCGAGGTGGCCGGGCACTTCGGCAGCTACCCGCTGCTGCTCGACCAGGTGCGCCTCGGCCTGGCGGTGGCGGCGCTGCCCGCGCTGGCCGTGGACGAGCGGGACGGCGTGGTGGTCCGGCCGCTCGTTCCCGGGCTCACCCGGATCATCCACGCCGCGCTGCCCGTCGGCCCCGCCCCCACCGCCGCCGTCGAGGTCGTCCTCGCCCGCCTCCGCGCTCACGGCGTTCAAGGCACGTAGACCTGCCCGGTCTGGGCGCCCTCCACCGAGCGGACGTAGGCCTGTGCCACGTCGGAGAGGTTCACGGGCGGCATGCCGGGGAAGAAGTCGCCGTAGTCCGCGAGGCTCTCGGTGAACACGGACGGGCTCACGGCGTTGACGCGCTGCGGCGCGATCTCGATGGCCGCCGCGCGCACGAACGCCTCGACGGCGCCGTTGGCCATGGACGCCGCGGCTCCGGCCGGGATCGGCTCGCGGCTGAGCACACCGGTGATCAACGTGAAGGACCCGCGCTCGGCGACGTGCTGAATTCCCTGACGCACAAGGTCGATCTGGCTGAGCACCTTGCCGTGGAACGCGTTCAGGTAGTCCTCGGGTGCCAAGTCCGCGAGCGGCTTGAACGGCACGTCGCCGGCCGCGCTGACCACGGCGTCGACGCGGCCGACCGCCGCGTACAGGGCCGCGACTCCGGCGGGGTCGGTGATGTCGTGGCGCAGGTCCCCGGTGCTGCGGCCGACCGTGCGGACGTCGTGCCCACGCCTGGCCAGCGTCTTGTGCACGGCCGCGCCGAGCTTGCCGGTCGCGCCGATCAACAGGATTCTCATGGCTGTCGAAGCTACGAGCGCGCGCGACGGGTGTGAAATGCCGTCTGCGCGGCGCTTATGCTTGGCGGTTATGAATGTGGAGGTGCGGCACCTGAGGGCGCTCGCGGCGATCGGCGACGAAGGCACGATCACCGACGCGGCCGCCGCGCTGCGGGTCAGCCAGCCCGCGCTCTCGCGCACATTGGAGCAGCTGGAGCGCCGTCTCGGCACGCGCCTGGTCGAGCGGACCACGCGCAGCCTCGCGCTCACGGCGGCCGGGAAACGCTTGTGGGAGCACGCGCACCGCATCCTCAACCAGCTCGACGACGCGCTCACCGAGGCCTCCGCCGAAGCCGCGCCACGACCGCTGCGCGCCGCGTTCGCCTGGGCGATGCTCGGCAAGCACACCGTGCCGCTGCTGCGTGCTTGGCGCGAACGACGCCCAGACGTCCCGGTCGAAGTCCGGCGGGTGGACGATCCCGAAGGGGCTCTGCGCAGGGGGGAAGCCGACGTGGCGTTCCTCCGCACCGAACCCGGCGGGGAGTTCGCCCGGCTCGCACTGATGCGCGAGGAGCGCGTGGTGGCGTTGCCCGAGTACCACCCGCTCACCGCGCAGAGCAGCGTGCGCTTGGCGGACCTCGTCGACGAGTCGGTGGTGCTCTGCTCGACGGCGGCGACCTCCGGAGCGGAGCTGTGGCCGGAATCCGCGCGGCCCCACGTCTTCCAGGTCCCCGGCGTCTACGAATGGCTCACCACGGTCGCCACCGGCGAGGCGATCGGCGTGACCACCGAGGGCACCAGCCACAGCCACCCGCACCCCGGCGTGCACTACCTCGCGCTGGCCGACGCCGACCCCGTGACCGTCCACCTCGCCTGGCCCGACTCGCCCGCCCACCCAGCGACCGCGCAGTTCTGCGATCTGGTCCGCCACCACCTCGCGCCCCCGTAACCTGGCACTCCGCCCCGGCCGTCATCCGAGCGTTTTGGCAACGCGTTGCGAAAGAGAGCGCTCCCAAATCACAACAAGTAGCCAAAACGCGAAACGGGACGGCTGGGAGGATGAGGTGTGGAGAGGAATGGGTCTCGGTGACACTGAACGGTTTTGACGCATTGCTGGTGGAGCAGCCGTGGAGCGCGTCGCGCCACCTGTGGAGCACGCGCTACGAGTGCTCGGTCTACAGCGAGCAGGGCGCGCCGCTGGCGACGGTGACCGAGCGCAAGCGGCTCCGCCCGCTGCGGAAGCTCCTGCGCGCCACCGGGTTCTCCGGGCGCACGGTGTTCGATCTCGTTGTGGCGCAACAGGGTTACCCGCTGCTGTCCATTCACAAGGGAGTGGGACGGCCACCGGTCACCGTGACGAGGCCGGACGGCGTCGCGCTCGGGTCGGTGCGGCACGTGCGGCGCGGGGTGTACGCGCTGCTCGATCCGGCCGGGCACCAGCTCTGCCTGTTGCACGAGGTCGTGGCGTTCACGCCGGGCGCGATCACCAAGCGGGACGGGCGGCGGGTGCGCCAGGACTCGGTTCGGCTGCGCCCGAACGTTCCCGAGCCGGTGCGGTCGTTGGCGCTCGCGGCGTGCTTCGCTTACGACATCGTGCGCGGGATCGGGACGAACCACACCAGCAGCGGGTTCGACTTTCCCGCCGGTTGAGTCCGACCTGCGGAGGTACTGGTGCGCCGTGCCCTGGGCATCGCGGTGATCCTGCTGGTGATGGCGTCCGTGCACGGCGCGGCGGCCGAGTCGCCTCGCGGGGGAGAACTGCGCACCGCCTCAGCGCGTTCGCCCGCGCTCGGTGCGGACATCCAGTACACGGTCTACCTGCCGCGCGGCTACGACCGGGACGAGGCGCGGCGCTTTCCCGTGCTGTACCTGCTGCACGGGCGCGGGGACTCGATGAGCGCATGGACGCGGGTGAAGCCGGACCTGGACCGCATGATCGCGCGCGGTGAGATCCCGCCGGTGCTGGCCGTGCTGCCGGACGCGCCGTGGAGCTCGCGCGGGAGCTACTACGTCGACTCCGCGCACACCGGCGGCCGTCCGGTGGAAACGGCGCTCACCAGGGACCTCGTGTCCCATGTGGACAGTGCATACAGGACGGTCCAGAAGCGTGACGGCCGTCTGGTCGGCGGCTATTCGATGGGTGGGGCCGGCGCGCTCCGCTACGCGCTGGCCCACCAGGACGAGTTCGGCCACGCGGTGGTGCTCTCGCCCGCCGTCTACACGCCGCTTCCCCCTGCCGACTCCTCCGTCAGGGAGTTCGGCGCCTACGGCTCCGGGGACCGGCTCTTCGACGAGCAGGTCTACCGGCGGCTGAACTACCCGAGCCTGCTGCCCTTGCTGCGCAAGGAAATGCCGACGCGCCTGTACGTCGCGGTCGGCGACGACGAGTGGCCCAACCCCGATCCGGCCGAAGCGCGCCACGACATCGACTTCGAGTCGGCCGCGCTCTACAACGCGGCGCGGCGCGGGCCCGGGGTCACGGCGGAGTTGCGAATCAGCAACGGCGGGCACGACTGGGCGGTGTGGCGGCCCGCCTTCGCCGACGCGTTGCGGCACTTCGCGCCGACTCTGCGAACCGCGTGCGCGTGTTGACCCCCTAACTCCGTCCTATGGGCCGTGCCGGTGACACGCATTGTGCACGTGTGATCACGCAGAGCACCATGATCTCGCGTCAGCTTACCGACTGATAAGTAGGTGAGCTTCCCTTGGCGGAGGGGGCACGAGGATGTGCTTGACCGGGTGGAGGATTCCGAGGATTCTGCTGATCACGTTGGTGCTCATGGGTTTGCTGACCCCCGGGTCGGCGACCGCCGGCACGCCGGAGCGCGGCGCGCGACACCACAGCCCTGTGGTTCTGGTGCACGGCTGGATGAGCTCGTCACTGCCCTTCCTGGCGATGAACGTTTCGCTGCGCCAGGCGGGGTACCCCGTCTACATGATCGACTTCCCCGGCCAGGACAACCTGGTCAACGCCGCCGTGGTGGCGGAGGTCGTCGATCGCGTCGCGGCACGGCACCGCAGCCGCGTGCACGTGGTGGGCCACAGCATGGGTGGCCTGTCGACCAGGCACTACATCAAGTTCATGGGCGGCGCGCGGCACGTGGAGCAGTACGTGTCCATGGGCTCGCCGCAGTACGGCAGCGTGGAAGCGTGTCTGCTCCCGGAGAGCGGGGGCGGCCAGATGTGCCACACGAGCCGGTTCATGGCGCGGCTGAACTCCGGCGACGACACGCCAGGACCGTTGCGCTACACCACGATCCGCAGCACGCTGGACGTTCCGGCGCGGGCCACCTGGCTCGACGGCGGCGCGTGCTTCCACGACATCCCAGGTGTGCCGCACGCGCTGGAGCCCGCGTCGGCGGCGTTCATCGCGGCGGTGCGCGAGACTCTCAGCGGCACGTGCCCCGGCCGTTTCGTGGCACTGCCACCCACGTGAACGACGACCGCTACCGGAGGGGAACTCGATGAACGACGCCGAGCGCCATGGCGGGATCTTCGGTGACTGGACCACGGACGACGCGGGGCTGCCCGCCTTCGAGTACACCCTGGACCAGCGCACAGATCCTCGGGCGGAGTGGGACACCCGGCTGCACGGGCCGTCCCGGCTGCACTGGCACCAGCTCGGCAACGACCGGATCGTGGCCATCTCCACGAACGACGGGTGGACCCAGCTGTACTCGCACGAGCGGGGTCCGCGCTGGATCAACAAGCACCGCGAGGGCGACGGCGCGTTCGCGGGCGGCGTGTCGTACCTGCGGGACGAGGACAACGGCGCGGTGTGGTCGACCTTCTACGCCGACCTGCCGGAGGAAGCCGTCGTGCGCCGCGTCTTCGGCTGCGGCTACTTCCGCGTTGTGGTGCGCCACAACGACATCGAGCTGGACCGCGTGGTGTTCGCGCCGTTCGGCGAGAGTCGCCTGCTGTGCTCGTACGTGGTCGTGCGCAACCTCGGCGGGACCGCGCGGAGGTTGCGGCACGGCGAGTACTGGGACGTCTGGGTGCACAACCTCGACCTGGGCACGGTGGGGCTCAACCCGGAGAAGGCCAGGGATCGCACCTCGGCCCAGGCGTACAACGGCTACCGAGCCGACTGGAACGACTCGGTGGGTGGGCTGTTGGCGCGGCACCCCAAGGGAAAACTGTCCTACGAGATCCCCTTCCCGGTCGGCAGGACGGCTCGCACGCAGCCAGACGTGGTGTGCGTTCCGGTCGGCACGACGGTGGACGGGTGGACCGCCGAGCGCGCCTCGGTGTTCGGCGACGGTGGCCGCGCGTGCCCCGACGGGCTGGTGAAGCCGTTGGGGCAGGCGCACCCCGGCGGTGGCGGGCAGGACGTGGCCTTCCTGCTCACCACCGACTTCGAGCTGGCGCCCGGCGAGCAGCGGGTGCTCGGATTCGGTTACGGCGCAACGCCTCCCGAGGAGACAGCGGACGAGGTCCAGCGACTGGGCGATGATCCGGCCGCGCTGTTCGAATCGACGTTGCACGCGTGGCGCGGCGTCGTGCCGAAGGTGGACTACGGGCGCGAGGAGTGGGTGTCGCGCGAACTCGCGTGGAGCGCCTACTACCTGCGCTCCGGCGCGACCTACCACCACGGCTTCCGTGCGCACACGTTGTCGCAGGGCGGCGCCTACCAGTACCTCGGCGGCTTCAACGCCGGGCCGCGCAGCACGATGCAGAACGCGTTGTCGCAGGTCTGGCTCGCCCCGGAGATCGCGGCCGACGCGCTGCGCTTCACCATGGCGGAGACCACCCCGGAGGGCGAGATCGCCTACGCGGAGGTGGGAACCGGCTCGTGGGAGCACATGCTGTGGTGCCCGTCCGACAACGACATGTGGTTGCTGTGGCTGGTCTCCGAGTACGTGCTGGCCACCAGGGACCGCGCCTTCCTGCGCCAGTCCGTGTCGTACTGGCCCGCGCCGTACACGCGGCCGGAGCCGGTGTGGGAGCACTGCCTGCGCGCGGTGCACCACCTGCTCAACGACGTCGGGGTCGGCGAGCACGGGCTGATCAAGGTCCGGCTCGGCGACTGGAACGACATGGTGGTCACGGAGTCCGGCGTGCCGATCGACCGCGTGTGGGAAGAGGGCGAGAGCACGCTCAACACCGCGATGGCCGTGCACGTGCTGCGCCGCTTCGCCGAGCTGGCGGAGTACGCGGGCGAGCACGCCACCGCCGCCGACGCCCGTGCCCGCGCGGAAGGCTTCGCCGAGGCCGTGCGCGCGTGCTGGCGCGGTCGGCACCTCAACCGCGGTTGGACCTCCAGCACCACCGAGGTGGGCTCGCGCGACCTCTTCCTGGAGCCGCAGCCGTGGGCGCTGATCACCGGCATCCTCGGCGAGGAGCGGGCTTCGACGCTCGTCGAGGAGATCACCACGAGGTGCGCTGACCCCTTGGCGGCCAGGGTTTTCGCCGATGGCGGAGAGGGGCGCGCACCCACCGCCGGCGGCGGTCAGTGGTACGCGATCAACTCGACGCTGGCCTGGGGTCTGTCCACTGTGGACCCTGATCGGGGGTGGGCGGAGTTCCTGGCGAACACCCTGGCCCACCACGCCGAGACCTACCCGGAGACGTGGTTCGGCGTGTGGTCCGGCCCGGACAGCTACCTGCCGTCCAACGCCGACCGGCCCGGCGAGACCTGGTCGTGGCCGGGCGGGTTCTCCATGCAGGCGTGGCCGGTGCAGATCCTGTTCGCGCACTCTGAGCCGCTGAACGCCGCGTTGTGGCTGGCCGGGATCGAGCCGACCGCGCGCGGCCTGCGGATCGCGCCGTCACTGCCCTTCGAGGGGTGGAGCTGGGACGGCGGTCTGCTCGCGGTCTCCTACCAGTCCGACGCCGTGCGCGCAGAGCTGGGCGCGCTCGCCGCCGAAGTGGTCGAGATCGAGGTCGTGCTGCCGATCTCCTTGCGCGACAAGGAGGTCACGGTGTCGGTGGCTGGCGCGAAGACGACCGCGCGCCAAGCCACCGACACGGTTCGCTTCCGGATGCCGGTGGCTCCCGGGCGTCGCACCCCGTTCGAGATCAGCTAGCCCAGGGGCACGTGCAGCCCGGGGTGACGAGGTTCGTCGCCTCGGGCAACTGCGGGTGGGCAAGCGCCTGCTGCCAGTCGTGGTGCCCGCGCGTCCAGGACCCAAGTCCTGTGACGTAGCGGTCCACCGCGTCGATCTCCGGCTTGTCCAACCCCAGGCCCGCCATCATCTCCGGCAGGTCCTCGCGGACTCGCTCGAAGGCGCGCATGTCCTCGCGGGCGCGGTCGACGGATTCCCGGTCGTCGGCCCCGTACGCCGACCACGCGGTGGCCCTGCTGGTGATCAACCGCAGGTTCCGCAGCTGCGGGCTGTCGTGCGCGGTGACCGGGACCTCGCACTCCAGCAAGGATTCCAGCAGCTCCGGCACCAGCTCGAAGTCCAGTCGGCCGCCGTGCAGGTAGGACACGGCGGAGGCGGTGAACGAGCGGGTGGCGCGAACCGCCCAGTCCCGCGTCATGCCCTCGCGCAGCTCCGACCAGAGCCCGGCCCACACGCACACGCCGTGGCTCGTGCCGCGCATGGCGCGTTCGGTGTGGCACGCCTCGACGAGGTCCTTGACGTGGTCGACGGCCAGCCGGGGATCGGCGGCGGCGAGGCGGGGCAGCTGGTCGCGCCAGACGAGCGCCCAGCCGAGCACGCGCATCGCCAGGTCCAGCCGCTCCGGCGCGGCGGCCGGGACAGCGCGCGCGGCGAACGCCGGGACGTCCGCCTCGTCGTAGCTCTCGTACCAGGAGTCAGCCGGGGGCAGCAGGCCGATCGATCTCGCCCAGCCGGGGTGGTCCTCGGCGACGGTGTCGACGTGCGGGTTGACGGTCAGGGCGAACGGGATGGGGAAGTCCAGTGCTCTGAGCATGGCGCAACCGTTCTCGTGATGAGCCGGGCGGAGTCCGCCGACCACCATCCCGCGTCCGCCGCGCCCGGCGAAAGCGGCCAATGAGGGGGTGTCAGCGGGCTTCGTCCCCGGTGTCGTCCAAGAACTGCTTCGCCAGCCGCTTCGGCGCGAGACCCAGCCACGCGTCGGTCAGCAGCTCCTCCAGCGCGGGCACGTCGATCGCCTCCAGCCGTACCAGCACCGACGCGTGGCCGTCGAAGTGCGGCGTGGTGAAGCACGGCCCGTCCGCTTCCGCCAGCAGCGCCTCCTTGGCACCGAGGTCCGGCACCCGCACCCCGAGGATCGGCCCGGTGGGCGCGGCGTCGCCGAGCGCTTCGAGATCGCCTCGGCGCAGCGGGCGCTCCCAGGCGAACGCCTTGTCCTTGACCCGCCACGCGGGCGCGCTGTCGTAGGTGGGGCGCTCGGTCGTCTCCGGGAGCGCGAGTGCGATGCGGCGGACGTCGTCCCAGGTCGCCATCGGTCGAGCGTAGCGCTGCGGCGGGGTTCGGCGCGGTAGCGCATCGTTTCCGCGTCCCTTGTTCCGGTGTCATCGTCCACATCGTCCACATCGGACGGTGGCTGCTCGGCGGTGGTGCTCCCGTGCAGGTCGGCGGCGCGTCGGCCCGTCGTCCATCCGGTTTCCGGGAGGCGACTAGGATCGGGGCCCGCAAGGTGTCGAGTGACACACAACGAAACACCGCAACTGATCGGTATTACCGAGTGTGAGCCGCTTTCACCGCTTCATCCCGCCGCTGGTCTACCTGGCGCTCGCCTTCTTCGTGTACCTGTACCTCTGGCGCAGCCCGGGGAGCAACTTCCTGGTCAACGGCGGCCAGGACCAGAACATGTTCGAGTGGTTCCTCGCCGCGGGCGCGAAAGCGGTGACCTCGCTCGCCAACCCGTTGCACTCCGAGCTGCAGAACCACCCGCTCGGCGTGAACATGATGGCCAACACCACGGTGTTCGGCCTCGGCGTGCCGCTCGCGCCGATCACGCTGCTGTTCGGGCCGACCGTCACGTGGACGATCGTGCTGACCGGCTCGCTCGCGGGCACGGCGTGGGCCTGGTTCCACGTGATGCGCAAGGAGTTCGGCCACTCGTGGTCGGGCGCGCTGATCGGCGGCGGGTTCTGCGGCTTCGCGCCGTCGGTGATCTCGCACGGCAACGGGCACCCGAACTTCGTCGCCCTGTTCGTGCTGCCGTTCATCGTCGTGCGCGCGCTGCGCATCGCTAAGGGCACCCGGCCGATCCGCGACGGCGTGATCCTCGGCCTGCTGATCACCTACCAGATCTTCATCGGCGAGGAGCCGCTGCTGCTGTGCGTGGTCACGCTCGCGATCGCCCTGCTCGTGCACACCGCGGTCAAGTTCTCCGAGGTGCGTGCGATGGTGGTGCCCCTGGCGAAGGGCTTCGGCGTCGCGGCCGGACTGTCCGTCGTGATCTGCTCCGTGCCGTTGTGGTGGCAGTTCTTCGGGCCGCAGAGCTACTCGTCGCTGCGCCACGGCGGCGGCAACGACATCGCCGCGCTCACCGCCTTCGCGACCAAGTCCGTCGCGGGCAACAAGTACGAGGCCGCGACGCTGTCCATGAACCGCACCGAGGAGAACGCGTTCTTCGGCTGGCCGCTGGTCATCTTCGTCATCGTGATCGCGATCGTGCTGTGGCGCGTGCTGACGGTGCGCACGATCGCTCTGACCACCGCCGTGATGGCGATGCTCTCCCTCGGCGCCGTCGTCGTCGTGCACGGCACCGAGACCGTGCCCGGCCCGTGGGCGCTGCTCGGCCAGCTCCCGCTGTTCGAGTCCGTGCTGCCGTCGCGCTTCGCCATGGCCTGCGTGCCGCTCATCGGCCTGCTGCTCGCGCACGGCACCGACCACCTCGCCGGCCTGGGCCGGTACCGCGTCCTCTGGTTCGGCATGATCACCGCCGTCCTGCTGCCGATCGCCCCGACCCCCCTCGACGCGAACGGCCGCCCGGCCCCGCCGGAGTTCTTCGCCTCCGGAATGTGGCGCGATTACGTGGACGACGGTTCTGTCGTGATTGCTCCGCTGCCCGATCCAGGGGATGCGCGAGCGTTGTCGTGGCAGGCGAGGACCGGAATGGGTTTCCGGCTGGCCGAAGGATATTTCGTGGGCCCCGCCGAGGACCGGATCGGGATCTACGGCGCTGTGCGGCGGAAGACGTCGGATTTGTTGGCCCGGGTTCGTGAAGGTGGGGTCGAGATCACGGACGCGGACCGCGCGGCGGCCGTGGAGGATTTGCGGTATTGGCAGGCGGATGTCGTGGTTTTGACGCCGGAGGAGAAGAGCGGGTTGGTGGGGCCCGCTGTGGCGGCGTTGTTGGGGCGGGACGGGGTTTTCGTCGGTGGCGTGTGGGTGTGGGATGTTCGGCGGTTGTAGGGGGTTTTTGTAGCTCTTTGGTTGCGGGGTACGGCTGGGCTTCCCGGTTTTGTTGGGTTCGCGGGGTTGTTGCGTGGGGTCGGCTTGACCTGGGGGCCCCTTGCGCGTGCCCCTGGGCCTTACAGGGGCACGGGATAGAACACCCGGCCCTCGCGCGAGCGTATGGCACGCGCACCCCAGGTAAAGCCTCGGCTGTGTTGTGCGCCTTGCGTTCCAGCGTGGGACTTTCGGCGTTTCGGGCGCCTGGGAATTCATTCTTTAGGGCCATGATCGACTATTATTTGCGGGTAGAATTGAGGTATGACCCTCGATGAGTTGTTGGTCGAGGTTGAGGCGAGTCACGCTGCTTTGTGTCATGCGAAAGCGAATCTCGCTTCGGCCTTGACCGCATTCCAACACGCTGCCGATGATCGTGATTACCGGTATGTGCAGAATGAGGTCGCCTGTGCCTTGCACATCTCCCGACGCGGCGCCGACCACATCCTCTCCAACTCCCTAGAACTCACCGAACGCCCCTTGGTGTTGGCGGCGTTGTCGGCCGGTTCCATCGATGAGGGCAAAGCCCGCCTCATCGTCGACCAGCTGCAGATCTTGAAGGAGCCGCAAGCGTCGATCGCCGAGGCAGATCTCCTGGACTACGCGCCCACCCGTACCCACACCTCAGTCCGTCGCCGTGCCCAGACGTTGATCCACAAACTGGACCCGAAGGCTGCT
Source organism: Allokutzneria sp. NRRL B-24872 (assembly GCF_002155965.1). GTDB lineage: Bacteria > Actinomycetota > Actinomycetes > Mycobacteriales > Pseudonocardiaceae > Allokutzneria. Next base: position 13,863 of record NZ_MUMH01000063.1, read on the forward strand.
GAGCGTCGTCATGAGGAGAAGCGCAAGGAGAGGTTGGTGTGGAAGACCAACCTGGATGACGGCATGGCCGAACTTCGCCTGGGCCTGACCGTCCACGACACGGCGATGGCCTTCGACCACATCGACCGGATCGCGAAGTCCCTGCCGAAGGATGACCGCACCCTGGACCAGAAACGCGCCGATGTCGCGCGGGATCTGTTGCTGGGCCTGGACACTCCCGCACCGCAGGGTCAAACCATGGTCTACCTGACGATGCCGGTGACCGCCCTCCTGGGGTTGACCGATGACCCGGGGATGCTGGCTGGATACGGGCCGATCCCGACGGGTGTCGCGCAGGACATCGCCGCGGGTGGCATCTGGAAGCGGATCTTGACCGACCCCGCCACTGGCATGGCAGAAGAGGTCAGCGATACCTACCGGACGTCGGTGAAGCAGCGGGAGTTGATCAACGCCCGCTACCCGCGCTGCACCGCGATCGGATGCCAACAACCCGCACAGCGCTGCGACGTCGACCACTGCCGCCCCTACGACGGCACGAACACCACGATCCGGAACTTGCGGCCGAAGTGCCGACACCACCACAACATGAAGACCCACTCGAACTGGCGGTGCGAGAACCGCGACGACGGCAGCCACGTGTGGATTACGCCGAGCGGGCGGGTGCACGAAACGGAACTAGAACCCATCGCCGAACCCGCGCCGTTCTGAGCCGTGTCCTGAGGGACTTCGGGGTGGGGCGAACAGTGCTCAGCGCCACGGTGGCCGAGCTTGCCGCGCAGCGGATGCGCGAGAAGGCTTCGGTGGGATCACAGGTGGGGGAGGAACGGCAACCGTGCAACGCAGGATCGCCTTCGCGTCGTTCGCGGGCACAGCGATCGAGTTCTTCGACTTCTTCGTGTACGGGACGGCGGCGGCGCTGGTGTTCCCGACGGTGTTCTTCCCGGCGCTGGGGGCCACGGCGGGGACGGTGGCGGCGTTCGCCTCGTTCGCGGTGGCCTTCGTGGCGCGGCCGGTGGGGGCGGTGGTGTTCGGGCACCTCGGGGATCGTTTGGGGCGCAAGCGAACCCTGACCTACACGTTGCTGCTCATGGGCGTGTCGACGGTGGGAGTCGGCGTGCTGCCCAGCGCGGCGTCGATCGGGGTGGCCGCGCCGGTGGTCCTGGTGGTTCTCCGCGTGCTGCAAGGGATCGCGGTCGGCGGGGAATGGGGAGGGGCGGCGTTGCTGGCCGTCGAGCACTCCGAACCGGGGCGCCGTGGCCGGGCGGGGATGTACCCGCAGCTGGGGCCGGGGACCGCCTTCTTCCTGACCAGCGCGACCTTCCTGATCAGCGGGGCGACGATGAGCCGCGAGGCCTTCCTGGCGTGGGGCTGGCGGATTCCGTTCCTGCTGAGCGCGGTGCTGATCGCCGTCGGGCTCTACGTGCGGCTGCGGATCGCGGAGACACCGGTGTTCCGCGCGCCCCAGGCGAAGCAGCGGCTGCCGTTGCGGACGGCGTTCTCGGCGCACACGCGACAGATCCTGCTCGGCGGCGGAGCGCTGAGCGCGGCGTTCGGGCTGAACTACATCGGCACGGTCTACCTGACCAGCTACGGCACGACCGTGCTCGGCCTTTCGCAGCCGACGATGCTGCTGCTCGGGGTGATCGGCGGCATCGTGCTGGTCGCGGCGACGGCGGCGGGAGCGCTGCGCTCCGACCGGGTGGGGCGGCGGCGGGTGGTCCTGGGCGGGAACATCGCGGCGGTGGTGTGCGGGCTGGTGGTGTTCCCGATCATCGACACCGGGTCGGTGGTGCTGGTCGGGGTGGGCCTCTGCCTCCTCCTGGCGATCGGCGGCGGCGTGCTCGGGCCCGCGGCGGCCTACATGGCGGAGCTGTTCGAGACCGGGCACCGGTACACGGCGGTCGGGTTGAGCTACAACCTGGCGACGGTGCTGGGCGGGGCGGTTCCCCCGCTGGTGGCCACGGCGTTGCAGGCCTCGTACGGCAGCTTCGCGGTCGGCGCGCTCATGTCGGTGTACGGGGTGGTGTCGGTGGCGTGCGTGCTGGCGCTGCCGGAGACGCGCGCGCGGTCACTCGAACGGCTGGCCCGGGAATAGCGGTGATCTTGGCGTCGTTGGGCGAGAGGCGGATGCCTCGAACTCAAGGAGCGTTGCCATGCCTCTGACCGGCGACTACGAGCCCAGCCCCACCGAGTGGGTGCGCAACCAGGTCGAGCAGTACGAGGGCTCGGGCGGTACCGAGGGCACGACCATGCGCGGACTGCCGGTGATCATCCTGACCACCAAGGGGAACAGGTCCGGCAAGCTCCGCAAGACCCCGCTGATGCGGGTGGAGCACGACGGCGCCTACGCCGCGGTGGCCTCCCTCGGCGGGGCGCCGAAGCACCCGGTCTGGTACCACAACGTCGTCTCCCACCCCCAGGTCGAACTCCAGGACGGCACCGAGCGCCGCGACTACGTGGCCCGCGAGGTGACCGGCGACGAGAAGGCCCAGTGGTGGGAGCGCGCGGTCGCGGCCTTCCCGACCTACGCCGAGTACCAGGAGAAGACCGAGCGCGAGATCCCGGTCTTCGTGCTCGAACCGGCCTGATCCCCCCGCGTCACCGATTCACGGGGCGTGACCGGGAGGGGGAGCGGAGTTAGCTTCAGAGCTCCCCGGCCGCCAAGGAGAAGTCGTGACCGTCCAGCAGGAAGTCGGCACCCAGCCGCGCGAGCGAGCCAGGGTGCCGATCGCCGAGCTGCACGGCAGCGACTCGCCCAGGCTCGGCGGAGTGGACGAGGAGCACGCGCGGCGCGTCGCCGAGCAGCCCGACCCGCTCCCGCCGATCCTGGTCTGCCGCGCCACCATGGCGGTCCTCGACGGGCGGCACCGGCTGCGCGCGGCGCAGCTGCGCGGCGAGGACACCGTCGAGATCGAGCTCTTCCACGGCGACCCGGACGCGGGCTTCATGCTCGCCGTCCGCCGCAACAGCCTGTCCACAGTGGACCGCAAAGCTGCGGCGCTGCGCCTGGTCAGCACCTACCCGGAGTGGTCGGACCGGCGGCTCGCGGCGGCCGCCGGGCTCTCGCCGAAGACCATCGCCGCCGCACGCGCCACGGCGCCCGTTCCCAGACAGGGCAGCCGGATGGGCCTGGACGGCCGGGTTCGCCCGCTCGACCGGGTCTCCGGGCGGCTGCGCGCGGCCGAGCTGCTGGCGAGCGCCCCCGGCTCGTCGTTGCGCGAGGTCGCCGCAGCCGCCGGGATCAGCATCGGCACCGCCAAGGACGTGCGCGAGCGGGTCCGGCTCGGCCAGGACCCGGTCGGCCCGCGCCGCCGCGAGGAGGAGCCGAACGCGCCCCAGGGCTTCACCGACTCGCTGGAGCTGCTGAACAACCTGCGGCGCGACCCGTCGCTGCGCTGCTCCGAAGTGGGCAGGGGAGTGCTTCGGCTGCTCGGCGCGCACTTCCTGGACCGCCGCGAGTGGGACCGCTTCGCCGACGCGGTGCCCCGGCACTGCGCCAAGGGCATGGCCCAGATCGCCCGGCAGTGCGCGGAAGCCTGGTCGGACTTCGCCGACCAGGTCGAGCGGAAGCCGCCTAGGGAACGGCGTTGAGCCGGTTCAGCACCAGCGCCAGCGGCGGCCACGTGCGACGCCCCCTGCGGATCACCGCGTAGGAGCGCAGCCGCACCTCGGGCTCGGCGAGCGGCAGCAACCGGACACCCGCGCGGTGCGGGCGCTCGGCGGGCAGCAGGCCGATGCCGAGCCCCGCGACGATCATCTCCTCGACCAGGTCCAGGCTGTCCGCCTGGTGCCGCACGACCGGGCCCGAACCGGCCAGCGAGGTGAGCACGCGCACCACGTCCTCGTCGGCGCGGTTGCGGGAGTTGCCGATCAGGTCGTGCCCGTGGAACGCCTCGAACACCGCGAGCGCGTTCCCGGACACCCCGGCCGCGAGGTGTTCGGGGACGCCGAGCGCCCATGATGCCGTCCACAGTGGACTTGACTCCAGCGATGGGTCCACTGTGGACGGAGCGAGGTTGTAGTCGTAGACCATCGCCAGGTCCACCTCGTCGGCGACGAGCAGCGCGAGGGATTCGGCGGGCTCGTGCTCGTGCAGGGTCATCCGCACGCCGGGATGGCTGTCGGCGAACTCCAGCACCAGCGGCAGCAGTGACCGGCTGATCGCGGTCGCGAAGCCCGCTGTGCGCACGGTGCCAACGGGATCGGTGCCGGGGTGCAGGTCCGCGCGCGCCGACTCGACCGCCGCCAGGATCGTCACGGCGTGCTCGGCCAGCCGCCGCCCCGCCGGGGTGAGCCGGACCCGCCTGCCGTCCGGCTCCAGCAGCGGCGTCCCCGCTTCGCGCGCCAGCACGGCGATCTGTTGCGAGACCGAGGAGGTCGTGGTGCCGAGCGCGTCGGCGACCGCGCGCATCGACCCCAGCCGGGACAGTTCGAGCAGCAGCTGCAACCGCCGGGTCTCCATGTTCCCATCGTCCATGATCAGTGAACGGTTCGTCCACATTCGCGTGGTGGACGCGAATGGTCCCGGTTTCGTTTACTGACCGCATGACCTCCTCGACCCGCTCCGGCGCCGCGATGGTGCTGGCCGCGACGCTGTCCGTGCAGCTGGGCCTCGCGGCCTCGGTGGGCCTGTTCGACCGGATCGGTCCGGACGGCGCCGCGTGGCTCCGGCTGGCCTGGGCGGGCGTGTTGCTGCTGGTCCTCGTGCGGCCCCGGCCGTCGAGCTTCAGCCGTTCCGCGGTGCTGGCCGGGGTCGCGCTCGGCGTCGCCACGGCGGGGATGACCTTGCTGTTCATGGCGGCGGTCGCACGCATCCCGCTCGGCACGGCCGCCGCGCTGGAGTTCCTGGGGCCGTTGGGGGTCGCCATGGCCAGCGGGCGCGGCGCTCGCGTTGTGTGGCCCGTGCTCGCCGGGCTGGGCGTGCTGCTGCTGACGGAGCCGTGGCACGGCGGAGCCGACCCGGTCGGCGTCGCGTGCGCGCTCGGGGCGGCGGCGTGCTGGGCGGCCTACATCCTGCTCACGCGGAAGGTCGGCGACGAGGTCTCGGGGATTCGCGGCCTGGCCGTCTCGATGCCGACGGCGGCGGTGGTCGCCACGCTGTGCGGGGGACCGGCGGCGGTGGGCGCGCTGACCTGGGAGCTGGTGCTGGTCGGGCTCGGGCTGGCGCTGCTGCTGCCGGTGATCCCGTACAGCCTGGAGATGCTCGCGCTGCGGCGGTTGGACACGGCGGCCTTCGGCACGCTGCTCAGCCTCGAACCCGCCGTGGCCCTGGTGACCGGACTCGTTGTGCTGCACCAGGTTCCCAGCCTCAGCGCGCTCGGCGGGGTCGCGCTGGTCGTCATCGCCTCGGTCGGAGCCGAGCGCACCGGCGCGCGCGTCCCCGCCGTCGTCCCGGGCTAGGCGCGATCGCGGCGAGCGCGCTTGTTGGCGTGCTTGCGAGCCACGAACTCGTGCGCCTCCACCAGCATCGGGCGAATCGTGTCCATTGTGGACTCGGTCGGGTTGACCACGGACACCCAGTACTGGGAGGCGTAGATCGGGTGCGGGACGATCCGGTCCCTGGCGTCGTGATCGAAACCGGTGTCCAGCACGCCCTTCTCGTCGCGCTCCGTCGGCGCGGCACCGAAGAGCGCGGTGTAGGTCGCCTTCGTCAGGCCGATGTTGAGCCGGTAGGCGCCGGGCTCGTCGAGCCGGGACACGGTGTCGTAGTGGTCGCCGGTGACGATCGTGGCGTACGGGAAGGTGCGCTCCGGCGGGATGTCGCCGTCCGGGTCGTGGATGAAGAACAGGTCACCGGCGTTCTCCAGCAGCGCGGTCCCGGCGAAGCTGTCCATGATGTGCCGACGCAGGTCGTCGGCCTCGATCTGGCGAGAAGTCATGCTTCAAGTTTCTCATTGAACTCCTTGTGGAGGGTTGAGCTGCGGTAGCCACATATTCTCCGGAGAAACCCTCAAATCGCTTCAGGGAGCGTGCTGTGATGATCTTCCGACGTTCCCGGGCGCTGCCCCGGCTCGGGCGGCAGTTCCGGGTGCTCGCCTGGTGCGAGGCGGCCTCGACCGTGGGCGACCAGCTCGCCAAGATCGGCGTGGCGACGCTGGTCTTCGAGCAGACGCGCTCGACCATGGCCGCCGCCGTGGCCTTCGCCAGCACCTACCTGCCCGCGCTCGTCGCCGGGCCGGTGCTCTCGCCGCTGGCCGACCGCTACCCCAGGCGCGCGGTGATGGTGGTGTGCGCGCTCGTCCAGGCCCTCGCCGCCGCCGCGATGGTGCTGCCGGGGATCGGGGTCGCCGGGATCGCCGCGCTGGTCGTGGTGATCGCCGCGGCCACCGCGCCGTTCCGGGTGGCGCAGGCGATCGTCGTCGACCTCGCGGTTCCCCTGGAGCGGCGTTCGATCGCGCAGGGGCGGATCGGCATCGTCCGCGAGGTCGGGCAACTGGCCGGTCTCGCCGTGGCCGCGGTGGTGGTGAGCCTGGTCGGCCCGGTGTGGGCGCTGTTGCAGAACGCGGGATCGTTCCTGGTCATCGCGGTGGCGATGGCGGCGCTGCTGGACGGCTACCCGGCACCGGCGTCCCCTCCCCGCACCCGGTCCGGGCAGTCGTGGTCGGGCTGGCGGGAGGTGTGGCGCACCCGCGACCTCCGTCGCCTCAACGGCCTGATGTTCATCGGGGCGCTGGCCGTGGCCCCGGAGTCGATCATGGTTCCGCTCGTCGCCGAGTCCGGCGCGCCGTCCTGGTCGGTCGGGGCGCTGATGGCCGCCGACGTCGTCGGCTTCCTGGTGGGGGTGGCGCTGCTGGAGCGCGTCCGCTCCGAGGGCACCCGGGTCCGGCTCGTGGGGCCGATGCTGGTGGTGTCGCTGGCCCCGCTGGTGCTGTTCGCCTTCCGCCCCGGCGCGGTGGTGATGGCGGTGGTGCTGCTGATCGGCGGCGTCGGCGCTGCGTACCTGCCGACCGTGCGGACGCTGGTCCTGCGCGTCGCCGAACCCGACCACCACGCCAGGGCGTCGGGGTGGACCCGGACCTCCATGCGCGCGGGCCAGGGGATCGCGGTGCTCGCCGTCGGCGGCCTCGCGGAGGTCCTCTCCTCGGCCGCGCTGGCCGTGGGAGCGCTCAGCGCCGTGGGCACGGCGGCCGCGATCGCGTGGTCGTTCCAGGCGAGCGCGGCCGCGTCGGCTTCCCGGCGCGGGGGCGGTCATCCGATGGGGGCCGGCCCGCGGGCTGGGTGAGCTACACGTACTCGCGGTCGTCGCGCATGACGCCTCTCCTTTCGTTGTTCGGAATTCCAGTATGAAGTCGTCGTGATGCGCGCCAGGTCGCCAAAAAAGGCGACACGGGGACAAATATTCCGATTCGTTCAGTGGCCTGATGCGGTCAGGGGTTCGGCCTGGCGCGCCATCTGTGTTAGGCGACGCCGGACGGTCCTGCGGGTCGCTTCCCCCGCCCAAGCGTTGACCAGCGCCTTCGGTGCTCTTTTGGCCATGGTCAAAACCGTGGCCAGAAGTGCTCTTCCTCGTTCTCGGAGTGCTTTGTAGGTTTTTCTGGGCTGAGTGGCCGTGCGGAAATGACATGCCGGTCGATCAGATCCGTTGAGAGCTTCGGGCTCAATCGAACGAGAGGAAGTACCTGCATGCGGTTCGCGAGAACGGCGATGGGGATCGCCGCGGTCGGGCTGTTCCTGGCCACCGGCGCCGCCACTTCGACGGCGGTGGCGGCGGAGGAGACGGCTGCCCGCCAAGAGGCCGCTGTGCGGTGCGGCTATTACGAGTTCTCCTCCGGGGCGTCGCGGTTCGCCGCGTACTACCACTGCGGCTCGACGACCGTGCGCATCCACATCGACAACCAGGGGGGCGGTTCCGGAAACGACAAGCACCTCTGCGTGGGCCCCGGCTACACGCCTCTGGGCGCGGCGGGCAACGTCGTGAACGCCTACTACATCGGTGGCGCGGGATGCCGCAAGGGAGCTGTCGGGTCGCACGTCCCGCACTGATGGTCCCTTTCCTCGACGGCACGGGTTCTGTCGGCCACCGGCAGGACCCGTGCCGTCGCTGAGGCTCAGCGGTAGTCGCGGGACTCGCCGAGACCGGCGAGGGCGAGGGGTTGGAGCCGGTCGGCGCTGAGGGTGACGGCGCCGTCCACCTGCTGCACCACGCCGCGCACCAGCAGCGCCCGCGCGGTCATGGCCTTGCGGTAGCGGGCGATGATCCCCCTGGTGCACACCACGTTGGCCATCCCGGTCTCGTCCTCCACGTTGAGGAAGACCACCCCGCCCGCGGTCTGCGGCCGCTGCCGGTGGGTGACCGCGCCGCCGACGAGCACCCGCGTCCCGTTGTCCACAGTGGACAGTTCGCCGGCCGGGAGCGCGCCGAGCCGGTCGAGGTGCGCGCGGACGAACTCCACCGGGTAGCGCGCGGGGGAGACCCCGGTCGCCCACACGTCGGAGACGGTCTCCTCGAACTCGGTCATGCCGGGAAGTGCTTGCGGGGCAGCGGCTCCGACGGTGGTCCCGGGCAGGTGGGCCGGCCGCCGCGCCGCGACCACGCCCGCCGCCCAGAGCGCTTCCCTGCGGCTGACGCCGAAACCGCTGAACGCGCCCCCGGTGGCCAGCGCCTCCACCTGGGCCGTGGTGAGCCGGACCCGCTCGGCGAGATCGACCATGTCGGCGAAGGGGCCGTTCTTCGCGCGCTCTTCGACGACGGCCTCGGCGAGCTTCTGGCCGATGGTGCGCACCGAGGCGAGGCCGAGCCGCACCGCGGGCGTGGGATCGCCGGGGCCGAGCGGTTCCAGGGTGGCGTGCGCCAGGCTCGCGTTGACCTCCGGGCGGCGCGCCACCACGCCGTGCCTGCGCGCGTCGGCGACCAGGGACTGCGGCGAGTAGAAGCCCATCGGCTGGGCGCGCAGCAGTGCGGCGCAGAACGCGGCGGGGTAGTAGTGCTTGATCCACGCGCTGGCGTAGACGATGTGCGCGAAGGAGATCGAGTGCGACTCCGGGAACCCGTAGCCGGCGAAGGCCACGATCTGCGCGTAGATCCGGTTCGCGAGCTTCTTGTCGATCTTGTGAAGTTCCCGTGCCCCCTCCTGGAACCGCGCGCGCATCGCCTCGACCCTGGCGTAGGAGCGCTTGGAACCGATGGCCTGGCGCAGCTCGTCGGCCTCGGTGGCGGAGAAGCCCGCGACGTCGATGGCCACCTGCATGAGCTGCTCCTGGAACAGCGGCACGCCGCAGGTCCGCTCCAGCGCCCTGCGCATCGACTCGTGCAGCGGGTCCGGGTCCTCGTCACCGCGACGGCGGCGGAGGTAGGGGTGCACCGAGCCGCCCTGGATCGGGCCGGGGCGGATCAGCGCCACCTCCACCACGAGGTCGTGGAACTTCTCCGGGCGCAACCGGGGCAGGGTGGCCATCTGCGCGCGGCTCTCCACCTGGAACACGCCGATGGTGTCGGCCTTGCACAGCATCTCGTAGACGGCGGGGTCGGCCAGGTTCAGCTGGGCGAGGTCGACGCGGACGCCGTGGTGCTCGGCGATCAGGTCGACGGCGTAGTGCAGCGCGGAGAGCATGCCGAGGCCGAGCAGGTCGAACTTGACCAGGTCCATCTCGGCGCAGTCGTCCTTGTCCCACTGCACGACCGTGCGGCCGGGCATCCGCGCCCACTCCACCGGCACGACCTCGCCGATCGGGGTGCCGGTGAGGATCATCCCGCCGGAGTGGATGCCCAGGTGCCTCGGCCGCCCGCGCAGCTGCTCAGCCAGTTCCCGCACCGGTTCGGGGATCTCCTCCTCCGACTCGCCGGGCGCCGGGGCGAAGCGGTCGGAGCTCTTGCTCCACGCGTCGGCCTGGCCGGGGGAGTGGCCCAGCGCCTTGGCGACGTCGCGCACGGCAGAGCGCGTCCGGTAGGTGATCACGTTGGCGACCTGGGCGGCGTGCTCGCGGCCGTAGGTGCCGTAGACGTGCTGGATGACCTCCTCGCGCCGGTCGGACTCGATGTCCAGGTCGATGTCGGGCGGGCCGTCCCGCGCGGTGGAGAGGAACCGCTCGAACAGCAGCTCCCACCGCACCGGGTCGACCTTGGTCACGCCGAGGGCGTAGCAGACCGCCGAGTTGGCCGCCGAACCCCGGCCCTGGCAGTAGATGTCGGCATCGCGGCAGAACTGCACCACGCGGTGCACCACGAGGAAGTAGCCCGCGAGCTTCTTCGCGGTGATCACGTCGAGCTCGCGCCACAGCTGCGGGTAGGCCTCCGGTGCCTCGGCGAAGCTCCCGTAGGTGCGGAGCGCGCCGAAGTGGACGATCTCGCGGAGGTAGCTGCTCTCGTCGTGTCCAGGGGGAACCGGGTACGGCGGCAGGTCGGGCGCGACCAGCCTGAGGTCGAAGGCGCACTCGGCGCCGAGCGCCGCCGCCGTGGCGACCGCGCCGGGGTAGCGGGCGAACCGCCTGGCCATCTCCGCCCCGGAACGCAGGTAGGCCATGGGCGCGGCGGGCAGCCAGCCGTCCATCTCCTCCAGCGGCAGCCGCGCCCGGATCGCCGCGACGGTCGCCGCCAGCCGCCCCTGCTCCGGGGTCGCGTAGTGCACGTTGTTGGTGGCCAGCACCGGTAACCGGAACCGCTCGGCCAGCTCGGCGAGCGCGTCGTTCACCGTGCTGTCCAAGGGTTGTGAGTGATCGATCAGCTCCACCGCGACGTTGTCCCTGCCGAACAGCGCGACCAGCCGGTCCAGCTCCCGCGCGGCCCCGTCGACGCCCTCGGCCGCCAGCGCCGCCCGCACCGCGCCCTTGCGGCAGCCGGTGAGCACCAGCCACTCGCCCCGGCCAGCCGCGGCCAGCTCCTCCAGGCGGTAGGTCGGTTTTCCCTTCTCCCCCTGGGGTTTCAGCTCGTTCTTCGCGTCGCGGAGGTGGGCGCTGGTGACCGCCCCGGCCAGCCGCTGGTAGCCGGTGTGCGTGCGCGCCAGCAGCAACAGGTGCCGTCCGCCGGGATCGGGCACCCCGGCTCCGGCCGAGGGCAGGTCGAGGCTCAGCTCCGAGCCGTAGACCGTCTTCAGCCCGGTGCCGCGCGCCGCGACCGCCAGCTTCGCGGCCCCGGGGAAGCCGTCGTGGTCGGTGATCGCCAACGTCTGGATGCCCAGCTTCAGCGCCTCTTCGACGAGCGCGTCGGGATCGGAGGCGCCGTCGAGGAAGCTGTAGCTGGAGTGGCAGTGCAGTTCCGCGTACGGCACAACGGTTTCCGGCTCCCGCGCCGAGGACCGCGGCGTCGTCGTGCCGGGCCCGCCGGAGTCGCCGGGCTCGCCGGAGAGCAGGCGCTCCAGCGTGCGCCACGGGATCGCGGGGTTGGTGAAGCCCATGCCTGGAACCTACGCGAAACCGCCGCCGCAGTCGAACACGTGTTCGAACGTGTTGCCGCTCGGTGCCGCCGCGCTGACACTCAGGTCATGAGAAGGCTGAGCGCCGTCGCGGTGGTCGTGGTGCTGTCGGTGCTGGTGGCCGCGCACGCGCACGCCCGCCCGCTCGTTGGTGGACGTCCCACGAGCGTCGACCAGTACCCGCACGCCGTGAGCGTCCGGCTGAACGGCAGCCACATGTGCGGTGGGTCGCTGATCCACGAGAGATTCGTCGTGACGGCCGCTCACTGCCTGGTTCCCATCCGGGCATCGTTCAACTCGGTCCAAGTCGTCAGCGGCACATCCCTGTTGTCCAGCGGCGGGACGTCCCACCGGATCGCGCGGCTGCACGTGCACCCGCAGTACAACCCCTTCACAAGCGAGCGGGCGAACTTCGACATCGGACTGCTCGAACTGGCTCGACCAGTGGTCTTCTCCGTGCGGCAGCGGGCGATCTCCCCGCCTGTCAACGCGGTCCACCACGGGGAGGGCGTCGCGGTCGTGGCATGGGGCACGTCGGGACACCGCCAGCCGGTGCACGCCGACCTGCGCAAGGTCGACGCCTCCGCGATGTCGGCCACTCTGTGCCAGCAGTACCACCGAGGTGTCATGAACATCCACAGGACGGAGTTCTGCACCCTGGTGGCGGTCGGTGTGGGCACGTGCCACGGCGACTCCGGCAGCGGTGTCGTTCGCGCGTCCGATCGCACCCTGGTGGGAGTCGTCTCCGGGGGCGTTCCGTGCGCGAAGGGTTATCCGGACGTGTACACCGCTGTCTTCGAGTTCATGCCCTGGATCAGGTCGATCGTGCCCGTGTAGTCGCGCACGGTTGCCGCCCAACCGCTCTGGTTGAAACCTTGTACGGACTTGTCGGGCGGGTCCTAGGCTGTGCGCCGTGTTGAGACGTCTTGTCGCCGCGCCCGTCGTGATCGCCACGGTCGTGGTCGCCGCCCTTGCCGGGTTCGGTGTCCCGGAACCCGCGAAGGCCCAGTCCTCGCCCGCGAAGGTCACCGATCCGGTGCCCATGATCGAACTGCGCACCCCGGCGGGCGGGCGGTTCTACACGCTCTCCCCGCGCGAGGCGGCGGACGCGGTCAGCAAGCACAGGTTCACCCGTGAACCGGGCCAGGCGGGCTACTGGCGCACGGCGCCGTTCCGCGGCTCGCAGCCCGTTTTCCGGTTGCGCGGCGGCAGCGGCTACCTGCTCACCGCCTCGACCTCGGAGCGGGATGCGCTCATCAAGCAGGGCTTCACCGACGAAGATGTCATCGGGCACCTGTGGAGCGCGCAGCAGCCGGGCATGGAACGGTTGCTGCGCTTCAGCAAGTCCGGTGAGTGGCGGGTCGCCGTCGAGTCCCGGACGGGGGAGCTGACCGGACAGGGCTACCGCGCGGACGGCCCGCTCGGCTGGGGGCACTCGGAGTGGATTCGCGCGGGCGCCATCTACTTCGGCACCTTCAACCCGGCGTCGACCGACACCATCAATGCCACCAAGCGGGTGTTCAAGCGCGACGGTGACCACTGGGGCGGAGTGCGGGACTTCTCCGGCCGCGACCCGGCCGTCGCGCAGAACACGCAGGGCTGGCCCGGGGACTTCTCGCACCTGAGCCCGTCGATCGGCTTCTACGACGACTCCAAGCCCGCAACGCTGGAGAAGCACATCGACCAGGCCACCGGCGCTGGCTTGGACTTCTTCCAGTTCTACTGGTACTGGGACACCACGAAGAAGAAGCAGCCGGAGCGCTTCGACGTGTCCCTCACCGCCTTCGGGGCCGCGCGCAACCGGCTCAACATCGACTACACGCTGACGGTGTGCGCGCACCCGTGGGGCAACCTCGGCATCCCGAAGGCGGACTTCGGCACGGTCGCCGACGACTTCGTGCGGCACTTCAAGCAGCCGAACTTCTTGCGCGCCAACGACGGCAGGCTCCTGCTGACCCTGTGCGACCGGCGTGGCATCGGTGACGGCTCCGACGCCGACACCCGTGAGTTCATCTCCGTGGTGCGCCAGCGCGCCGCGTCCGCGCTGGGCGAGGACATCATGGTGCTCGGCTACTGGGAGGCCATGCTCGACCCGGCCGCGCCGGCGCGGTGGGGGACCGAGGGCGCCTACTGCGGCGTCCGCATCGACCACGAGAAGTCCTACGCCCGTTACGCCGCAACGCTTCCCGAGTACCTGGCCAAGGGTCCGTCGCAGTTCATGCGGTGCGCGGCGCAGAACTTCGACGAGCGCCCGCGCTTCCCGCACCTGATCCCGGACCGGGCGAAGATCCGCTTCTACCCGGACCAGACACCGGAGCTGTTCGGCGACGTGCTCTCCAAGCTGCGCAAGGACATCGCGGGCTCGCGCCGGATCTCCGCGGTGGACAACTTCGTCAGCATCTACGCGTGGAACGAGTGGCACGAGGGCGGCATCATCGAGCCGAACGCGCGTGACGGCTGCCGCTACCTAGGGATCGTGCACGACTCGCTGGGGCTGCGCACCGGCAAGGGCTGCTAGCACCGCGAGCCCGACGACGTCGATCCACACCACCCTGGTCAGCTCCGCGTTCAGCGGCCCGCCGATCAGTCCACAGAGGACGAACACGCCGAAGCTCACCGCGTTGACGGTGACCGCGACGGCGCGCAGGCGGGGGCGGAACGCGGAGACGACCAGGGTGGCCCCGAGCAGGCCGAGCAGGACGGCGCGGTGCCGGAACAGCGCCTCCATGTCGGGGCCCGCGATGCCGACCCCGTAGGCCGCGCGCGAGAGGTCGAGGGAGAGCGCGCCGAGCGAGGGCGCGATGTTGATGAGCCCGGCCAGCACGAGCAGCGCCTGAGCGATCCGTTCACGTCGCATTCTGCGATCATCGGGGGCGTGGACACCGCCGCGCTTCCGGAAACGTGCTGTCCCCCGACGCTGTGGCTCCTGCCGGGGCGCGCGGCCTACCTGGGCCCGTCGTTGCGGCTGGACACCCACTCCGGCTCGGTGCACTGCTTCGCGCTCGGCGTGGACGCGCCGTTCCTGCTGACCTCCGCCGAGACGGGGCGGCGCGAGGTGCGCAGCGCGCTGATCACCGCGCGGACCCCGCACCTCGTCGAGGGCGACGGCCGGATGCTGTTCTGCTACCTCGACCGGATCGCGGACCTGCGCTCCGCCATGACCGAGCGGCACTCGTCCGTCCACTTCGGACACCGCGAGGAGGAGCGGTTCGCCCGCGAGCCGCTGCAGGCCGTGCAGGACCTCCTCTCGGCCTCCACCGGGGAGATCGACCCGCGCGTGACCGAAGCTCTGCGCCTGCTGCGGGACCAGCCGGACGCGAGCGCCGCCGAGACGGCCGCGGCGGTGAACCTGTCCACCTCGCGCTTCCTGCACCTGTTCTCCGAGCACGCCGCGACGAGCTTCCGGCGCTACCGGCTGTGGGCGCGGATGCTGCGCGTCGCGGAGGCGGTGAACGCGGGCGCCAACCTGACCACGGCCGCCGCCGACGCCGGATTCGCCTCGCCAGGGCACTTCAGCGACACCTTCCACGCGATGTTCGGGCTGACCGCGAGCGCGTTCCTGGCTTCGCGGAGCCGCGTCGTCACCGTGGTTTAGCCGCGAGAGCGCCGGAGAACTCTGCGCTTCATGGCAGCCACGCTGAACCGCTCGGTGACCACACCGCTGCTGTTCCTGTTCATCCTGGGCGACATCCTCGGCGCGGGCGTCTACGTCCTGGTCGGCGAGGTCGCGGGGCAGGCGGGTGGCGCGGTCTGGGCACCGCTGCTGGTCGCGCTGTCGCTGGCGATGCTCACCGCCGGGTCCTACGTGGAGCTGGCGACGAAGTACCCGCGCGCGGGCGGGGCCGCGCACTACGCCGGGCGCGCGTTCGGGCCGTTCGCCGCGTTCCTGGTGGGCTTCTGCATGCTGGCCGCCGGGGTGGTGTCGGTGGCCGCGCTCGCGCTCGGCTTCGCCGGGGACTACCTGAGCCAGTTCGTCGCGCTGCCCACCCTGCTGGTGGTGGCGGTGTTCCTGGCCGCGCTCGCGCTGCTCAACGCCAGGGGGATCAAGGAGTCCTTGCGCGCCAACCTGGTCGCGACCCTGGTCGAGGTCGGCGGGCTGGTGCTGGTCGTCGTGCTGGGGATCGTGGTGATCGCCAGGGGCGATGCCGACCTGGGGCGGCTGGCGCAGCTGGGCACGGCCGAGCACGGGCCGCTGTCGGCGGTGCTGGCCGGGGCGGTGCTCGCCTACTACTCCTTCGTCGGCTTCGAGACCTCGGTCAACGTCGCCGAGGAGACCGTGGACCCGCGCCGCTCCTACCCGCGAGCCCTCTTCGGGGCCCTGGCCTTCGCGGGCGTGGTCTACCTGGCGGTCGGCTCGGTCGCCGCCGCGGTGGTGCCGCCGGAGGTGCTGGCCTCCTCCAGCGGGCCGCTGCTGGAGGTGGTGCGCATCGCCGGCGGCGTGCCGACCTGGGTCTTCGGCCTGGTGGCCCTGGTCGCGGTTGCCAACGGCGCGCTGCTGACCGGGATCATGTCCTCGCGGCTGGCCTACGGCATGGCCAGGGACGGCCTGCTGCCCGCCGTGCTGGGCCGGGTCCTGCCGGGGCGGCGGACGCCGTGGGTGGCCATCGCGGTGACCGCGGCGCTGTCGCTGCTGCTCGCGCTGACCGGGGACGTGGCGTCGCTGGCCTCGACCCTGGTGCTGCTGTTGCTGGTGGTGTTCTTCGCGGTGAACGTCGCGGTCCTGGTGCTGCGGCGCGACGAGGTCGAGAACGAGCACTTCCGCGTTTTCCGCGTGATCCCGGTGCTGGGCGCGGCGTCCTGCGTGCTGCTGGCCACGCAGGTGGAGGGCGAGGTGTGGCTGCGCGGCCTGATCGTCCTCGCGGTCGGCCTGGTGCTGTCGGTCGGCGCGGTGCTGCGCGGCCGGGCCCGGGCTCACTCGTAGACGCCTTCGACCCACCACGTCGTCCCGTCCCCGGCCAGCAGCAGCGCCCGCTCGCCGCCCTCGCCGTTGGGCTCCAGCACCACCTGCAGCCGGACCAGCCCGGCGGCCGGCCACGGCCCCGACCAGCGCAGGACCTGGCGCGGTGGCCCCTTCTCGGTCAGCACGGCGCACGGGGCCGCGCTCAGCTCGTCCCGCGCGCTCACGCCGACCTCCGCCCCGTTCCCGTCCAGCACCACCACCGGGACCGGGCCGGTGACCAGGCGCTCCGGCGTGGGCTCGGGAACCGCGGCCGGCCACGGCCGCTCGGCGGGGCGCTCCGGGACCGGCGGGTCTCCCCAGGGCACCAGCCGCACCCGCTCGCCGGGGCCGCGCCCACCCCCGATCACCCCGCGCCACACCGAATCCGGGCCGAGCAGGCCCTGCACGCGCACCAGCGCGCGGCCCGCGCGCTCGGCCCCCGAGGTCTCCGCCTCGCCGCTGAGCAGGTCCAGCTGCAACGCCTCCGCGCCGATGACCTCGCGGGGATCGAGCAGCAGCACGGAGATCCCGCCGTCCAGCCCGCCGTCACCCGCCACGCGCAGCCACCCGTCGAGCTGCCAGCGCACGCGGTCCCGCACACCCTCCACGGTCAGCGGCTCCGCACAGCGCCACACCCGCTCCAGCTCGGTGCCGCCCTCGGTGCGCGCGCGGATGCCCAACCGCACGCACGCCAGCCCCCGCCGGGCCAGCTCCGCGTGCATCCGTTCCCCGATCGCCTTGGCCGCGAAGGCCGCGACGTCCACCCTCGTCACGGGCGGGTCGAACTCCTCGGTGACGCTCAGCTCCGGCGGGGGTCTTCGCCGCGACGGCGCGCGCTCCTCCAGCCCGGCGGCGAGTCGGTGCGCCAGCGCCCCCGCCGTGCCGAAGCGGTTGAGCACGTCGGCGGCGGGCAGCTCAGCGAACTCGCCGAGGGTCCGCACACCCAAGCGCCGCACCAGGTCCACCAGCTCCGCGCGTCCGGGAAGGCGCTCCGCCGGCTGGTCCAGCTCGCCGATGCCCAACGGCGCGAGGAACTCCGGGCTGCCCTCGGGCGGGACGACGAGGCCCCCGCGCGCGGCCAGTGTCGCGGCGAACAACCCGTCGGCGACACCGACCTGGCACTCCACCCCGGCCTCGGCCACCTTGTCGACCAGCAGTTCGGCCACCGTCTCCTCGCCGCCGAAGTAGCGGCTCGGGCCGCGCGCGGGGACGGCGAGCAGGCCGGGGCGGACCACCTCCACGCCCGGGGTCAGCCCCTCCACGGCGGCCACGACCGGCTCGAACACCCGCGCGTCCCGGCCAGGGTCGTCGGCGACCAGCTCCAGGTCCGGGCACGCCCGCTGGGCTTGCCTGCGCCGCTGACCCCGCCGCACACCCACCGCGCGAGCGGTTGCCGAGCAGGCCAGGACGCGGTTCGCCGCGACCACCGCGAGCGGTACGTGCGCGCCCAGCCCGGCCGTGGTGGCCGCCGCGATCACCGGCCAGTCCGGGCACCAGACGACGATCAGCCGGGTAGGCACAAGCGGACCGTGCGGGGGCGCGCGGCGGCTGCTCGGCCGGTGGCGTGGATGTCGACCTCGCGGTGGGTGAGGTGGCCGTCCCCGGCTCCGGCACCGTGCCAGCGGGTGTTGGCGCAGCGCAGTTGAACGTCGGCGGAGGGCCAGGGGCCCAGGGGCAGGAGCACGGTTCCGCGTTGGCGCACGCGTGCGGAGAGCTTGCGGACCTGGGCGGGGCTGAGCGTGGTGGTGCCGGTGAAGGCGACGAGGTCGATGCCGTCGGCGAGCGCGGCGACGACTTCGCCGAGCTGGGTTCCCGGGCGGGGCACCAACGCCAGGCGCTGCACGGCGATCCCGGC